>NZ_CP166961.1:2452729-2759320 GCF_041410465.1 Thalassotalea sp. 273M-4
CCGGGTATGGCGAGTAGCCGAAACATTAGAATTTGGCATGGTCGGTATAAATGAAGGTCTTATCTCCAATGCAGCGGCTCCCTTTGGTGGCGTGAAACAATCAGGAAATGGACGTGAAGGTTCAAAGTATGGGCTGGATGATTATATGGAAATTAAGTATTTATGTATGGGGGGAATATAAACATAGGGCACTTATTGAATGCTTTTCTTATTAAGACCAATTTTAATATCCTTATAGTTGATCTTCTTTTATTAAAAAGCTTGATATCAATAATTCTAATCTTTACTCAGCCGTATCTTTAGATATTACTTTAATAGCTTTACCACATAAAAAATTGAATACATGCTCCACATAACCAGCACAGGTGGGGCAAAGACCTATATCTACAGAACGAATACTATAAGGCTGATTTGCCCGTTTCGATTGGCTTATAAAAAAATTAAGCGTATTAGTGTAAAGCGGTCTTCAACCAGGCTATTACCGCTTCTTCATCTTCTTGGTCGAGATCAACAGGAAAAGTCAAAGTTGGCAGATAGCTACCACCATTTGGACGGATCCGACCACGGTATACCTTTAACGGGATTGAAACGCGGAAACGATAACCAGGGAGAAATACCCCCCTGACATCGATGTAATTTGTGTCCGCGCCTGTCTCTTCGCCAACCAGTAAAACATTTTCGAACGACGTCACCAGATCAAGGAAATCCAGACAAGAGCTGCCACAAGCGGAGTCCATCAACACGATAACTTTCCCGCTGACGGGTGAAATCACATTTCTGGCAGGTTGGCGTTGGGTGAAAGTTTGACGGTAAAGTGTTTCGCCATTTGAAAACGCTTTCTCCATGTCTTCAGCAAGCCGTGCCCAAGCAGGACCGCTAGCTAAGTCGTTTTCCAGATTCTCTTTGGCGATGCCGTGAACGTGTTCCACATTGTCCTGTGAGAGTCGCCAGTCCACCGCTTGAGCTCCAGTGCGCCAGAAGGCCTCGACATATTCGCTAGACCAGATGTTTCTCGAAAACAATCGCCCCCAGGCGCTATTGCCACCGCCGTTACCTCGTATGTCGAGGATCACAAGCTTTGCAGAGCGGATAGCATCCGTATTAGACTGTATGCTTTCGGATAACTCCTGCAGAGAGTCAGCCCTAGAGTTGTTGAATGTGGGTATCGTGATCCATGCAGTGTCCGCAGTAATCTTGAAACCAAAAGAGCGACGACTCCCCCTTTGTCCGGGTGCTCCGGCTTTCCAATCTGCTGCAGATATTGAAGCCCATATCAGTTTGCGCTCCACCTCGGTTCCAGCTACGCGGCAGGATTGGGGTGAGGCAATAAAAGGATTCCCATGCTTGGTAAAAAGCCAGGGAGCAGCCGCCCGAGCGCGTGCTGGAATACCCGAGCCCCGAAATGCAAAGATTGTTTCATCGAGCCAGTCGCTAATGTCTCGTCCATCGCATGAAACGATGACGTCTCCAGTCTCGAAGCCACCGCCTGCAGCGGTAACCCGCATCACAGTCTCTCCATCGCTGCCCTTTTCAATACCGGCATAGAAACCTGGCCAATCGTAACGGCCAAACCAGTGTTCCACTCCCAGATCGGGCAATCCGATAGCCCATCCATGCAGATGTGGGTCATCGTGGATAGCTTTATACCGCTCCATGGACCAGCGGTATCCAGCTCTGTTTTCTGCACGTTCAGCAAGCAATAGGGCCTCTCGACGAGCAGTTTCCATAATTTGCGCAAAAGCTGGGGTTTCCTGATCAACAGGGCCAGGGTGATGCTCTTTTATCATTGTATGCCAGGCTTCGATATCGTCCCTTGCAGCTTCCGACCAGTCGGTTGTCCACAGACGTAGCATGTAAACAGCCAATAGAACGATAAATAGTGCGACAAACCCGCCTACTAGCCAAAGAAGGCGTTTGAATAATCGTAGCATTAGCTTTCCACCCTATTTTATTACACCAAAGTCACTCAGGTTAGGATTTACAGAGCCAGCGAAGTTCGCTAGCCTAACGCCTCGATAAGAGGCTAAAAAAATCAATAGGTTATACTTTAGCGAGGTACGAGGAATAAGCCAATCGAATTTTTGTCCAACGCACTGATTATGAAGAATTTGTTGAACAATTCATTGCCGAAACAAAAAGCTTAGCAATGGGTAATGGCCTAGATAAAAACATACAAATTGGCCCGATGATCTCCGAAAAAGCGTGCCGTGAAATACATCAACTCGTTGTTAAGGCCCAAAAAGCTGGTGCTTGTCTTAAACTTGGTGGTGAACTAAATGAAAGCCAAGCGACATTTTAACGAATGTTAGTAATGATATGGATATCGCACAACAAGAAATATTTGGCCCGGTATCTATCATTATTCCATTCGATGAAGAACAAGAAGCTGTCGAAATGGCTAATAATACAGAATACGGTTTAGCGGCTTACTTTTACGCGAGAGATATTGGCCGAGTATGGCGAGTAGCCGAGACATTAGAATTTGGCATGGTTGGTATAAATGAAGGCCTTATTTCCAATGCAGCTGCTCCCTTTGGTGGCGTGAAACAATCAGGCAATGGACGTGAAGATTCAAAGTATGGGCTGGATGATTATATGGAAATTAAGTATTTATGTATGGGGGAATATGAACTGTCGTGGCAAAAATAATTATGCAACTACACCGCCCCCATTTTTTATATTAATATGATTTTAGAATTGCAACATTGTCACATGGCATCACTGTGACTAGTAATCCCTAACAACTCCAATTTAACTCTATTCTTGGCCTGGTGACTTACATCAAACGGCACGACTCTCAATTTTAATTTATGATCATCGTCATAATAAAAGTCATTTTCTAATATCGTATCGAAGTTATCTGTTTTGGGATAAATCAAAATTAATACTCCTTCCCCCTTGAGATACTTATAGCCATAACCCAGCATTTGATAGAAGTCAGACTGTGACAAATCAAATTTATCTTTACCTGCTTTCTTTTTTTGATCGATTAATTTCCATTTTGTATCCAATACAGTGTCCAAACCATTAAGCTCTTTAAGGTAAAGATCAGGCTTGAGGCGGAAATAGCTTTTATCACCATAAGTCACCAATGCTTTGCTTTGTACTTGAAAAGATAGCTCTTGAGGGGTAGTCACTCGTTGCTTCAGATATTTAGCGACAAAGTTTTCAAACACTGCTTCCATTGGAAACAACAACGAATAAGCATTGTTATCACCTAACATTGACTGAGGTGAGTAGCCCTCCAATATAAGCCTTGTCCAACTTAACGGCACATCATAATGTTGCATGCCCCTTTGCAGTTTTACACTGGAAAAGTCATTCTTGTAGTTTGTGCTAAGAGGCACCTCGTCAAACGTAAAAAGCAGTTCCTGAGATAACTTTTTACTCTTATTCACACTGGTATACGTCGCGACAGATTTAAGGGCTGAATGTATGAGTCGGTTTTCAGCTCTGTCCATGATGTAAGCATCGAACTCAACGTAAAACTTGTGACGATTGATAAAGTTGTGCTTTAGCTGTTGACTATGATGCAATTTCCCTTTTAAAAAATTGCTATTGCTTTGCTCCCGAACATATTCACTTCTAATGCCTTTTTTAACAAGATCATTAACTGCATTTAAAAATTGCACTATGAATATTTCCATCAATGGCATTTTTTGCCTTTTAATGTTCGCAACTTCAGTCTCAATATGGCGAAACTGCTTAAGGGACTTCAGCATCATTAACAGCGAAAGCCTTGATTGCTCTTCTTTGCTATCACTACTTGCATATTTAGCGACTTTTGGTAGCACCTCTATTTGAGTACCATCAGGACAAAGAACCACACCAGCGTAATTCTGCACTTGCAGAACTTCCATGCCATGTGCAATTTTTAGTTTTAAAAAGCGAGACTCTGACTCATCACATAAACAGCATTTCTTTAAATATTCAAAAGCATCTTCCGTGATTGTTTCAACATTATTTTTCTTTATTGCTTTAGTGCTAGAGCTTAGCAATCCATACTCAAATACGGTAATGTTTGTCGTTTTTCGTCGTTTTAATCTCTTAAGCATGTTGAGCGAGTTAACCTTCATCCTGATTTGGGAAAATTAAATCACTGGCGCTATACATGCCTATATAGGTAAGAGCATCAAGCCAAAGCTTAGAATCAGCTTTGATTAACGTATAATCCTGAACATCGTCTGCATAATCACCAACATCGTCAGTATCACCAAAAAGCATCTCGTAATCTACATCTGACTGCTTGATAAGTTGATATGCTTTGTTTTTTTGATTGTCACCAAGAACTAAGCGAATCTTTTGCCAATCTTCAAAAAAGTATTCAGCCAGTAAAGGAATAACCTTATTTTGAAAGCAGTTCTTAAGTTCATTAAGCGCTTTATCATCCTCACCAGCAACAATAGCCTTAACTACAGGCATTAAGAAAGCGTGACCTAGCTGATGTTCCCTGTCATAAAGTGCGGATATTCGTTTGTTTAATGTTTGTAATAACAAGGCTAAATCGACTTCAAAACCATTACTTTTAACTGTGAACGGCACACCACCTTCGTCACGTAATACACTGTAATCAGGCATCATCTCAACAAAATCAAAACGGCGGCGAAGGGCTGTATCCATAAGTGCCAGAGATCTATCTGCGGTATTCATCGTACCAATAATATAAAGATTATCTGGTACAGAAAATCTATCACCAGAATATGGTAGGGTTACTTCAATAGCTTCCGACTGTCCTAAACGCTTTGATGGCTCAATGAGTGTAATTAACTCACCGAAAATTTTTGATATATTGCCGCGATTTATTTCATCGATAATTAGAACGAAGTTTTTACGTTGGGTACTTTTATTAGCTCTTCTTGCAATTAATTCAGCGCAAAGAGGTTTGAATAATGTTTTGTACCCAGAAACGAAATAAACATCAGTGCTTGAGCTTAGAGCACGTAATTTTTCCGCATTGACTTCATCTATAAATAGTGATTTATACTGAACCAAGTCAACCACTTCATCAATTACAGTCCTAGGCATGAATAAGTCTGTGCCACTTTGTTTAATGATGTGGATAATTTCAGCCGATATTGATTGCACCTTAAAACTACCAAACATATCGCCTATTTTTATGTAGCTTGATGCGCTATCGACTCCTTTTGCTTCATTGCAAATAGCTTTAAATACCCCATCCTTTTCATAGTAACTAAGTTGGTCGCCTTCGGTTTTAGCACTTAGCCCCTCGACAAATTCCTCATATCCATAACTTTGATGGAAGGTAACAAACCTAATTCGTCCAGTATTAAACAAGCCTTTATAGAGTTGAGTTAGCTCCTCTCGCTGCTCTTGTGTCGCACCAAAGGTTTCATCTATACCTAACTCACTAAATAGTTGAGGATCTGCTGCCTTTACTGCAGCTTGTATTGAGTGGTAGGTTTTTCCAGTTCCCGGCGGTCCATATAGGATTTGGTTGAGTGATGGGGTTGATTTAACTGAATAAACTGAACTGCTTGGCTCTTTTACAAAATTACTTTTCTGTTTTTGCTCATTCAGCTTTCTATCCAACTCTTCAGACAAATGCCAAATAGCCATGTTGGTATAAAACGGATCAAAACCTTCAGGTAATAAATTATTTAGCGCACTCTTTAACTCTATGTTCTTTTCACACCAATTACCTTTAAGGATTAATCCCAAATTAAATTCTTCGTTTAAGTATTTGGCTGCTAGATCAAAGTTGACTTCACGAACGGCTGAAGTAACTTTCTCAGGAGCAATTGCAGCAAAAGCTCTGTTCAACAAGGCTTTGTAGTATTTTGACAGAATTCCGTCATTGACGGCTTCTCTAAACTTTTCACTTACCATTTTAAACGTTTTGCTATTGGGAGCTTCGAAAATTAAGTTAGTAATTTCTGAGAGAAAAGACTTTGCATTTTCAAATTCTGTTTTCGATGGAGCGCCTTGCATGAGACTCGATACTGAATTATCTCTGGTATACCAAATCAACTCTAAACTGCTATCAGATAAAGGGTCATCAAGTACGAGCTGGTTAGTTTTCTTATAGCCTTTATACCAGCCAGATTCTTTGTAATTCAGCTTATACGCATAATGTTCTACAAGTTCTTTAAAAGTCGAAAAATGTTGCACTGTTTAAGCCTTATGCCTTGGGAGACAATCTATTAATTAAGTCTACGAGTTGAGTGGGCCCTTGGTCATTTTTAACCATGTCTGTTGTGCTAGGTCTAAAAAGGGTTTGCAGAATAAGTTGACGGTCTTCTTCTTTGGGTCCTTGGCCTTTTCGCGTTAATGCAAGGTAGGTGTGGATCATGGTTCTGCGCTCTTGTGCATCAGTAGCCAAGTGAAGGTGAGACATAAATATATTGCCCACGACTTTAATTATCCAAATACCAAACGTAGTTATCGCTGCTGCGGTTACTAAGCGGCTAACGGCTACTTCCTTGAATGGCTTATCTAAGCCCCAAATTGCAAATAATATAATGGTCAGCAGAACAACAAATGTCGTTGCGCCTAAAGCCTTAGCGTATAACTTAGCTTTGTCATTATGGCTATTTTGTTGGATGCCCCAGTATTTAACCGCTGCGTGCAGTGCTAACTTATCATCGTAAGTTTTTGTGAGGTTTTCTAAATCAGTTTTGGAGTTTGCGAGTGCATCTTTGAACTTTTTCTTAAACTCTTCTTTATGCGTTTCTAAGTCTGCTGTTTGCGTTTCAGTTTGTTCTTGCCAATCACTGATTAAACCATCAACTTTTAAGTTTTGACGTGTTGCTTCATCAATTTTTTGTTGATATTCATTAACCCAGTTATCTCGCTGATTAGTTTGCTCTTCATCCCAACGCTCTTTTAATTGCTGCAATGAGTCCGCTTCATCTTTAATACGATCATCACTACCCGCAAAATACTCATCTGCCTGCTTCAAGCCTAGATACATTTTGCGATCAACAGGTGATACATTAACATCAAAAGCTACCGCTAAGGCAGCGAGCCCCAATTCAACACTTTTCTCAGATTGGCGTTGCACGAATGGTGCAAATAACGCTTCTTCAGTAAAAAGTTGTTTATTAGTTAGATAAAAAGAAAAGCTATTACTAAATTGCTCAACTCGATTGTTATAGTTATCAGGATCGTTTTTAAAGCGGCGCAAGCCATCGGTTATTTGTTTTTGTAAACTATTCCAACTTTGATCAAACGTACTGAATAACTGCTGCATTTGATAACGCTGGCTAACATTACTGTGAAAACCATATAGCTGACGTTGTTGTTGAACCCAAGCCAACAACTTATCCGGGTCATCAAACCACTTACTGCCAGTCTCAGTTTTTATAGTGATGCGCTTTAATTTAGTTTCTTCTTTTTCTAACTCTTCTGACATATCTACATCCTTGTTACTGTTGCTGATGCTAGTATTTACAAATCCCTTAAGAAAGTTACATAGATAAGTAAAACAAAACTATATTTACATAATCCTATTTTTTAAACCATATCTTTCAGCTATTTAACTTTCATAGTTAAGATATTATTGCTAAAGAAGAAGCCTTCAGTAACAGATCATTCTCGTTATCAATTACTGTTAATCAATATACAGTAATCAAACTTTCTAGCTACCTAATAAAAATTATTGTTTTATTTGTGAAAAAAAAGACAAACCGAAGTTTGTCTTTTTTCTGTTTATCTGAATTTTAACTATTCAGAAATTCTTGAGGATTATTAATTAAGTTGGTTAATTCAGGGGCTGTTTATTTGGATATTTTCTCTACATTCTAATAATGGAAGTTGGTTAACTACTCAACAAATATAGAAAATGAACTACAACTTTAAATAATTAAGTTGGTTAACAAAAATTTAAAACGCTCGTTTAGAATTTATCTATTTTCAAACGTTTTATTTCCTCTTTTAATTCAGATAAAACTAGATCCGTATCTATCTGTTTTATATTCTCTTTCACATGCTTCTTAAGCATTGGGTCTGTAGTTAAATTAATTCTCACTGTTAAATTGTCTTCCTTCTCACTCTTTTCGATATTCTCAATGAGAAAACTTTCAAAATTCCACGCATCAATCACTTTATCAATGTTTCTATCCAAAACTTCTTTTCTTTCCTTAGGTTTTGAAAGGTAATCCACAAGATTTTGATGCATCTCACTTTGCTTCCAAGCTTCTTTAACGGATTCACCTATAGTGTTTTTTAACAACCATAAACCTACGGCAGTTAATGTACCTCCAATTAAAATACTTCCCTTTTCTATTCGCTCAAAATAATAGGCATCTATATGATGTAAGGGCCCTTTTAACTTATCTCTTAAAGATTGTTTTTCTGAAGGGCTTATAGCACTGCTATTTATTAGATAAAATACTTCTTGATATTGTATTTCTCTTAGAAGGGACGATAATTTTTTTAGAAGCCCTCTTAGAGTTCTATCTGAGACTATATTTAGATCAGGGTGATAAATTTCGAAGGTAATATTTTTCATGATGTTAGGGCTCGAGTTCAGGCGTCTATTACTTGGTTTTTTCATAGATTTTTCATAGCTAGAACGATTGTTCTTAACTTGGAACGGCTGTTCTAAGTTAGAGCTGGTGTTCTAGCTTACGGCACTGAACCGCAAAGCCAATTCCTTTTTATAATAAATGTACGGTTAAGTCAAATAAACCTAACGCTTTATAAAAATAATATCAATAACTTATGGGGGATAACTTAGGATACTTACTTTATTGACTAGCAAGTAATTCTACAAACTTCGATTTAGCTTGTTCGTAATACTTAAGGTGATTGAAATCAACGTTTCTTACTTTTTTTATATACCTATCTTCTTTAGGCAATATAAAGTTATGCAATTGGGTTCCATTAAACTGGCCCTTCAAATCTAAATAAAATCGACGGGGATCATTATGCTTTGCAATACTCATCATCCTATATTGCTCTGTCCTAGTTTTATTATCTTTACCAGCTAAGTAATAGATTGCATTATGTTTAAGTGTGAACTCTCCGATTGCCACATCATACAGAGGCATGAAACCGTGAAGTTCACCTGCTTTCCTAGCAAAAACAGGTATTTCTAACTTTACAGGACCTTCGTGCATAATAATAATTGTCGGCCATGTTCTTTTTCGAGGGTAACTCAAAAACTCTGATTCAAAGTCATCAGAGAACGTAACTTTAGGATTAGGTTTCTCTTCAAAATTAATGTTCAGCTTATCAATTAAATTCATATAACCTACCTTATTAATTTTCTAGGTATAGCTTGGCAATTTTTTCCAATAGCGAACTTTTACTTACTTCATTTATTTTTAAAATATCTTCAGTGAACGAATTAAAAAACAAATGTGTTATTGGCTGTTCCAAAGCATTCAACAAATCACCATTACTGTTAAAGGTGAGTAAGTTATAAATACGATTTTGCTTTGCTATATCTTGATTAGGTCTTTGCTTTTGGGCTACAAAGTAGAATAGATCGACGCCAGCTTCTTGCAGGTAAACATGATGATACTGCTTGCGTTCTTTCGGCAATAAATAGTAAGGCAATACAGAACTTTCAATGCTGCTTTGTCGATTGACGGTTCGTTCATCACTTTCTGCAACTGAAATAGAATCAACTAATGTGTTACCAATAATCTGAGGTACACGTATTGTGCTATATGTCGTAAGTAAAACATCATTATCTTCATCGTATAAATAGAAACTACCGTTGTGAAAGTTTCGTTCTCCAAAAAAAGAACACTCTAATTTCAATCTAGCTTCAGATTTAATCACCTGGTTATTTGTTATTTTTAATACATTGTCTTTTATCGTCACTTCAACAACTGATGCAAAAAAGTTATTTTTTCTTCTTGCCGTTTTTCTTACATAAACAAGCTTTAAGCTTGCACTAGGCAAGTTAATGTCTGTAAATTGCTGATTAATGAAGACACTCTGTTTTAACCACAATTCAGATTTAATTCTTTCTAACTTATAGGGGGATATCGCATAGCGTTCTTCATCACCTTTTACTATCGATTCTTTATCCGATTCAGAAAAGTTTAGCCCCTGTATAACAACCTGCGTTTGTGATTCAAATTTATCAATTTTTAATCGTGTATAGTAATCAAGGTTCTGCTTTTGCGAAAAATTTGTATTGCAATAAGCATCCCAAAAGCCAGTAAACACCCTATCTGGCTCACAAGATAAAGTGATACTAGAATTTCCATCCCCTTCATTTAATACGATATAACTTATATCCGGTGACATATCTTCAATTGCTAATGAAGGCTTAACAATTGACAGACCAGTTTTCTCGAACTCTGAATGAAGCTGAGATAAAGCTTTATCTTTTTTCACCGGGTCAAAATCACGCCCTAAATTATCTATTAGAACAATGTTTGAGGGATGCTCTTTTTCAGACTCTAAAAATTGATCAGTTACATGCGTTGCATTAAAGATGCGTGGTTCAAATGCTATATCTAGTCTATTTAATATGCCTTGTAATATGTCAGAGATAAGGTTTTGTGCATAATTAACTGAAGCTGGATACTTATCACCAAAAGACATAAACTTGCGTTTGGAGAATTTCGTGGCGCTAATATCTCTACTTGCCTGATAGGAAAACTCTTTGTTTTTAAATAACGCTTTAGTCTCATCTAGATCTGCTGTTACAGCTTCCAACTTTTGAGTTTTAAAAACCTTCTTCTTCAACTCAAAACACAATTCTTGAGTGGGCGAAAAATAAATTTCAGGTTTAAGCACTTCAAAATATGCCGTTCCATTCTTTTTTTCTCGACCAGACCTTTGCACGCTCAAGTAAAGCTCTGCGTTATAAAAGCTTGGAGAAAACTCATATTTATCCTTGGTTTGCTCCATAAACTCTGTCTTAAGCTGCAAGCTAATTAGTCCAGATATCAAACGCTCCTTTTGTGATTTACTTAGTTGAGATAATTCCTCAACCAATACAGCGTAGTTAGGTAAAATATGAGTTAAATAGAAAAAATATACTTCATACGAGCCATTGTTATATAGCTTTACCATCTCATATTGAACATTTTTATCTTTAGATAACTTAAGCTCTCTACGAATTGATATTTTTATCTCTCGATGAATTCTTTGCTCAAATTCAGCTTGACTCTTTTCTTCCTTAACGAAAGACTTAGACTTACAGCCTATGTATAAATCACTATTAAGTGATTGAAATAATGATGCTATAAGTTCATTGAGCTCACCGTGAACATCAATAATATTAGTGGATGCTGCTGGCATATTATTGGCAAGAATAGTACTTTGATAAGTCATTACACATTTCCTTGAAGTAAAGTTGATACCACACGATTAAGTGCAATTCTTTGTTTAAGCTGACTACCGTCAAAATATTGTGTGGTTTCACCATATGCATTTCTTTTGTGTTTTGGTCTATAGCTAGATTCTTCTTTAAAAAGGTTCAAATAATAGAGTTTCCCGCTGTTATCAACTTCTTGCTCATGGTTCAATGAATTGTTCTCTAAGCGCCCATTTACATACATGTAATGAACTTCATCATAAGTACAACTAACGTATTCTGAGATAGTATTAATCTTTGATAGTGCTTTTTTATGAGTACTTTTAGAAAGCACGGCTTTATCTAAACTAGATGACCAATTCTTAACGTCAATGCATAACAACATTCCCTCGACTTCTACATAAAAGTCAAAAAGCTCATACGCTCTTTTTCCAACCCTTTTAATAACTTCCTGAGTAGATAGCGGAGTAACGTTAAGTTTATCTAGGAGCAGAGAAAACAAGTGTTCTCCTACATTACCTTTAATCAATTTGATAAATTTTGGGTGAGGTACATACTTTTGGAAAGCACCTAAGGATATTGATGCACTTTCACGAACGAGCGTTGTGACAAGGTTATCCTGAGTGAATTCCATTTTACTGGTGTAGTCTAAAGATATCATTTTTTCTGGGCGATATAGGCGATCTCCATTGACTATATCAGTCAATATTTCTGGAGATTTATCGCTGTAACAGAGCTTTAAACTCTGCTTATTTCCGTCTAACCGTATGTACATTTTATCAATTGCTGCGGCGACCAATTTATCACTTTTTGCTATTTGAGATGCTTGTAATTGTTGAATGTACTTTTCTGGGTTACTGGCAGACGTTATCTTTCTTAATAATTCATTAAACTCCATAGAATCATCATCACCTCTTCGGGCGTCTTCAATTATCTCGGGGACTGTTACTTCAAAAAATTCATTCAAAAGCTCTCCTGATGATTTGACCTCTAATTCAAACGCCTCTCTCTCAGACTCTGTTTTGAATCCGACCTCAAGGCTTCTTTCGTGACATTCAGTTTTAAAGCGATGATTTAGTAACGACATACTTTCGAAAAAAATGTCATTTTTAGGGTCTTTAGATAACCTCGAAAACTGAACAGCCGCTATATCAGCAATATCAGATGCCATATATATTTCACTAAGCATATTCGCATCTTTTCTTTCAATGCGACCAATGGCTTGCATAATAGCTTTCAGTAACTCAAGTTCATGCTCATAATTCAAGAATCGGTAATCTTTACCATGAACGAGATTTACCTCAAACTCGCTAAGTGCTTTGTCTTCAGAAGTATCTGAAATGCGCTTCATTATTGATAGACAATTAGCTAACGAATAAAGCGTTTTTTCGCCGGTTGCACTATCTTTTATAACTTGGCTCCAGAAAGGAGAATTAACTAACACCAGTCGCTCAAAATCAACCTCGAATCTACTCCCCGGTTCATTGAGGTATTCAACAAAATAGTTTAACCCTGTGCCGGCACCTTTGTAGGTAGACATAAACGCCAACTTCAAATTGTTTGAATCAACTTGAACAAACTTTCTAACATCAACCTCTTTATTAAGCTCAGCATTAAAAAGCACAGTTTGAATTACAGGTTTACCTTGGAAAGGAGTAAATTGGAATATTCTTCCCTTTTTATCTAACCCTCTAAATCCTTCAGGTTTAGCAGCTTTTCCTGCCCTTATTGCCATTACATATTTTTTTAAGGCTCCTAAAAAGTTACCCGATAACGCTAAAGATAGTGTATGTTTTCCATCATATGCACAAAGTAACCAGGCTGATAATTGCCTTTTAAATTCAATCGTTTTGTATTTATCTTGCTTATAACTGTAATCTTTTAACTTGCGATACCAGAGCTCAAAAGTAGCCTTAAAATCATCTGTTAGTACACGTTCATCTATAACTTCACGGTTTTCATCAAACACGTGAAACTGAACTTTCCTCAATTCAGCTCTTGTTTCTCTTAAATTAACGAGTGTATCTTTTGAATCTGAATCTCTAACAACAATTTCTACGCCTAGGTTATTAGTACCTTCACAACAGTATTTTCTCAAAAAAGGTTGGTTATATTGACCAACAATATTTTTATTTATGCCACTTGTAGCACTTAGCGCTATTACTGCATTTTGTGTATTGTGCAGCATCCGTAGAATTGAAACTTCGGGTTGTTCTTTAATTAAGTTCAAAGAAAAATTTACATAAGTGAGCTTTTCTAATGACGGCTCTCTAAATTCAAGTAACTTTTGTGGGATTAAAGAAAACACCGTTTTTGGGTGAAAGTATGTATAAAAATGATCAATCTGAATTTCCTCACTCTCATCTGGGCGATCAAACATACTTTCAACTTCAGATGCTACCGTTCTGGCTTTCTTCATGAATTTGTATAACGGGTAGTTTTGGCTACTATCTCCGCCCTGTTTCAGTGACTTAACAAATTCAGATGAAGATTTGAACTCTTTAGCTGCTGCTGCTAAAACAGCCATAGTTACTTGATAAACATCATGCAGCGATAAAGTGTTATCAGATTTATCGGTAGTATAATAAAGCTGGCATGTACCCGTACCATGAGCTAATCGAACTTTAATTCTTTTTAGACCATCTTCATTAAAGTAACGCTTAGGGGTAAAACAAAAAGCATTCCTTGTTAGATTAATTATTTGCTCTGCATCACCATGCCTTATCTGAACAAAATCAATATTTCCTGCAAATGTAGTTAAGACTGATTTCAAATTGAGACCCGCCGATAAATCACAATATTTAGAAAGGTTATCTTTAATCCTTTCTATAAAAGCTAACTTATCAGCGTAAAATGGCGTGTATTCAATATCACTTTCAACGGTTTCCGTTGCTTGCATATATATTCGATAAACACCGGCAAATACATGGGCTAGCTGAATATCTGGGGTAATTAAAGTAGTCGTTGCAGAATCAGAGAAAAGCTTGTGTGCATCATGTAATTCATCGATGACAACTGTAAAGCCTATTCCTTTATCACGGAAGTAATTAGAATCATCAGCCTCGAAAAAGTCCTCTTTTAAAAACTCGACTCTTTTCTCATGTTTATCAGATAGGTGAATACCGGTTCTAATATTAGAATCCGTCAGATGCTTTTTTCCACCAACAATGCAATCAAATGGCATTGATTTAAAGGAAAACAGTCCTTGATGATTTTTTTGAGGCAACCGAATATTAAGATCAAACTTGTTAGTTGTAGCAAGCATGATACAAGGTTTAACCATTGCTACAGAAAACGGAATACAGTGTTTAATAATTGCAGTTCGAAACATGTCTAATTCAGTATTAGACTCAAACAAAGCCTCTAAATCCACGGGGGAAGAATTATAATTTAAGCAGGCCAAAGATAAATCAAACAACGTTTTTTCCATATTTCTGCGCTGTTCTTCAAGTTGCTTCTTCAAGTCACTTATAAGCTCTGCATTATCCGCTTCATAGGTTTTTACCTCCGTATTAATACGGTTTTGAAGTGATTCAACTGTTCTTACTGACTGTGCAAGCCTAGTTAACCCTTTTTCTAACGATTTATACTTGGTTTTCTTCTTAATCCACGTTGTGTAAAGAACACTATTTTTTATTTTTTCGCCATTTGGTGAGCTAACCCAGCTCTCAAATTCGAGATCTGTAAGATCTAACATAGAAAGAAACGCGACAAACTCAATACCGGCGTTGTGTGCTTTACTAACTAAGCTTGAATCAAAATCAAATTGTGATTTTTGTGGACTAACAAAAACAAGGTTTGTAAATTGACCGCTAATATTTGGCTTAGTGGAATAATCTATGTACTCGGAAATAACACCATAGGATTTGCCAAAGCCAGTTCCATCATTTGATTGAATCAAACAAGGCCTATTGTGGTTAGTTACATTATACAATTGGGATGCATGAGCCCTATATTTATTAACTGCATCTTTCAGTTTATTTTCGGGTTGTAACTTACCAACGGAAACAGCTATAGGTTCGTCTTCTTGAAGGTATGTTCTGTCTGAAAATTGATACCCTTTAGAACTATCATGAACTAGAAGACCTGCCCTAACTAATTCATACTTTATATTCAGTTCACTTATCTCGAATTGCTCACTTAATAGAGATAGGCAATCTTGCAGTGGACTACTAATTTTGATCAATTCGGTTAGTGCCAACTCAAGTTGAGTTGCTCTTTCTGTAGATAACCTTTCAAATTGTGGATGAATACTAAACTGCTCAATAGAAACGTTAGCATCTCTTTTATAAAAAACACCATCTCTATAACTAGTACGGTTATTAGCCTTAAAAAAACCCATTTTAGCTAACATGAATAAAACAGCACGAGGTTCTTCATCAACTTGTTCAGCAATACAATGTATTACCTCACTTGACTCATTTACTTCCTTCAAAGCTACTAACTTTTTATCATGCATCTTAGCAATAACAAATAGTTGCTCTTTTTTTCCATTAGTCCATTTCATGAATAATCTCTAATACTATTAATCTTCAAATTACATTACATAATAAGAAATACCGTAGCTTTGCCTACCAGCAGTAATTACATTTAAAACCATTTAGCCTTTCGGTGGATATGGATCATTACCGTAACTATTTTTCTCTCTGATTTGACCGTTCTTACCATGTATTAGCATTTCTGAACCTTGATTCTGTGCGATAGAGCGAGCCTGTGCTGCCGCTTCTGCCTGCGTGCTGTGAACTGATGTAGCTTTAGAGTTACCAGCGCCTTTAACAGCCCAACCAGAGTCATGTGGTACTACATGTTGATTTTTTCCTGACATTTTTTACTCCTTATTAAACAATTTAATAAACCTATATAGCGAACATATCTAGGTGCTCACACAACCACCCGCGCAGTTCAATTAATAATCTACCGTATACTGATGATACAATCAAGATATAATTTTAAGGCAGTAACAAAACCATAAAGACTTTATCATGGTATTGTATTTGTACTCTAATGAAATCTATGCTATACAAGCCTTATTATAAATAAACGATGCTTAAAGATGATTGATCTCAAACATTTACCTTCACAACAAGTAAGCCGATTAAGGTACATAGAGTTTTGCCTAAGATTTCTAGGTAGCTTTACCAGAGCTGATCTTATTAAGAAGTTTGGGATAGGAACTGCGGCTGCAAGTAGAGATATTGCTGAATATAAAAATCTGATGCCAAACAACATCTCTGATTCATCAAATTCAAAAAACTATTTCTTAAGTGAGGATTGGAAAGAGCTATTCAAATTCAAATCTTCAGAGGTTTTAGCACAACTTACAGGAAATGAAATTCAAGCTAATACAAAGTCTTATATATCGAGTGAAGTGATCGATATTATTGATGAACCTGATATTGAGGTTGTTACAGCAATAACTAAAGGAATTCTTCAACGAGCTCCTATTAAATGTGAGTATTTCTCCAACTCAAGTGGTGCAAGTGAAAAAATACTAATTCCACACTCTTACATGTTTAATGGTTCAAGATGGCACTTAAGGGCTTATGATAGAACAAAGGGTCGATTTGCCGATTTTGTAATTTCTAGATTTAAAAGTGCTCATACTATTGAAGAACCAGTATTGCCTAAAGAGCTTCAGAACGAAGATGTTCAATGGAATCGTCAAGTCGATTTAGAAATTATTCCTCACCCTAGCTTAAAAGATTCAAGTGGCGTTTTAAATGAATTCAACATGACTGATGGGATTCTTCACAAACGAGTACGAGCATCATCAGTTGGTTACTTACTTCAAAAGTTATATGTTGATTGCTCAAAAGATCCTATCGTTGAAGAACATTACTTTAGATTAAAACTTAAAAATCGCTTGGCATTATACGGAGTAGAAGGTCTCCACCTAGCTCCTAATTTTGATGGATTTAATGATTAATTTTTTAGTTAGTTGTATTAGCTAACAGTTGATACAACTAACTATTCATTTATCAACATCATATCAATTTAAACGCTTTAGTGAAGTTTTTAGGGTGTTGATGAAACCTTACATGGCCTTTGGCATTCAATCGTTTTCGTATTTGTCTGAAAAGTGGCGTGATATAACCCCAATTACCAACTCTTGAAAAATAAATGACGTAGTCAATTTTTGCGTCACCCCATTTATTTTCTACTAGATTTTCTTCATCATTGGTTTCAATTGATTTAACTTGGATGCGATAAAAATCATCGCCATCAGAGATAACAAAATCGGTTTTTAAACCATGATCTATCATGGGAAGAAAAACATCCCAACCATCATTGAGCAGCCAGCTTGCTGCTAGTGTTTCATATGAAAGGCTTTTGTAATGTTTTAAAGATTGGTTTGCTGGAGTTGAGTTTTTTACAGGCATAGTTATATCCGATATAAATTAATGCCGCAGGCCAGTAGGAACCTCTATATGCTGCGAACCCGGTATCGTACTCGATTACCGCCAATTTAATATCACCATACAACCTAAAGAGTTTGTATCTAATAGAAAGGCTGCCAGCCTTGCAATTTCCCGTAACGGGTAGCATGCATAAATGCTATTATCAGACGTAACCGCCTGTGATAAAGCTTGAATGTAAATTAGCAAAAGGTGAGGTTATCTTCAACCCTTACACTTAAAGTAAGAGTTGTGAGTACTTCAAACCCTAATACTCTATAGTTGCAAACCACGGGCGAAATTATTTCCCTTGAAAAACTACCTTTTTGAAAAAATCACTCCCAGAATAGAGCGTGAAAACCTTACCAGAAGCTTGCAGTTCTCCTGACTGATATAGTGGAACAATGACTTCTTTATATATTGAGTCTAGTTTTTCTATTGGTGTGTTATCTGAGTTTCCCATCCCTGCATAATACCCTAGATGAAAAGAACCATCGTCTTGAGATACTAGTAGGTTAGGAGTACCAAATTCATCACTGCTCCACTCTTTAAGCTTGCTTATGTGTAGTGGTCAAGTTAAATTGGCCACAGTTTTATAGTTTTGCCAGTATCTTTCTTCTGACTCGTTTGGCGACAAACCACCATTATGCTGATGTGGCCTGACTTGGCTGTAATATCCAATAATATATTTCGTTATTTCTAACTTAGCTTCCTTGAAACTACTGTAACCCGTTGTTGGAATCCATTCCGTTTTTAAACTTCTGAAGAAACGCTCCATTGGAGCATTGTCCCAACAATTCCCGCGGCGACTCATGCTTTGTTTTATCTTATAGCGCCATAATCTTTGTCTGAATTTACGACTGGTATAATGGCTCCCCTGGTCACTATGGAACATGAGGTTTTGCGGACGTCCTCGCAGTTCATAAGCCATCGTCAAGGCCTTAACGGTTAACTCGCTGTCTGGAGAGTGGGATATGGCCCACCCAACAGGTTTTCGTGCGAATAGGTCGATTACAACCGCTAAATATGCCCAACGATTTCCTGTCCAAATGTAAGTAACATCACCAGACTTGATTTGGCTCCACAACGTCAAACTGTCGCTCGAGCAAATTAGGAATGGCTATATGCTCTTTCGATGCTTTCTTATAGGCATGCTGCGGCAGTTGGCAACTGACTAACCCAAGCTTTTTCATGAGCTTACTGGCTCGGTAACGACTCAACGTGAGGTCACTGTCGTCTTGAGTGACTATCTCGCTAATGGTTCTCGCTCCAGCAGAGCGACCGCTTAACTCATGTGCTTCTTCTACTTTATTGAGCAACGTACGTTGCTCAATCGAAGGAGACTTATCGCGTTGTTGCCAATACTTATAATTGCTGCGATGAACACCAAATACGTCGCATAACACTTTCACTGGATATTGGCTTTTTTGGCTCTTATTGAGTTTTTCGATTATTTCGAATTGTTCAGTGAGTCCGACATCAACAGAGCGCTAGCCTTTTTTAATATTTCTTTCTCTAACTCAATGCGTTCGATTTTTTTCTCAAGCTCACGTATTTTGAGTTGCTCTGGCGTCATTGGTGTCGCCTTCGGCGACTTACCTTGACGTTCTTCTTTTAGCTGTTTCACCCATTTACTAATGGTTGAATAACCTAAACCCATCGCCTTGGATGCTTCTTCATGGGTATAACCATGATCAATAACCAACTGGGCGGTTTCTAATTTAAATTCGGGGCTAAAATTCTTACGCGACTTCTTAGTCATTTAATTCACCTAATATTGCTATGAACGGATCATAACATCCTCTAATTAGGTGGCCAAAATAACTATGCCACTACAAACCCATAAAGGATGAAGTCAACAAACATATCAAATCAGTATTGTCAGAATATAATCTTGAATTAGAAGAATTAAGTGAGCAATTGTTAGGCTGTGTTGATTTAGATGATATATACACCAGTATGGTAGATAGGTACTCAGGGAGAGAACATGACTTTAGCAGTGATAGTGAGAAGGATTCTCATCACTCTCTAGATGAAATTGACGACCTTTTTGAGAGACCAAATTTATAAATAAAAGGCGAGCTATTAAGCAGAGCCTTTCAGTTAACGTGTTGATAAATGTTAGCTGAACAACAAAAAATGTCCTATAATTAATCAGTTACGGTTGTTATAGGGCTTTTTTTATGCTTAAAAAATCTTCAGAGGGGAAAAAAGAGAAAATAATACCTGAAACCTTTGATGGTATTCAGGTGAATTGCTGTAACAATCCTTTGTGTATAAACTACGGTGTTGACCCTCATTACAATAACATAATAAAAAAGAGAAAGTCATCATCTTCTGTATATAAAGTTCAGGCATCGGGTAAAAACTCCCCTGTAATCTTCTGTGATCAATGTCTTTCAAGAGTTCCTATCAAAAGCAACAAGAGTCTTTCAGAAGAGTTTAATAGGATAAATAAATTTAGAGTTGTGGCTAAAACTTGTTGCCCTACAATTGATTGCCCAAATAACAATATCGACATTGCAAATTCTGATTCGTATCGTTTTTACGGCAAAACGGCTGCTGGCTCTCAGCGATACCAATGCCTATCCTGCAAGAAAGTCTTTTCAAAGCCGAATAAAAGAAGAAAGCAAAGAGTAAGCCATAAAAATCGAACTATTTTTAAAGCTATTGTTGCTCAAGTTCCTGTCCAGGGAATTCTTGAAATAGCAGAAATAAATCCAGAAACTTTCTACAACCGAGTCGGATGGATCTATGAAAAGGTTCAAGAGTTTATGGGAGAAAGGGAACTTAAATTTTCGGAAACAGGATGTGACAGGCTTTATTTATCTTGCGATAGGCAAGTTCAAACGGTCAATTGGCCTGAACGAAAAGATAGAAGAATTATTCAGCTTTACGGACTAGCCACTGTTGATAATAGAAGTCGATATGTCTTTGGTTGGGATTTTAATGTTGACCACGATATTTCTCAAGAAGCTATTCTTAATGACCCGATTCTTGAGCTAGAAAAGGATAAAAGACCACAGCATCGAAAATATGCTAGGTTGTGGCTTCCTGATGAATTTAAACAGCAAGAAACTGAATTTTTAGAAAAGGCTTTACACGAGAAAGATCCTAACCCTTTAAAGCTAGATGTAGATAGTCCAGAATACCAAATATGGCTTACGGAATATAAGCATTCTATTCAACTTAACTTAGATGCTATTGATGAGCCAAATGGTGATGTTAGATTGCCAAAACAGGGTATGTTAGTTCATAGCGACTACTCTACATATGCCCACTTTCTTGCCAATAAAGAAATGTTTAAATCAGTTGAAAAGGTTCGATTCTTCGTTGATAGAGAGCCTTCAATACGGAACGCTATTAATATAATTTTTAATGACCGAATTACTGCCAGAACTGCTGATGGTTGGTTTGTTGCCAATGGTAAGAACATCTCTGTAAATCAAAGAACATACATGATTAAACAATTTGAAAGGCAGATGCAGTTAAAAACAGGAATCGCATGGAAAGACTTAGATAACACCTCAAAATATCAACTTATCCAAGAGCTTTACCGTCATGAAATTGAAAACCAAATTCCAATCGAAAATGGTAGCCGAAAAACTTGGGTAAGGTGTCCTATACCAACCATGTACGAACCGCAAAAAATGGTAAGAATGTTTACTGACTTAGGAGATTACAGTGAAGAACATATGATTAATCTTTACCACAAGGCAAGTCTTCATGGTGTTGAGGGTTTCTTTAAGGTGGCTAGAGATAAAATTCGTATGTTTAGCCGAGATTCAACGAGTGCCAGTACAAACAACAAATGGTATGGCTTCAGTCCTTATAGAGTAGATATGATATCAAAGCTATCAGGCATATTTCGCTTTTATCACAACTATATGAAACGAAGAGGTGAGCAACATGAAGTTCCTGCTGTTAAACTTGGTTTAGCCAAAGCACCAATAAAAATTGAATCATTACTATACTGATCAGAACTAAAAAATAAGGCACTGATTAATCAGTGCCTTTTAAAGTTATCTATATTTAACTAGCTTTATCAGTAACTATTTGCTCAACGGAATCATTGCCTGATTGCTTAGGGTGTTGTTTTCCAATATTAGGGGTTACTTTATCTACAACGTTCAAAACTTTATCCCTTAATTCAGGAACATTTTTCATAATGGATTTAAACTGTTCTGAATCAAAAAATTCATGCCAAGGGCTTGAGTGATGATTGTTTTCAAGTAATCTCAATGGTGGCTCTTCTAATCTTGCCAGCGCAGATTCAAACAACCTTGATTCCATTTTTTTATCAATAGTATTAGCTTCCCTTTTATAGCCTTCATAAGCTTTTGACGTTGAGGATTTAAAACCATAATCTTCAGCAAGTTTAAACCTTTGATTTATTTGTTTTGTCGATAACCACGCAAACCACAATGGAGCACCCAAACTAATAAAAGCTAATACAAGATGGATTGCTACCGTACCCCAAGAAAAATTTGGAGCAGCAAGTAAAGTTGTTAGTGCATCTACTCTTGCAGAGCCAATATGCCAAATACCCCACAATGAAAGTAAAAGACCTATTACCCATACCCACATGGCATATGCCATTTTAGTAGCCCTTTGTTCGAATGCACCTGCCAATCCTTTACTGGTGGTAACTCTGTATGCATCTTCACAATTTTCAACCAATTTATCGGACTTAACTTTATTAGAATCTAATGATTCCAATAGCTGTTTTGATTTAGTGTTGGCATCTTCAATTTTTGAAAGGATCACAATGGATTTTTGATTTGCTTTTTCAAGCTCAATACGGGCTTTTTTCAAATCCTCTAAATCAGAAGGTAGAGATTCTGCTGTCTCATGTGCTTCGTTAATTAGCTTGATCTTATTAGTTAAGTCTTCTTCATCGACTTCAATGTTTTGAATTTTTGTGTTTAATGTTTTTAACCTTCTATGAACAGCAGGAGGCATTGCCTTATTATCGTTTTCTACAATCCAAGTTAATTCTGAATCAATAAGCGTTTCAAGCAATTCCAAGGTAATCAAGAAAGAAGATATAGCCGTAGGATAGCTGTTGTGAAATAAGTTAGGTACGCTTCTTGTTTTAAGGCTCTTTATCTTATCTGGAAATTCTTCTAAATATTCTAATGTTGTCTCATCTTCAATGGTTAAATCGGCAATTCTAATCTTTTCTGCTAATGCAGTAGGGATGTACGCTAAGTCATGTCTATTTAAAGCAGGATATGCTGGAGAGTTTTGCATATCATTTATATTTCTGTCGTCATTAGAAATTTTCTCTACCGATAAGGATAAATCGTCTAATGAATCGCATATGTCTTCTAATATCTTTTGCATTTATTACTACCTATTTTTTATTTATGTACTTTTACATAAGAACATATCAATATTCCTTGTCAATAGGAACAATATATACGTAAGATACTGTTATTACATACAAAAAAAGCAAGATGTTGTGGCATCTTGCTTTTTTACTATTTCAACACGTTAACTGAAAGGCTCTGCTATTAAGCTCGCCTTTCACTATTTTTACTTTCAAACTTTATTAAAGTTTCAAACTTTTTTTGTTGTTTCAAACTTTATTCGACAGTGACAACAACACTTATTCAGCATCCATGTAGGTTTCTACTGCAGGGCATGAACAAATTAGGTTGCGATCGCCGTATACGTCATCGATACGGTTAACGGTTGGCCAGAACTTGTTGTTTGCTGCCGCTGGTACTGGGAATACTGCCTGGCTTGTTGAGTATGCACGGTTCCAGTTAGCATCAGTGATGTCAGCTAAGGTGTGTGGTGCATTGTGCAGCGGGTTATCTTCTAATGTCCACTCGCCGCTTTCTACTTTGGCAATTTCAGCACGGATAGAAGTCATTGCTTCAATGAAACGGTCAAGTTCCACTTTGCTTTCAGACTCTGTTGGCTCAATCATTAGCGTGCCAGCAACTGGGAATGACATAGTTGGTGCGTGGAAACCGTAGTCGATTAAACGCTTAGCCACGTCCATTTCCGTAATGCCAGAAGCTTCTTTAATTGGGCGTAAGTCAACAATACACTCGTGCGCAACGCGGCCATTGTTACCCGTGTATAAAATTGGGTAGTGTTGGCTTAGCTTGCTTGCTAAGTAGTTGGCATTGGTAATGGCGTATTTGGTTGCATCAGTCACACCTTTTTTACCTAACATCGCAATGTAAAGGTAAGAAATACATAAAATACCAGCAGAACCAAATGGCGCTGCAGAAACCGCACCGTTACCTTGTAAGTCGTTGTTAAAGTCAATTAACGCATGGCCTGGTAAGAATGGTGCTAAGTGTGATTTAACCCCAATTGGTCCCATACCTGGGCCACCGCCACCGTGTGGAATGGCAAAGGTTTTGTGTAAGTTTAAGTGCGATACGTCTGCACCAATAAAACCTGGGCTAGTAATACCAACTTGCGCGTTCATGTTGGCACCGTCTAGGTATACTTGACCACCGTGTTGGTGAATGATTTCACACACTTCGGTAATGGTTTCTTCATATACACCATGCGTTGATGGGTAGGTGATCATGATACACGATAGGTTTTCAGCATGCTCTTGTGCTTTTGCACGAAGGTCTTCTAAGTCTACGTTGCCGTGCTTGTCACATGCCGTTACCACAACTTTCATCCCTACCATTTGCGCTGATGCAGGGTTTGTCCCGTGCGCAGATGATGGAATTAAACAGATGTTACGGTGACTGTCGCCACGGCTTTCGTGGTATTTGTGAATCGCAATAAGACCGGCGTACTCACCTTGCGCACCAGAGTTAGGTTGCATTGAAATGTTGTCGTAACCGGTTAACTCTACCAACCAGTCGCCAAGTTCGTTGATCATTTCAGTGTAACCCTGAGCTTGATCAAGCGGTGCAAATGGGTGCATGTTAGCAAATTCAGGCCATGATACTGGGATCATTTGCGCGGTTGCGTTTAACTTCATGGTACAAGAGCCAAGTGAGATCATTGAATGGTTTAACGCCAAGTCTTTGTTCTCTAGCTTTTTGATGTAACGCAGCATTTCAGTTTCGCTGTGGTAACTGTTAAATACTGGGTGGGTTAAAATCGCTGACTCACGTTGTAAGCTTGCCGGGATTGAGCTGTGTCCAGATGCAATAATTTCGTTGTCTAGCTTAGCAACATCTAAGCCATGGCCTTCACCTAGTAGTACGTCAAACAGTTGTGCTACATCTTCACGCGTTGTGGTTTCATCAAGTGACACACTGAATTGACCTTCAACGTCGGTACGTAAGTTAAGGTTGGCAGCAAGTGCACGCTCAACAATGGCGTCTTTGTCGTCGCTGTTAAAGGTTAGGGTGTCAAAGTAGTTCGCATGAATCGCTGTTAAACCTTTTTGCGCCGTACCTAAACATAAAATGTCAGTTAAACGGTGAATACGATTCGCAATGGTTTTTAAGCCTTCTGGACCGTGGTAAATGACGTAAAATGCTGCCATATTGGCTAGCAATACTTGCGCGGTACAAATGTTTGAGTTGGCTTTTTCACGACGAATGTGTTGCTCACGTGTTTGCATCGCCATACGAAGTGCTTGCTTGCCACGAGTATCTTTAGAAACACCAATGATACGGCCCGGTAATGAACGCTTGTATTTATCTGATGTGGTAAAGAACGCCGCATGAGGACCACCGTAGCCCATAGGCACACCAAAACGTTGGCTTGAACCAATAACGGCATCAGCGCCTAGTTCACCCGGTGACTTTAATAGCACCAAAGACATAATGTCGGCGGCAACAGCAACAATGCCTTTTTTAGCGTGAATATCTTTAATTAGATCGCTAATGTCGCTAACTTCACCGGTTGCTGATGGGTATTGTAATAAGGCACCAAACACGTCGTGATCACGCACTTCTTCAGCTGGGGCAATAACAAGGTCAAAACCAAACATTTCAGCGCGTTGCTTAACCACGTCAATAGTTTGTGGGTAAACGTCTGATGAGATAAAAAAGGTATTGCATTTTTTGTTTTTAGAAACACGCTTAGCAAGCGCCATCGCTTCAGCAGCTGCTGTACCTTCATCAAGTAGTGAGGCAGACGCTAGTTCAAGACCCGTTAAGTCAATACACATTTGTTGGTAGTTTAACAGTGACTCCAAACGGCCTTGGGCAATTTCTGGTTGGTATGGGGTGTAAGCGGTATACCAGCCTGGGTTTTCCAATACATTGCGTAAAATAACATTTGGCGTTAGAGTGCCAAAATAACCTAAACCAATGTATGAAGTATTTACTTGGTTCTTTTTTGCAACCGTTTTTAAATCGCTTAAAGCTTTAACTTCGGTTTTGCTCTCACCAATGTTTGGCAAGTTATCAAGGCGAATATTGCTTGGTACGATTTCATCGATTAAAGCATCAACACTGTCAACGCCTAGGTCATTTAACATGTCCTGAGTTTGGCTTTGGCTTGGACCAATATGACGGCGGATAAAGTCTTCGTTTTGTTCTAATTGGGTCAATGATTGGGTAGACATAGATTCACTTACTGCTTTTTAGGGGGTAAAACAATAAACCCCGAACAAGCGTTCAGGGTTTATGCATTAATATTACTTAGGATTACTCTTCGTCAACGACGCTTTCGTAACCTTCTGCGTCTAATAAGGCGTCTAATTCAGATGCGTCATCAAGCTTAATGCGGAACATCCAACCGTCACCGAAGGCGTCTTGGTTTACAAGCTCAGGAGAGTCTTCTAATTCTTCGTTCACTGCAATAACTTCACCAGATACTGGCGCGTAAATATCAGAAGCCGCCTTAACAGACTCAGCAACAGCCACGTCATCACCAGTGCTTACGGTATCGCCAACTTCTGGTAATTCAACAAATACCATATCGCCAAGCAATTCTTGTGCGTGCTCAGTGATACCAACAGTTACAGTACCGTCACCTTCGTTACGAACCCACTCGTGTGAAGACGCATATTTCAATTCTGAAGGAATGTTGCTCATTTTTATTGTTCCTAAATTAAATTAAGTTAAAACTGGTTTATATACGATTATTAGCAGGAAAAAACGAAATAACACTGCTAAAAATTGACCAACACATTTAATGTAGTAAATATTTTGCTGGCCTTAAATATATTTTTAAAATACTTTTTTGCCGTTGCGAACAAAGCTTGGCTTAATAACGTTTACGGTCACTAATTTTTTACGCATTTCCACTTCGCAAGTATCGCCAATTGAACGTGGTACCCGAGCCATTGCAATAGAATGACCAAGCGTTGGCGAGAACGTACCAGAGGTAATTACGCCTTCTTCACCGTTTACTAATACTTTTAAGCCGGTACGTAATACGCCCTTCTCTTCTAGCACCAAACCAACTAATTTAGGTTGGTCGCCAGCGGTTTTTTGCGCTTCAAGCGCCTTACGCCCGATAAAGTTACGATCTTCAGGTTCCCAGCTAATGGTCCACGCCATGTTTGCTGCCAGTGGCGATACCGACTCATCCATATCTAAGCCATATAGGTTCATACCGGCTTCTAAACGTAAGGTATCACGGGCCCCTAAACCACAAGGTGCTACGCCAGCTTCTAACAGCTGTTGCCATAAGTCGGCGGCCATGTCACTTGGTACCACAATCTCGTAACCTGCTTCACCAGTGTAACCTGTTGTCGCAATGAATAAGTCGCCAGCTTGCACGCCAAAAAATGGTTTCATGCCTTCTACTAACCCGTTTTGCTCTTCGGTTAAAATGGTTGCAACTTTGGCTTTCGCCTCTGGGCCTTGTACCGCAATCATCGCGTATTCTGGACGCTCTGTAATGGTTACGTTAAATTCAGCAGATTGTTTTGCTAGCCATGCCAAATCTTTTTCACGCGTTGCCGAGTTAACGATTAAGCGGTAAGCCTGGTCATTAAAGAAATAAACAATCAAATCGTCAATAACGCCACCGTCTTCGTTAAGCATACCGGTGTACAACGCTTTACCTGCTACGGTCAGTTTTGCCACATCATTGGCTAATAAGTAACGTAAGAAAGGTTTTGCGTCATCGCCTTGAATATCAACAATGGTCATGTGAGAAACGTCAAACATACCCGCGCTGGTACGTACGGCGTGGTGCTCTTCAATTTGAGAACCGTAATTGATTGGCATTTCCCAACCGTGAAAGTCAACCATCTTCGCAGACGATTCAAGGTGCTTGGCGTGTAATACTGTTTTTTGAGTCATTTTATTATCACTTTCAAAGATCAGCTCGAAGGCTAGAAAAGCCAGAAACGTAACCGATAACCTTTGGTTGCAATCTTGCAACCAAAAGGTAACGAAATTTTGCGCCGATTATATACAGACTGGGAATGTTGATCAATTGAAAAACAGCACTTAAAGAATATAAAACCGCATCCAAAGCCAGTAACGAATATAATTTCAAATTAATTGATTTATCGAAATTATATACAAAGCATAACATCAACCATTAACCTTAATTTTACAAGCCGTCGTTGTATTGAGACGGTGTTGGTAATGGTTTACCAAATCCCATCGCATGTTTTAGTAACAAAGCCTTGATGGGGGCGGTTTTATTTACCAATGACATGCCAATACCTCGAGCCACTTTCGGTAGACGCTGTTGCCATGAAAATCCTTGTTTCAGCGCTTCCATCGCTAAAATCATTTCGCTAGCATCGGCTTTGCGCCAACGGCTAAATTTGGCAAACGCCGGCTGATCAGCAATATCAAGGCCTTTACTGTGTATCTCATTTAAGGTTTGTGCCAAAGCACTGGCATCGATAAAACCTAGGTTAACACCTTGCCCCGCCAGCGGATGAATGGTGTGAGCAGCGTCGCCAATGAGCACCACGCGTTGTTTGGCAAAGTCATCAACCAAGCGCATGGTTAAAGGAAAGGTCATTCGTTCGCTTTGAAGTTCAATTTGGCCAAGCTTACCATCACTTGCGGCAATAATTTCTTTATTAAAGTCGACGTCGGCTAATTGCTTTAGTCGGTTGGCTTGCTCTGGCGGTAACGACCAAACAATGGAACACAAGTCCGATTGATACAAGGGTAAAAACGCCAATGGCCCGGTCTCTAAAAACACCTGCCAAGCGGTATTTTGATGACCTTGACTGCATTTAACTGTTGCTACCAGTGCATGGTGGTCGTAGTCGCGAAAGTTCATTGGTACATTAATCTGTTTTCGCACCCAAGAATTCGCACCATCGGCGCCAATCACTAATTTAGCCGTAACAGGCGAATGCGCATCAAAGGTTAAAAACGATTCACTCTCGCCAATGTGCAAGTCGGTTAAACGGTGTGGGATCAAGTGAATTTGTGGCTGCTGACTGACTTTATTTAACAACGCATTACGCACAATGTCATTTTCAACAATCCAACCTAGATCCGTTTCAAGGCTATGCATTTTAGCAATATCTTGACAACTAAAGTCAACATGACCAAACCCGTCTTTATCCCACACATGCATATGTTGGTAGGCTTGCAATCGCTCATTACTGATGGCATCCCAAACGCCTAAATTGGTTAGAAATTGTTTACTGGCTGCGTTTATGGCACTGACTCGAAGTTTAGGGGACGCAGAAACAGAGGCTTGGGGCTGTGGTTCGACAACCGCAATTCGATAATCGGTATTTTGGCTAATAGCCAAAGCAGCAGCTAGGCCGACCATACCACCACCAACAATAACGATATCTGCACTTTGCATAACTTTATATCCTTTTAAGGCGGGCTAAAAGTGGCCCATGGTTTTGGCTGCGAACAAAGATTTAACCGCATCACATTGATTTAAGGCGGTTAAACCAGCCCCTCGACCAAGTGCTAATAGCCAATAATTATTGGAAAAAATATGGACCAAAGAATCGGTTAATTGAATAACTTGCTGTTGGTCAACAAAGCGTTTATTAGCGTATTGAGTAAGCAAGTCCATGCGCCCTAAATCCGCCTCAGCTTTTTTATCGTCTTTAGCCTTTGCGTTGTTCGCTATTGCATGTAAATACGCTTGAGCGACGTTGGCAAAATCTTTCACATCGCGTACACCTAAGTTAAAGCCTTGGCCAGCAATAGGGTGTAAGGTGTGGGCGGCATTACCAAGTAAGGCCATACGTGGATACGTTTGCTGTTCGACTTGTTTTAAAATAAGCGGGTAACTAAAGCGTTTGCCAACGGTATTAAAGTGACCAAGCCAGGTGCCAAAATTACGACTAAGAGCGTCGGCAAAGTTGGCATCATCCAACGCCATCACATTGGCCACATCACAATTTTTGACCGTCCAAACTAATGAGCAACGCCCATTAGTCATCGGTAATAATGCTATTGGCCCAGATTCGGTGAACCGTTCAAAAGCCCGACCTTGATGGGCAAGCTCAGGGCTGACGTTAGCAATGATCGCCGTTTGACCGTAATCACGGGTATGACTGTCGATGTTGGCAAACTTTCGACATACCGAATTGGCACCATCACAGCCTAACAATAATGTTGCTTTAAGCTCAGTATGATCAGACAAACGCACAGTCACGTTGTTACGCTGCCAAGCAATATGTTCTATTGCCGTTGATGTATATAACTGAACCTGAGGTTGCTGTTTTAACTTGGTCAGTAAAGCATTACCAATAGCTTGCATTTCAGCGACATAGCCCAGCGCACTCACGCCCTGCTCGCTCGCACTCAGCCTTGCTTTAGCAAAATGACCTCGATCAGATATATGAATATTTTTTATTGGTTCGGCGTGCTGTTTTAAGCTTGACCAAACGCCAAGCTCTTTAAGAAAAAGGGCACTACCATGCGATAATGCGATAACTCTGGCGTCGTAACTTTGCGGTAAGTCACCTGACATTGGGCTACTATCAACAACCGCAATCGACAAGGGCTTGGCTGTTTTTAGGCTCGACAGCGCTAATGCGACACTCGCCCCGGTTAACGCCCCTCCGGCAATGATCACATCGAATGATTGCAACGACTCGCTCATCAAATGACTTCCCTTGTTCGCTAAATACTCACATTGTTTACAATTAAAGTTTATGCCATTAACGCTTCAATTTCGGCAACGGTTTTAGGCGCATTAAGGCTTAAGTTTTCAAAGCCTGACTCAGTAACTAAAATGTTATCTTCAATGCGCACTCCCACGCCTTGATATTCTTCTGGCACATCGGCTTCGGCATCAAAATATAAGCCAGGTTCAATGGTCATCACCATGCCTGGGGCAAATGCGCGTTGTTGGTTTTTATTGTCGTCCATTTGATAATCACCGACATCATGCACGTCTAACCCTAACCAATGGCCAAGACCGTGAATAAAGTACTTTTTACACGCTTTTTCTTCGATTAGCTGGTCTAAATCGCCGGATAAAATACCAAGTTCAACTAAACCTTGGGTTAAGACGGTAATCGCCACTTCGGTTGCCTTGGCAAATGTAGAACCAGGTTTTATGGTATTGATGGCGGCTTCTTGTGCGGCCAATACGACTTCGTATAGTTTTTTCTGCGCGCGAGTGAATTTGCCTGACACTGGGAACGTTCGCGTAATATCAGCGGCGTAGCCGGCAAGCTCAGCGCCAGCATCAATTAATACCATTTCACCGCCCATTAGCACCTCATTGTTATCGGTGTAATGTAAAATAGTGGCGTTCTCACCACCGCCAACGATGGTACCGTAAGCGGCGCTTCTGGCACCATTATAGGCAAACTCATGCAAAATGTCGGCTTCAAGTTGGTATTCAAAAATCCCTTGCGCCGCACGTTTCATTGCCCTTTTATGCGCATTTGCAGTGATGTCATTAGCAACACGCATAATGTTAATTTCGCCATTAGACTTAAATAAACGCATCTCGGCAAGAATGTCTCGGGTATCCATCACGGTTGCAGGTGCTTTAAAGCCTTGTTTGTAACCATTTCGAAGGATTTCTAAACAGGCAAAAACCATGTTGTCGAACTCTTTATTGGCGCCTTGGGCAAACATTAATACCGACTTGTCATTAATGTATACAGGTAACACTTGTTCAAGCTCGTCTAGGGTATAAACCAGATCAAATTGGTATTCACTTTCGGCTTTTTCAGGGCCTACTCGACGCCCGTGCCATACTTCTTGCATGGGGTCTTTATCAAGGCAAAATAAAATGCTTTGTTTAACCTCGCCATTGATTAACACCAACAAAGCATCTGGCTCATTAAAACCGGTCAAATAGTAAAAGTCTTTGTCTTGGCAAAATAAGTATTCTGTATCGCGCGAGCGAGTGACTTCTTTATTCGCTGGAATTAAAGCCACACTGTTTGCCGGCATTTGCGCAATAAAAGTGTTGCGACGAGCAACATATTCAGAAACTTCAATAGGTGTGTAATGCATAATGTTTGTTCTTATCGTTAGTGAATTAATGCAAGGTTTGATTGTTGTCGTTAGAGTTAGGCTTTTTACCGAGTTCGGTAAAACACAGCAAAGATGAAATACGGACATATTCTAAAATTTCAAAATACGCCTGTTCGGTTTCTTCATCTTCGTCTAATTCATCTGACAAATTTGCGATTTCAGCAAAGTCCTTAATGATTTCGCTGATGTCTTCAGATAATTTTTTATTTTCTTTTTGTTCTAAGCCAAAGCCTAAATTAAAGCCCTGAACCCAAGAACTTAACGCGGTACCACGCTCTTCCATCGATTCATCATCGTCGGGTAGTAATAATTGAAAACTGTAGTCTTGATCGACAATGCTTTGCCAAATTTCGCCGAACAGACTTTTAATAAACCCTTTTAAGGATTTGCTTAAGCCTTCACCGTTATTAAACAAGTCATTGATCACCGCCAAGTAAGCATCATCTTCAAAAGGATAACCGGCGCAAACAAGACCAGATAATAAACCATGAATTTCTGAGGCATGAGCCTGAAAGTTTTCGCCACCGAAGTTGGCTTGCACATCGGCAAATGTTAAAGAGTTGTGAGTAGACATTCAGTTTCGTTCAATGATAAATAAAATAACGTTAATCGTAACACTCTGTGCCCTTTCAGACCAGAAAAACAGCGAATTAGGATCCAAAAGCGCAGAAATTCAACAAACAATTAAAAGCGGCCAATTTACCCTTGCCAATTATAAATAGCTAGGTTACAGTGCCCAAAAATAAAGGTGTTGCGAGACATTTCAAATGTTTGCATGGCGCAACGGGCAAGGTTTGTCTAATAACTTTTGTCATTACTTTATTACTAAATTATGCTCCAGCTTTTTTCTAAGCGGTGTATAATAAAAAATGTACCCTGGGATGTTGGGTTGTTAACCATGTCCCTGAGCCGATAAGTTTTACCTAAGGGGATTCATCGGTTGCTACTGAGCAAGCCCAGCTTGTACTGGGAAGCCTAAGGCGATTGAGCAATCTCCGCCTTGAACACACGGTTGTTCAAGGGCTGACGTTGACGCCGGCATTCTGGGGCACGCCAATTTTCTGCTTTCTAGTCACCTCATAACCCATTGAGTTCCCATCCAACAGCATGATGGGATAACGGTACATATTTTCTAGTCCTTTGCGCATTTCATTTTGTTTTAAAATAATATACACGGCACGAGATCGATTTTCGACAGCAGCTCCCTGCGATGCTCTACCTGCTGCTTACCTGCAGTCGAAAAGCATGATGGGATGACGATTTTTAATCTATGTATTTTATCTCACAGACTATCCTTATAGCTCTCTTGCATTAAAGCCTGAAAGCTTTGTTCACTATGTCCTTGCAACCTTTTACCTTATTTCCTTGCAACCTTTTGCCTTATTTCCTTACAACCATAAAATCTTAACGTTTTAAAAAGCAAAAAAATCGGGATTAAAAAATCCCGATTTTAATGATGGTGCTTAAAGCGCGCTAATTAACATTATGCTTCGCTTTGGGCGATAACCACTTCTTTCGCTTTTTTGGTGTAACTTTCCATTTTATGGAAATTTAAGTAGCGATATGTATCTGCGGCCGTGGTGTCAATTTTCGCCGAATACTGCATGTATTCTTCAACCGTAGGTAAACGCCCTACAATCGCACCTACCGCAGCAAGCTCAGCTGAGGTTAAGTAAACATTGGCGCCATTACCTAAACGGTTAGGGAAGTTACGAGTCGATGTTGACAATACAGTCGCTTTGTCTGCCACGCGCGCTTGGTTACCCATACACAATGAACAGCCTGGCGTTTCAATACGAACCCCAGCTTTGCCGTAAATAGAATAGTAACCTTCTTCGGTTAATTGATCTCTGTCCATTTTCGTTGGCGGTGCAACCCATAAGCGGGTGTTAAGCACGCCACCAAAATCTTCGAGTAATTTACCTGCCGCACGGAAGTGACCAATGTTGGTCATACATGAACCGATAAAGACTTCGTCAATGCTATCGCCAGCAACGTCAGATAACAGCTTGGCATCGTCTGGGTCGTTTGGACAACATACGATAGGCTCTTTAATGTCGGCTAAGTCGATTTCAATGACGTGGGCGTATTCGGCATCTGCATCGGCTTGCATTAATGCCGGATTGTCTAGCCACTCTTGCATCGCATTGATACGACGCTCGATGGTGCGAACATCACCGTAACCTTCGCTGATCATCCACTTAAGCATCACGATGTTAGATTCTAGGTATTCTTTAACCGACTCTTCTTCAAGTTTAATCGTACAACCTGCAGCAGAGCGTTCAGCAGACGCATCAGAAAGCTCGAATGCTTGCTCAACCGTTAAGCCTTTAAGACCTTCGATTTCGAGAATTCGACCCGAGAATTCATTGATCTTACCCGCTTTTTCAACGGTTAATAGGCCGTTTTTAATGCCGTAATAAGGAATGGCGTGTACAAGGTCACGTAAAGTGATACCTGGTTGCATTTCACCTTTAAAACGAACCAATACAGATTCAGGCATATCAAGAGGCATAACACCGGTTGCGGCAGCAAATGCAACTAAACCTGAGCCAGCTGGGAACGAAATACCTAATGGGAAGCGAGTATGCGAGTCACCACCGGTACCAACAGTATCTGGTAATAGCATACGGTTTAACCAGGAGTGGATAATACCATCGCCTGGGCGTAATGATACACCACCACGGTTCATAATAAAGTCTGGTAAGGTGTGATGAGTGTTCACATCAACAGGCTTAGGGTAAGCTGAAGTGTGACAAAATGACTGCATGGTTAAATCGGCAGAGAACCCTAAACAGGCTAAATCTTTTAGCTCGTCACGGGTCATAGGACCGGTTGTATCTTGCGAACCGACGGTGGTCATTTTTGGTTCACAGTATTGACCTGGACGCACACCGTCAACACCACAGGCTTTACCAACCATCTTTTGCGCTAAGGTGTAACCTTTACCCGAATCGGTAATGTCTTGTGGTTTTGCAAACATATCGGTTTCTGCAAGGCCTAAGGCTTCACGAGCGCGACCTGTTAAACCACGACCAATGATAAGAGGAATACGACCACCAGCACGAACTTCGTCAAGCAATACAGAGCTTAGCTTGAATGTAGAGATAACCTCATCAGTACCTGAGCGTTTAACAACACCTTCGTATGGGTAGATATCGATGACATCGCCCATATTCATTTTTTGCACGTCTAACTGGATAGGTAACGCACCTGAGTCTTCCATCGTGTTGTAAAAAATAGGGGCAATTTTGCCACCAAGACAAACACCACCAGAACGTTTGTTTGGTACATAAGGAATGTCTTCACCCATAAACCATAACACAGAGTTAGTGGCTGATTTACGAGAAGAACCGGTACCAACAACATCACCAACATAGGCTAATGGGATGCCATCTTTTTGTAATTCTTCGATTTGCTTTAATGGACCAACAGCACCGTTTTCGTCAGGAGTAATGCCTTCACGTTCCATTTTAAGCATGGCTTTAGCGTGTAAAGGAATGTCTGGGCGCGACCATGCATCGGGTGCAGGAGATAAGTCATCGGTGTTGGTTTCACCCGTTACTTTAAAGACTTTCACCGTAATTTTTTCAGCAACGGCTGGCTTGTCAGTAAACCACTTCGCATCGGCCCAATCTTGCATCACTTGTTTGGCGTGCGCATTTCCGGCATCAGCTTTTTCTTTAACATCAAAAAATGCATCAAACATTAGCAAAGTACTTGCTAGACCTTTTGCAGCGGTGCCGGCTAGGGCATCATCGTCAAGCAAATCAATCATTGGTTGAATGTTGTAACCGCCTAACATGGTACCTAATAATTCGGTTGCACGATCTGCAGATAAGATTGGTGAGCTAGCTTCGCCTTTGGCAACAGCCGCTAGAAAACCGGCTTTTACATACGCCGCATCGTCAACCCCTGGAGGCACGCGATTGGCTAAAAGATCTAGAATGAATTCTTCTTCACCCGCAGGTGGATTTTTAACAAGTTCTACTAATTGAGCAACTTGCTCGGCGTCTAATGGCTTAGGCACAATTCCCTCAGCCGCACGTTCTTCTACGTGTTTGCGATAATCTTGAAGCACGGTGCTTTCCTCTTGTCTGAAAATGTGAAACATGGCAAGGCCAATGTTTTCATTTTGTAAAAATAATTATGCACGGATTATACGTGATCACATTTGAAAACAAAACGATTACAACAGAAATGGTATTTATATGCAGTATAAATACAAATGATATGGGTTAAGAGAGTAAGCACATAAATCTAAAAAACTTCAGGATTTAAAGTGCAGGTGCTTTAACTCTGAAAGGTAAAAGATAAAAAAAATGCCAGACATTGGTCTGGCATTTTTAAACGATTTTCAGAAATTATTTTTTCTTCTTTTTAACCGCTTTAGCGTTTGGTAAGTCAGTAATAGAGCCTTCAAAGATCTCTGCTGCCAAACCAATTGACTCATTTAGTGTTGGGTGAGCATGAATGGTTAAACCAACATCTTCTGCATCAGCGCCCATTTCAACCGCCAAACAGATTTCACCTAACATTTCACCGGCATTGATACCAACAATGGCACCACCAAGTACGCGACCCGTATCTTTTTCGAAGATCATTTTGGTTTTACCTTCGGTACGAGCCGAGGCGATCGCACGACCAGATGCAGCCCAAGGGAAGTTCGCAACTTCGATGTTTAAGCCTTGCTCTTTCGCTTCACGCTCAGTAACACCTACCCACGCCATTTCTGGATCTGTGTAGGCGATAGATGGAATACAACGAGGGTCGAAAACGTGCTTCTTACCTGCGATAACTTCCGCTGCAACGTGTGCTTCATGTACCGCTTTGTGCGCTAACATTGGCTGACCTACAACATCACCAATGGCAAAAATGTGGTTTACGTTCGTGCGTAATTCGTTAGTTACATTGATAAAGCCACGCTCATCAACATTAACACCCGCTTTATCCGCAGCCACTAAGTGACCATTTGGCTTACGACCAACAGCAACTAAGATCTTGTCGTAACGTACTTGACCTTCAGGGGCATTCTTGCCTTCGAAAGTTACGTATAAACCGTCTTCTTTAGCATCAACGGCTACCACTTTCGTAGATAACATGATGTTGAATTTTTTCTTGTTGTAGTTGGTATAAACCTTAACGATGTCTTTATCTGCAGCCGGAACTAATTGGTCAGCAAACTCAACAACAGATACGTTAGAACCTAGAGCGTTGTATACCGTACCCATTTCAAGGCCGATGATACCGCCACCTAATACCAACATTTCTTCTGGTACGTCTTTAAGCTCAAGTGCACCAGTTGAATCGATAACGCGAGGGTCATCGTTTGGAATGAAAGGTAAATCAATAACAGAAGAGCCAGCAGCAATGATTGCGTTATCAAAGGTAATGTTAGTAACGCTACCATCTGAACCTTCAACGGCAATGGTGTTACTACCTGTAAACTTACCGTAACCGGTAACCGTGTTTACTTTACGAGCCTTAGACATACCTGACAATCCGCCAGTTAATTGACCGATAACATCTTCTTTCCAGCTACGAATTTTATCTAAATCAATTTGTGGTGCACCGAAAGTAACACCGTGTGATGCCATAGCAGCAGCATCGTCAATCACTTTAGCGACATGAAGTAATGCTTTTGATGGAATACAACCAACGTTCAAACAAACGCCACCTAAGGTTGCACGACTTTCAACTAATACTACGTCTAAGCCAAGATCGGCTGCACGAAACGCAGCTGAATAACCACCAGGGCCAGCTCCTAAAACAACTACCTGAGTTTTGATATCGTTACTCATGTTTACCTCAAAAAAATTCTTGTAATAATGTGTTGGCAATGCCAACAAAATAAAAATATTGTCTAATCATTGTTAACTTTTCTTTTACTGTCCCTATGAGGCATAAAACTCTGTTATTCGAGTAAAAAAATTAACAGTGGTTATTTTTGCTCGCCATATTACATGGTGTTGCTCGAAAGCGCCAATGTAAATATTAAAAATGCAACAACAATTATGTGAATAACGGTTTACACCGTTATTCACATTTATTGCATTCTTTTTGGCTTATAAAACCAACTTACGAATGTCGGCCATAACCGCAGAAAGTTCTACGATAAAACGAGCACCTACAGCACCGTCAATAACACGGTGATCGTAAGATAATGACAATGGCAACATTAAGCGTGGCTCAAAGTCTTTGCCATTCCATTTAGGTTTCATTTCTGATTTAGAAACACCTAAAATAGCCACATCTGGTGCATTAACAATTGGTGTAAACTTAGTACCACCAATACCACCTAGACTAGAAATGGTAAAACAACTGCCCTGCATATCCGCAGCTTTAAGCTTGCCATCACGCGCCTTCTTCGAAATTTCAAGAAGCTCTTTTGACAGCTCGTAAATACCTTTTTTGTCAACATCGCGAACAACCGGGACAACCAAACCGTTCGGTGTATCTACGGCCACACCGATGTTGCAGTATTTTTTCATGATCAAGCTTTCGCCATCTTCACTCAAGCTTGAGTTAAATACTGGGTATGTCGCCATCGCTTTCGCAACCGCTTTCATTAAGAACACCAAAGGAGTGATCTTAAAACCAAGTTGTTTTTTCTCAGCTAATACGTTTTCGGCCTTACGGAACGCTTCAACTTCGGTGATATCCGCTTCATCAAACTGAGTAACGTGTGGAATGGTTACCCAGTTACGGTGTAGGTTAGGACCTGAAATCTTTTGAATACGAGTTAATGGAACAACTTCTACCTCACCAAACTTGCTGTGGTCAACTTTTGGTTGCGCAATAACTTGTAAACCACCGGCACCACTTGCAACCGCAGAATTTGCCGTCGCTTTTGGACGCGAAAGTTCGTATTTTACGTAACTTTGAACGTCTTCTTTAAGAATACGACCTTTGTTACCACTGCCTTTGACTTGCGTTAAGTCAACGCCAAATTCACGCGCTAGACGACGAATTGAAGGTGATGCGTAAATCGAACCTTTGCTTTGCTTCTCGCCTGCACTTGGGTGATGTGGTACTGGTGCTGGTTTTTGCTGTGCTGGCGCCGGAGCGGCTACAACGGTAGCTTCTTTTGCTGGCGCTTCAGCGGCTTTCGCCACTGGAGCAGGAGCCTCTTCGCCACCACTTACTTCAAGCGTTAAGATTAAACCGCCTTCGCCAATTTTATCACCCACGCTAACTTTAACATCAACCACTTTACCCGCTTCTGGCGCTGGTACGTCCATGGTTGCTTTGTCAGTTTCTAAGGTAATTAAACCATCTTCGGCTTCAATGATGTCACCTGGTGCCACCAAAACTTCGATGATTTCAACTTCACCATCTTCACCAATATCAGGTACGTTGACTTCGATAACCGATGTACCACCCGTTGCCACAGGTGCAGCTTCGGCCACATCTTGTGCTGCTGGTGCTTCAACGGGTGCCGATTCAACAGGAGCCTCAACGGCTGGAGCAGATTCTGCTTCAGCACTTGCACCTTCACCGGCCACTTGAATCATCGCAATTAAATCATCTTGAGAGATTTTATCGCCCACATTCACTTTTAATTCTGTGATGGTACCAGCGTATGGCGCTGGAATATCCATTGATGCTTTATCAGTTTCAACACTGACAATGGCATCTTCAGCTTCAACTGTGTCACCAACGGCAACACAAAGCTCAATGATTTCAACTTCATCACCACCAACATCAGGGACTAGAACTTGTTTAATATCAGACATCTGTATTTTCCTTGCCAGTGATTATGCGTAAAGCGGGTTAAGTTTTTCGGTGTCGATACCAAAGTCGTTAATCGCTTTAGTAACAACAGACATTTCAATTTCGCCACGTTTGGCTAATTCGTACAATGACGCAACAACAATGTAGTTGTGATCAACTTCAAAATGACGACGTAAGTTTGCACGGCTGTCTGAGCGACCAAAACCGTCAGTACCTAACACGCGGTAATCGGTATTGATAAAACCACGTAATTGGTCAGAGTATGCTTTCACATAGTCGGTTGCTGAAATGGCCGGACCGTTTTCAGGTGTGATCACTTTTGCAATGTGTGGTACTTTTTGTTCAGCTTCTGGGTGAAGCATGTTCCAGCGTGCAACGTCGTTACCTTCACGAGCTAGCTCGTTGTATGACGTCACTGAGTAAACGTCAGAAGAAATACCAAAGTCTTCGGCTAGAATGCGAGCCGCTTCTCTTACTTGTAATAAGATCGTGCCTGAACCCATTAACTGAACGTTGGCTTTGGCGTTAGCGCTTGGCTTAACCGTATCAAGTTTGTAAATACCTTTAATGATACCTTCTTCTGCATCCGCTGGCATTTCTGGGTGCTGGTAGTTTTCGTTCATCAGGGTCAAGTAGAAGAAAACGTTTTCGTTCTCCTGATACATTCTGCGTAAACCTTCACGAACAATCACAGCAACTTCGTAGCCGTATGTTGGATCGTACGTTACACAGTTTGGAATTAAGTTCGCTTGAACATGCGAGTGACCATCTTGGTGTTGTAGACCTTCACCATTTAGGGTTGTACGACCAGCGGTTGCACCAACTAAGAAACCTTTCGCTTGGCTATCGCCCGCTGCCCACGCTAAGTCACCTACACGTTGGAAACCAAACATTGAGTAGTAAACATAGAACGGAATCGTGGTGTAATCACATGTTGAGTAAGACGTACCTGAAGCAACCCATGACGCCATTGCACCTAATTCGTTAATACCTTCTTGTAGTACCTGACCTTTTTTGTCTTCACGGTAGTAAGCAACTTGATCAGCATCTTGTGGTACGTATTTTTGCCCTTCGTGTGCGTAAATACCCACTTGACGGAATAAACCTTCCATACCAAACGTACGTGCTTCATCAGGGATAATAGGCACAACACGCTTACCGATTTTCTTATCTTTTAATAAGCTGCTTAAGATACGTACAAATTGCATGGTTGATGAAACTTCACGCTCACCAGAACCTTTAAGAACCGCATCGAATGCTTTTAATTGTGGAATTTCTAGCTCTTCATCTTTTGCTTCTAATGAACGCGCTGGTAATGAACCACCTAAAGCTTCACGACGAGCTTTCATGTACTTGTACTCTTCAGAGTCTTCTGGGAATCTGAAGTATGGTAAGTCAGCAATATCTTCATCCGATACTGGGATGTTAAAGCGGTTACGGAAGTATTTGATTTGCTCAACGTCAAGCTTTTTAACGTTGTGAGCGATGTTCAGACCTTCACCAGCAGCACCTAAACCAAACCCTTTAACGGTTTTCGCTAGAATAACGGTTGGACGACCTTTGGTTTCCATGGCTTTTTTGTAAGCCGTGAAAACTTTAACCGGATCGTGACCACCACGGTTTAAGCGGTAGATGTCTTCATCAGACATGTTGGCAACAAGCGCAGCCGTTTCAGGGTACTTGTTGAAGAAGTTCTCACGAGTGTATTTACCGCCTTTCGCTTTAAAGTTTTGGTACTCACCGTCAACGGTTTCGTTCATCAGTTGCAATAACTTGCCAGACGTATCACGAGCAATTAACGCATCCCAGTATGAACCCCAAATAACTTTAACCACTTCCCAGCCGGCGCCACGGAATGTGCCTTCAAGTTCTTGAATGATTTTACCGTTACCACGTACCGGACCATCCAAACGCTGTAAGTTACAGTTAATGATAAACGTTAAGTTGTCTAAACCTTCGCGGGCGGCAAGGCCAATGGCACCTAATGATTCTGGCTCATCGGTTTCACCATCACCTAAGAAACAGTAAACACGTTGATCTGAACAGTCTTTAATACCACGGTCTGTTAAGTACTTTAAGAAACGTGCAGTGTAAATCGCTTGCAATGGACCTAAGCCCATAGACACGGTTGGGAACTGCCAAAAGTCTGGCATCAAGTGTGGGTGTGGGTACGATGATAAACCGTTACCATCAACTTCTTGACGGAAGTTGTCCATTTGCTCTTCGGTTAAACGACCTTCTAAGAACGCACGCGAGTAGATACCCGGAGAAATATGACCTTGAGCGAAAATAAAATCGCCACCGTCTTTTTCGCTTGATGCTTTAAAAATGTGGTTAAAACCGACATCGTATAACATTGCAGAAGATGCGAAAGAACCGATGTGACCACCCAATTCTAGGTCTTTTTTCGACGCGCGTAATACCAAGGCTAGTGCATTCCAACGAATCGCAGCACGAATGCGAGATTCAATGGTTTGATCGGCAGGCATATGAGGTTCTTGATTTACTGGTACGGTGTTAACGTAGGCAGTTGTGGCGTCAAATGGTAAGTGTGTACCACCACGACGAGCACGGTCAATCAATGTTTCAAGTAACTGATGAGCACGCTCTGGACCTTCTTGTTCCAAAACGGCTTCCATAGATTCGAGCCACTCTTGCGTTTCTTGAGGGTCGATATCGTGATTTAGTGTATCAGCCATAACGATTTTCTATCTCCGATTATTTAAGCACAAACATTGCTATCTTGTGCGTTCATTATTAACGTATATTCTGTGTATTAAAGGTAGCTTATAAACCGCGCCACCTCGTTTGTTTATGTAAAAAACGCGCTATAAATTCGCACTTTTTGATAAAATTTTTAATTTTTCTCTTACAAGGTCTGAAGTCGGCGCAGTGAGCGCGTTACTCGAGTATCTTCTTCGGCCATATTCAGCATAACTTCTTCAATGTATGCCAAGTTTTTATGACTGGCTCCCCACGCTTTATTGGGCTCACCACTGATAATGCTTTCCAGCAGTTTGGCTCGATAGTGACTGATTCGATTAGGCACTTCAGGACGCTTGTATAACATCTTTAAGTTTTTTTCGATGTTATCGATTAAGACTGAGCTCATCGCTCGAGCTAAATGCAGTAACACGGCATTGTGGGAAGCTTGACAAATAGACAAATAGAACTCAAAAATGGCATGCGCTTCGTCGGCATAAGAGTTGCCCATATTCGGTCTATCGATTTGAGCTTCAGAAATCGCCTCAAACTTTTCTTTAATTAATTTAAAGTCAGCCTTAGTACCACGCATAGCCGCATAGTAGGCAGCCATGCCTTCAATACCATGACGAAACTCAAGCAAGTCAAACTGACCTTCGCCTTTTTGTGCTAATAATTCAAATAAAGGATCTGACATACCGCTAAGTAACTTGTCGGTGACAAAGGTGCCACCACCTTGTTTTCTGATCACTAAGCCTTTAGCTTCTAATTTTTGAATTGCTTCACGTAGCGAAGGGCGGGAAACCGAAAATTGAGCCGCCAGCTGACGTTCCGGTAGTAATTTTTCTCCCGGTGCCAGAGTACCTTCTACGATCATGTCTTCTATTTGTTCCATGATCACATCCGATAATTTTGGTTGCTGTATTTTTTGAAACGTCAAAGTAGGTTCCCACTGTGTTGCGCATTAACATTTAGTATTGTTTGCGTGTTTATGCTTTCTCTATTTAAGGCTGCTGCAGCTTGTGTCTGTTGATTAGATTTGCACTAGCCTAAACGCTTCGCGCTGGCTTTAAAGCGTCAAATGATCACTGTTCTTAACTGGCTTAAGCCTTAAATGAGCCCAGCAATTAGCCTTAAGTTTACACTTAGATTAAGCTTAACTCTATGGGTAATTGGTCTTACCAATAGATAAAAAACTGAGGTAAAATAGCAAACTTACACACAAAAGTAAACTTTTGTCAGGATCTTGAGAAAACCTTACAAAGCCCTTACAGACTTAACATCAATGCAACAACAGAAATTGGTCTGACCACATATTTTCAACATAAAACTCACTTTTAAACAGTCAAGGTGGTTAAACATTAGAGACGCTGGTTTGATTGAAATCAGCCATAAATCTGCCACAAGCTAAAAATATGTATTCGAATTTGAACAAATGAAGTGAGGAATAAAAAAGAATGCTAACTAGTCAGTGAAGGATAAGGTTTACAGCATAACGAGCAATGAAACAACATAGGTTTCTGGATAGGTTTCTGGATAGGTTTCTGGATAGGTTTCTGGGTCGATGCTCAAATGTAGAGTTAACTGCTGAGTAATCTGCTCAGCAGCAACCCTGTGCGATTTATGGCAGCACACCTGCGATGGTCATAAACGCCGTCGCAGCTAACAGCAAGAGTAAGTTGCGTTTGGCTAATTGAACCAACAAGGTCGCTTCACTGGTAAGATCGCTCTGATCAACGGATAAATCTTCTGAGGTTTTTGCCACCCGAGTTAAATACTGTCGAGGGCTTTGACCAAAATCTAACAACCCTTCTAACCACACTGTCGATGCTTTTGAAAAGTGCCCTACTAACATATAACCAAAAGCCACAAAACGGGTTGGAATAAAGTCAATATACAGCAAGATATCTCGACTATATTGAATGGCCGATTGGCTGAACAAGGCTTGTTCATCTGCATCATTATCAAATTGGTAATGTGCAATAAATAATAAACCCCGATAAAACACCACGGCAGGTAAGCCTAAAAAAATAAAAATTAAAATAATGGCCATGTAATATTGGTAATTAAACCACACCAGGGTTTGACCAAAGCTTTCTTGCTCACCGGCTTGATCTTGTTGCAATGCCATTTGGTGATGAGCGACAGCCACTTCATCACCGCGCATCGCTGCATTAAGAAAATCTTTATACCCTTGTCTTGCCATTGCACAGCCAAAACAAACAATTAATCCTAGGGTTATAAGCACAAACTCAATGATGGTTTCTTCCACAAACCATAGAATACTCCACACCAATAACGAAGGTAAGACCGCCAATAATGCGACATTTAAATGACTTTTCCCGATTTCATCCTTGGAAACAAAACCAAAAGCGAACTTAAGGTAGGAGGTAAAATAGGTTTTAAATTGCCATTGACTGGCTGACAACACTCTTTCGCCACCCAAAGAAAGTAACAAGCTAATTAAACTCATTGAATATCCTATTATTATTGTACCTTTCTGCAAAACTGAGGTGTATTGCAGAGCATGATAAAAATTCTACCCTGTGCCATTTAACAATACCAGAAAATTCAACCTGATCATGATTAAATATAAAGCAAAAATATTACTCAAGAGTTTAACGCGCTTTTATAACGCACCCAATCAAAACTTTCGCCTGGGTCGGTTTTTCGCTCTGGAGCAATATCACAATGGCCTTTTATTCTGTCTTTGGTAATTTTAGGGTAGGCCTGCATAATGGCCTGACTAATGTTTTCAAGCACACAATATTGCGCATCTGTGTAGGCTAAAGAATCGGTCCCTTCAAGCTCAATACCTATTGAAAAGTCATTACAGCGTTCACGTCCGTCAAAGCAAGACACGCCTGCATGCCATGCTCTTTTATCAAATGGCACGTATTGGATCACCTCTCCATTGCGCCGAATTAAACAGTGAGCCGAAACTTTAAGCTGATAAATGTCTGCAAAACTGGGATCATCGCTTGGATCTAAACGTCCTAAAAATAAATCCGTTATATGGTGACTACCAAATTTTCCTGGTGGTAATGAAATATTATGAATCACCAATAAACTTATTTCGCCTTGTTCTCGTTGATCATGGTGGGGCGACAACTGATGGCTAATGAGTGATTGACCATGACTCGCTTTCGCTTTGGTCTGATCTGAGCTAATTTTTAGCCAACCATTGTTGATGCTAAACTTTGATTGCATAATAGTTCATATACATTTATTCATTATTTACACTAGATTATCATTATGCAGGACACAGATCCCAGTAAAAATATCGCTAAAAGCATGATTTGGATAGCATGGATTATTTTTCTGAGCTTGTTTGTTTGGTTATTTCAGGGTTATCTTGATAATCAATACAACCCAAATCAAGCGCCTGATGTTGCCTTAACCGCACAGGGCCGGGCACAAGTCACATTAGAGCGTAATCGCTATGGCCACTATGTTAGCAACGGTAAAATTAACCAACAAACGGTTACGTTTTTACTCGATACCGGTGCTACCAATGTGTCTGTTCCCGCCAGATTAGCCGATAAGCTCGGCCTTGAAAGTCATGGAAGCCATATGGTCAAAACGGCTAATGGTAGCATTCGAGTGTTTGATACCACCATAGAGCAGTTGAGTATTGGTAATATAAGCTTATATAATGTGGCAGCAAATATTAATCCTCAAATGGACAGTAATGAAATTCTTTTGGGGATGAGTGCGTTAAAGCAGGTTGAGTTTCGTCAAAGTGGTAAATTTTTGTACTTAACCGAACAATAACTTTAATTTTGGCTATATCCTTTACTTACGCGCCAGATAAATCGCTGTATTAGTGATGTATCGGCTAATGAACGATATGCCCTCACCTTATTGTAGAGATCCTATGCACAGTCCAGAACTTCAAAACGATATCCGCCACACCGTCACTTGGGCACTTGCCGAAGATTTAGGCAACTCATTCGAGCAAACACCATCATCAGACCTTGATATAACGGCGTCTTTAATCCCCAAAGACGCCGAAGCCGTGGCCACCATTATTTGCCGAGAAGATTGTGTTATTGCCGGCGTAGCTTGGGTTAATGAAGTGTTTACCCAATTAGACAAAGGGGCACAGCAAAGTACTGAGATCACCTGGTTTGTCAACGATGGTCAAGCGGTCAAAGCCAATACCATTTTGTGTGAGCTAAAAGGCAACGCCCGCATTTTATTAACCGGCGAACGCACCGCTTTAAACTATTTACAGAGCCTTTCTGGGACCGCAACCATCACCAGTCAGTATGTAAAAGAGCTCAGCTCGAGCCAAACAAAACTTCTAGATACTCGTAAAACCATCCCTGGTATGCGCAGTGCGCAAAAATATGCTGTTACCTGTGGCGGTGGTCATAATCATCGCATTGGCTTATTTGATGCGTTTTTAATTAAAGAAAATCATGTCAATGCCTGCGGTGGCATTAAAAATGCGGTGGCAACAGCAAAAGCCAATTTCCCCGGTAAAACCGTCGAAGTTGAAGTGGAAAATTTAGATGAATTGCAACAAGCGATCGAGGCTGGCAGCGACATTATTATGCTTGATAACTTTTCCACCAAGATGATTGAGCAAGCGGTTGCTTTAACCCGAGGCAAAGCCAAACTGGAAGTATCTGGTAATATGACCCTAGAGAAACTTAAAGCATATACCAAAGCAGGGGTTGATTTTATTTCTGTCGGGGCGCTAACCAAACACGTACAAGCGGTTGATTTGTCGATGCGGTTTGTCTAAATATGCCAACCTTTGACGCGTTTATTCCATAATTAAGCCTCTTCTATGGGCCACAGCAACGGTGCCAAGCGTGATAAGCCTTGGGTGAGATGGATTTTAATAGCGCGTTTGCTTAGCGTTGTTAACTTAGCGTATTGACTTAGCGTTGTTAGCTTAGCGTTTTGACTTAGCGTTGTAACTTAGCGTCACTTGCTTAGCACCACTGGTGTTATTGACTTAAAAGGTGTTATTGACTTAAAAGGTGTTATTGACTTAAAACACTTAATTTAGAACGATTAACTTAAAACGATTGGCACAGCGGTGTTAAAATTGCTCGATAAAAAATAGCTAATCGAAACCGTGGCAGGTTAATAGTTCTTGCTCGCAAATACTACTTGTTTGTAAAAACTACTTGCTCGTAAAAAAGCTGGCCCTGCGCTCATTGCCAATGACCTATTTACCAAGCCCTATTTGCCAAGCCCTACTTGCCAAGCTTTTTTATATAGTGTTTTTATACGCTTTTTTAAAAACTTGTTTAGGCTAGTGCAAGTTTGTTTTTTAACCTTTATTTCGTAAAAAGCAAAGTTTGCCCCATTTCAAAAATGGGTTTGTCGATTCTTGCACCTCGCAAACCCCACAAAATAGGGACTTCAGCCCTTAAACCCCAAATCAGTCACATTAACCTAACTGTAAAGCCGCAAAAGAGCACCAATTAACCAGTTGCAAATAACAACAAAAGCGAGCGCAACAGTTTCGCGCAATAATGAACCAAGGCAATTCTCAAGAAAGCATACTTACTAACAGGTTGTTAAATACATGTTAATGTTAAATATTTGTTAAAAAGCATTAAACTAAGCCTTGAAACTCGGTGTAACTGCTTTGTTTCTATTTGTTTCCTGAAACAGCAAAAGCGCAACAAATGGCGATATTTCACCCAGATAAATTATTATTTAATGAAAATTGCCATTTTTTTCGGTTTTTTATTTTACATTTTTTTATTTATGTTCCATATTAAGTTCAGCCCCCATAATAACAATTAACTTTATAACGGATGTTTAAACATGAAAAATATTAAATCTAACAAGGGTTTCACCCTAATCGAATTGATGATCGTTGTTGCAATTATCGGTATTCTTGCCGCGGTTGCGCTACCGGCATACAATGACTACACGCGTTCTGCAAAAGCGTCTTCACTAGTAAGTATGGCTAACAGCTACAAAACAGCGGTTGAAGTTGCTGTTCAAACAGGTCAAATTACTGATGAAACACAATTAGACTTTGAAGTAGCAAATATTCCTACAGAGGCTACATTTAAATCTCATGATGATATTGTAGCAGCTGCAATTGATACAGCCACTGGCCGATTAACTCTAACAGGTTCTGCAGCCTTAGGTGCTAGCTCAAAAATTCTTTATCTTCAGCCTTCAATCGACGAAGATTCGTTAGCTCTTACTTGGACTTGGGGTGGTGATTGTGCGACTTCCGGTATCTGTAAAGTTAGTACTTCGGCGTCAAATGCTACCTAGGACATAGTCCACTCTAGCTAAATTGAAAACAGCGGTTTTTTCCGCTGTTTTCATTACTAAAAATCACTAGCCCTCATATGAAATAAACTTGCTATGACTATGTCTTTTATTTAGTTTGGTATTTCTCCATTTACAAATAAAGCATGGATATATACGTATATAACTGTAAGTACATTCAAATACTTACATCTAACAGATGTATACGTATATACCTATTAGATTTATAAAACCTACTTATAACAACTATAGAGAATTGTTTGATGAACAGTTTAGGATCGCAATCCAGTATCTTAAGTGCATTACAACGAAATGAGTTGTTACCCGATGACACCTTGAATGAATTTAACAAAGCCCGTGAAGAAAAGTCGATCATCAAGTTTTTACTTCGTAAAAAAGCCATTTCATCGAATCGCTTGGCAACTGTTTTAGCACAAAGCTTTGGCTTACCTCTTGTTAATATCAACGACCTTGAGCTTGATAATTTACCCGATAAACTTCTCAACGAAAACCTGATTCAAAAGCATCATGCCCTGCCCATTTATTTAAGAGGGAATATGCTCTATATTGCGGTCTCCGATCCGACCCAGTTAGAGGTATTACAAGAGTTTCAATTTAACACCGGATTCTCTTGTGAACTGGTTTTAGCCGATGCTAATGATCTGCAATCGACTATAGAGCTGCTATTCGATGAAACCAGTTCGTTAGAGCTCACCGATTTAGATGAAGAAGAGCTTAAGCAAATCGATACCAACGATGGCAAGCAAGATGATGATGAGGGCGCTGAAAACCCCGAAAACGATGCGCCGATTGTTGTTTACATCAATAAAATCTTACTCGATGCGATCCGCCGTGGTGCCTCCGATTTACATTTTGAACCGTTTGAGCATAAATTTCGCATCCGCTTTCGAATTGACGGTATTCTTACCGAAATCGCCACACCGCCGGTATTGCTTTCAAGCCGGTTAACGGCTCGTTTAAAGGTTATGTCAAGGCTAGATATTGCTGAACGTCGAGTGCCACAAGATGGTCGCATAAAGTTAGCGGTATCAAAGAAAAAGTCGATCGACTTTCGTGTCTCTACCCTACCAACCATGTGGGGCGAAAAAGTGGTAATGCGTATATTAGACTCGTCTTCAGCCGAGCTCGGCATTGATATTCTGGGTTATGAAGATGAGCAAAAAGCGCTTTATTTAGAAGCCCTGTCTAAACCGCAAGGGATGATATTAGTAACCGGCCCCACAGGCTCGGGTAAAACCGTATCACTTTATACCGGTCTTAATATTTTAAATACCGAAGAGCGCAATATCTCGACCGCCGAAGATCCGGTAGAGATTAACCTCGAAGGGATAAATCAGGTTCAAATCAATAATAAAGCCGGCCTAACCTTTTCCAGCGCGCTAAAATCTTTCTTACGTCAAGATCCTGATATTGTTATGGTTGGTGAGATCCGAGATTTAGAAACCGCCGAGATAGCAATTAAAGCGGCGCAAACAGGTCACTTGGTTTTATCAACCCTGCATACCAATTCAGCGCCAGAAACCTTAACCCGTTTACTGAATATGGGCGTGCCCAGTTATAACGTCGCCAGCTCGGTCTCGTTAATAATTGCGCAGCGTCTTGCTCGTCGATTATGCAATCATTGTAAAGCTAAGGATGAGATAACCGAGCAAGGCTTAATCGAATTTGGCTTCGACCCCAGTGAAGTTAGCGATATCACCATTTATAAGCCGGTTGGTTGCAGTAAATGCACCAATGGTTTTAAAGGTCGAGTCGGTATTTATGAAGTGGTCAAAATCAGTGATGTCACCGCAGGCTTAATCATGAGAGGCGCCAATTCTATTGATATCGCTAAACAAGCGCAAAGTGAAGGCTATAACGATTTGCGTCAATCCGCTTTATTAAAAGCCAAAGCTGGGATCACCAGTTTGTCCGAAGTAATTAGGGTTACGGCCTAAATTAAAGGTAATACTTATGGCAACAGCAAGTGCAAAACAAAGCAAAAAAACGCAAGATGTTTTTCTTTTTACTTGGTCTGGGGTAAACAGAAAAGGTAAAAAAGTAAACGGTGAGCTTTCTGCTCCCAACGCGCTGGAGCTCAAAGCGCAACTAAGAAAACAAGGTATTACCCCACTTCGCGTTAAAAAGAAACCCAAACCACTGTTTGGCATGAGTGGCGAAAAATCGATTAAGCCGGTCGATATTGCTATTGTCACTAGGCAACTTGCTACTATGTTAAGTGCCGGTGTACCTTTAGTACAATCGATTGAGATGATTGGTAAAGGCAGTGATAACGGCAATATTCGAAAGCTCCTCGCTGAAGTGGGTAGTAAACTTCAAGGTGGTGTGCCCTTATCACAATGCTTACGCGATCACCCCAAATATTTTGATGGCTTATATTGCGATTTGGTTGAATCGGGTGAACAATCTGGCGCGCTTGAAAGCATTTACGACAGGATTGCTACTTATAAAGAAAAAGCCGAAGCGTTAAAGGCTAAAATTAAAAAAGCTTTAGTTTATCCTGTTGCGGTTATTTGTGTTGCGGTCATTGTTACTTCTATTTTGTTAATTGCTGTTGTACCAACATTTGTTGAAGTATTTGCCAGCTTTGATGCCGAACTGCCCGCCTTTACACTAATGGTGGTTAACTTATCTGATTTTATGGTAGCCAATTGGCATATTGCGCTCTCCGGTATTGTGGGCATTTTTATAGCGATTAAAAAGACCCATGAAAAAAGCGCCAAATTTCGAGACAAAGTCGATGCCATCTTATTAAAAGCCCCAGTCATTGGGATGATCCTAAATAAAGCTGCCGTTGCTCGCTTTAGCCGAACATTATCGACCACGTTTGCTGCTGGTGTGCCATTAATTGATGCCCTAGATTCTGCTGCCGGCGCTTCTGGCAATGCGGTGTATCGCGATGCGATAAAAGAGATCCGCACCGAAGTTTCAGGCGGTATGCAAATGAATTTAGCGATGAGAAATGCTGATGTATTTCCCGATATGGTGATTCAAATGGTGTCCATTGGTGAGGAATCTGGTGCCCTAGATGACATGCTGGCAAAAGTTGCCAATGTTTATGAGCAAGAAGTAGATGATGCCGTTGACGGCTTAACCGCGTTATTAGAACCCTTAATTATGGCTGTTTTAGGCGTACTTATTGGTGGTTTGATCATTGCCATGTATTTACCAATATTCCAAATTGGTGCTGTGATCTAATTCACTTTATATCGATTTATCATAAAATAATAACAATAAGGTTTTTTTTGTGTTTGCTGAAATTTTGGCTCTATTTGAGCTCTACCCGATTACGTTTTATACAACCACCCTAATACTCGGTTTAGTTGTTGGTAGCTTTTTAAATGTGGTGATTTATCGTTTGCCCAAAATGCTCCACAACGAGTGGCTGTGTGATTGTCGCGAACTGCTTGCGGATGAGTTAGCTAAAACCAGTAACAAAGCAAGCTCTAAAGCTAAAATAGAGTCGATAACCTTGTCCAAACCCGCTTCGACTTGCCCAAAGTGTGGCCATAAAATCAAAGCAATCGAAAACATCCCGCTGTTATCCTGGCTGTTTTTAAAAGGCAAATGTTCGGCTTGCAAAACACCAATTTCGATACGATATCCTTTGGTTGAACTGGCTAGCGGTATTTTATCTGTGGTTATTGGCCTGCACTTTGGTGTCACTTGGTTAACGCTATGGATGTTAATCTTAACTTGGTCTTTGGTTGCTCTAACCATGATTGACTTTGACCAGATGATCCTGCCCGATCAAATTACACTGCCCTTAGTTTGGCTTGGTTTACTGATCAACTTAAATTCGGGATTTGTCAGTCTTAATGAAGCTGTAATAGGCGCTGTGGTCGGCTATATGAGCTTATGGTCCATTTTTTGGCTCTTTAAGTTACTTACAGGCAAAGAAGGTATGGGCTATGGTGACTTTAAGCTGTTTGCGGTGTTTGGCGCATGGTTTGGCTGGCAACTGTTACCTTTGCTCATTTTAATGGCTTCGCTAGTTGGGGCAATTATTGGTATCGCTATGATGGTTTTCAACAATCACCAAGGCTCTAAACCCATTCCATTTGGTCCTTACTTAGCCATTGCCGGTTGGATTACCGCTCTATGGGGTAATGGTATGTGGAACTGGTATTTAAATTTGGTGTTATAAAGGCCATGTCAAATCTTGTCATAGGCCTTACAGGTGGAATAGGGAGTGGTAAAACCACCATAGCAAACTTATTCCTGCCCTATGGTATCGACATCATTGATGCTGATATTATTGCGCGAGAGGTCGTCGAGCCAGGCAGTCAGGCTTTGAGCGCAATAGCACAACATTTTGGTCAATCATTTATTCAAGCCAATGGCGAGTTAAACCGACCTAAACTTCGGCAAAGGGTCTTTGCTAAAGAAGAAGATAAACGTTGGCTTAATAACCTACTCCACCCGCTTATTGGCGATAAAATTCGCCACGCTTGTCAGCAAGCAAAAAGCCCATATTGTTTATTGGTGGCACCGCTACTAATTGAAAACGGTCTGAATAAAAGCGTAGATAAGGTATTAGTCGTCGATGTTAGTCCTCAAACCCAGCTTAAGCGCACATTAGCTCGAGATCAAAGCTCAGAGCAAACGGTAAAGAATATTATTAAGGCTCAGGTTAACAGAGCGGAGCGTTTAAGGCATGCGGATTTTGTAATCAACAACGATCAAGACACCATAGCCCATTTACCCCAAGAGGTTGAATTGTTGCATCGTGCTTTTCTCAAACTCATTCCCCTTTAATTGTTTGCTTTTAAGCTTTGATTAAGCACAAATTTTGTGTTTTTTCTAGGTAAAGCTTTTACCCAAACGACGAAAAGTGATAGCCTTAAATTTATACTCTGTTACTATAAAAACGACTTTTCAATAATAATTACAACATGTCTGATATTTTGTACGAACACCCACTAAATGAAAGGATTCGAAATTATCTAAAGCTTGAGCAATTATTTGTGCAAGCGCGCTCAAGCCTTGATCAAGATATCAGTTCGGGCTTTGCTTTGTTTTTTAACTCTATTTTTGCCATTTTAGATACGCTAGACCGGACCGATACCCGTGGCGATGTTATTAAAGATTTAGAAAGGTTGGAGCAAAATCTATTACTTTGGTCAAAGTCTCCTAACATAGATAACCGAGCTTTAACCCGAAATTTAGAACAAGCCAAGTTATTTGCTACGCGTTTACGTTCGAAACAAACCGTGCTTGCTGACATTAAAAACGATAAATTTTTATATAGCATGCGTAAACGATTTGCGATGCAAAATGCCTATTGTTTTTTTGACTTACCAGCACTGGCGTTTTGGCTAAAGCAACCACCAATATTACTTCAACAAGACATTGAAAAGTGGTTAGCAGCTTTAAGCCTTTTTGAAAAATCAATTTCACTGATTTTAAAGTTCATTCGACAAAAAGCCGATTTTGTTGATATAACATGCCCAACAAGCTTTTATCAAGATAATGGTGAAGGCTTATTGTTACTACGGATTAAGCTTGCTGAAGGCGAAGATATTTTCCCCAGTATTAGCGGCAATAAATACCGCTACTCGATTCGATTTATGCAATTATGCCCCGAAAAAGGGCAACAATATGTATCAAAAGATATAAACTTTAAATTAGCTAAGTGCTAGAAAGCGCGCATTAATCTAAAGAGTGAATATTAATTTTTTCCTCAAAATGAGGATATTGGGGATACACTGCTTTAGCATCTGCTATAGCATTGGCTATTTCGATATCAGAAACATCAGCTTGCCAATCCTGCAAATACCCTAATCCCGCAATAAGATAAACGTACATCCGCTCTCTGGGCTCTGTTTCTAGGTGTTTGTAAGCCCAGTTAATAAAATTTCTAAGCTTAACTTCATCTTTATTATTGACCGCAGTATATAGGTCAATTCGCGCGCGTTCAGTTTCAATATATAAATACCATGGGTGGGGGTTAATGACTTTATCTAAATATGAAGGGTCTAATTCTGCTTTATAGTTGTTCACCATAAGTTGGGTGTGAATTGCTGAAAGTAGGTAAGCAAAACTGGTTAAGAAAAACGAGAATAACACGGGTTGTAATAAATTTACGTGCCTTATTGTGTATTCTTTAAGGGCCTTACCGTTGTCTAGGTAAAAAACCAAACTCAATACAACCAAAAAATGTAAGCTAGATTTTACAAAAGGTAACTCCACCTGCGAGTGTAATAGAATGGGCATCAGCAGTGACAATTTTGCCCAACGCAAAGAATCATTTTTAAAAATTAATAGCCCTCCAGCAATCAAAATACATAACAACCCTAGAGCTGAACTAATTCCGCCTTCAACCAACCAAAGTAAGGTCTCATTGTGCGGGTGGGATAAATTAGCTACTGGCAGACTATCAATATTTTCAGCTTCTAATTCAGAGTAGTGTTTTAATATATAGCTTTTCTCAAAATGCCCAAACCCCACGCCTTTAATCGGGTCATCTAATATCATCTTAGCTGTCACATAAAAGATGGTCGAGCGAACCCCTTTATCTGTATAGATCTTTTCGCCACGTTGATTTTCAGACAAATTTAAAGTAACAATTGCTGCGGTTAAAGACAGCAATAACAGCAACGCCGGCTGTTTATACATATGTCTATTCTTTAATAATAAAGGCAATAAAAAAATCAAGCCAAGTAATACACCTAAATAGCCAGCTTTTGACTGCATTAAAATCAACACATGTAAACAGCTTGCCGCCGTATAATAAAGCCCCATTTTGATGTAACTTTTTTTAGCTATAGGTAAATCTTTAAGCTTAAAGAGTACATAAAGACTCAATATAACCCCTGTTGCCATAAAACTTGCCATAACATTGGGGTGCAAAAAAGCACCATATGAGCGCTCTCCTTGATGCCTTTCCATATATGGCGCTGAAAATTCGGGCCTAAAATAAAGCCAATCGATTTCAAATGGGGTTAGAATATAATGTTGTATAAGTCCTATACTTGCTTCTACTGCACAAGCCAAAACAATCAATAAAAGCAAGGTGTCTTTTAGCTTTTCTCTGAACTTGTATTGATATAACGCCACCAAGAAAAGGTAGCCAATAATAAGACCAAATACGCCTAATATGCTCCCTTTAACATCAGCGTGTGGGTAAAATATTGGTATAACGAGGAATAAGCACCCAATTCCAACCAAGGCTAAAGTCTGATTAAAAACAAACCGTCTATTTTCGATGATATTGGCCATCGTTATAGAAATAAAGACGCACATAAACATCCAAGTCGCGATATTTGATGTTCTATATAACCCGCCCCCAGAACCAGGACTAGGTAAAACAACATGTGCTCCTATGAAAAAAAACATAACAGCGAGGATCAGAAGAAAGCGATGAATGGGCTGTGTCAAAATGTGGCCTATTATTGTTATTTTGTAATCTATTATCAGCTTACAAAATAACATCAGGTGAGGCAAGAATGCACCCCATTTTTAGGGCAAATTATGGTGATGTTTTACGTACTTGTTGCCAAAATGGATGGCCTGGATATAATTGTTTAGCTTCATTAACAAACATCATCAATTCAGTTTCTGTCGTATATTCCCCCCACTCTTTTAATAACAGGAACCCTTCAATACTATTTTGGTAAAATTGAAGTCTTGGCTCCCTTTGGGTTCGTTGCTTTGCCCAATCAATATAGCTTCGTATTTTAATCGCATCTTTATTAATTAGCCCTTGCTCAAAGTGATATTGGTTAATCCTTTCGTCTAGCTCATCTTTTAATGCATGCTGGTTAAATATTTTTTCAACATATTTCAAATCATTAGATTTAATAAAATTAACAAACAATATATGGGTCTGCAGAGCAGTGGCAAAATAACCAAAAGAGAATGTAAAAAATAGTACTAAAATTGTTTGAGTAATCTTTTCATATTTAACGTGTTTTTGAATCGACTCTTTGGGTATATGAAAAAAGAATAAAAAGACTAAAAAGTAGATAAAGTGAAGCGCTGAATGATAAAAGGGAAACTCCGTCTGACTATGAAGTAAAATGGGCATTAATAACGCCAATTTAGGTAAACTGCCCCATCCACCTTGATACAAGACTTGCAGGGAGGTTAATGTAAGCAGTACTATCCCTAATAACGAGACCATCCCCCCCTCAACGATCCAAAAAACGGTTTCGTTATGTGGATGGTGTAGGTTTTTTACAGGTTTTAAACTGATGCTACCGGCATTTAGTTGCTTATTATGTTCAATGAGATAATTTTTTTCAAAACTTCCAGCTCCAAGCCCCATTAAAGGGTTATCTTGAACAAGGTGGGCACTCACTTTGAATATCGTTAACCTTACCCCAGAATCAGTATAAAGTTTCTCACCGCGAAAATCCCCTAAATAAAGCACGCTAAGTATGCTAGTAACAATAGAAACTAAGGCAACTGCCTTTGCCAACTTATAGCTTTTTCGCCTTTTATATGTATATGGCAATATTAAGACCAATGCCAATAACAAGCCTAAAAAACCCGATTTAGATTGGGTTAAAATTAAAACATGTAAACAACTAAACAAGGTGTAAAGAATTAATGCCAAAGTTTGCTTCTTATATCTAGGCAATAAAAATTTGACTTTAGGTAGGAGATATAAGCACAGCACGATGCCTGTTGCCATAAAACTAGCCATCACATTAGGTTGTAAAAAGCTGCCATATGGGCGCCCCGTGACAGAGCGATAACTAAGAAACTTAATGTCAAACAGGTTTAACAAATAAAATTGGATCAACCCAAGGCTCGCTTCAATGGTGCAACCCAGTAGCAATAGAATTAAAAACTTATGTTTATTTTTGTCATTCAATTCAAACTGAAACAAAGAGAGCCAAAATAAAAAACCGAGAAAAATGGCCAGCACCCTAGGCATGGCATAGATAAAATCAGAATGAGGAAAAAATAACGGAAGAACCAACACGCATATAGCAATAAAATAATACTTAGCACTTATCGGCAAAATAATTTTCTTCTGACTCAAGACATGAGCAAAGGCATAGGAAATAAAAACGCTAATAAATAACCAGTTTATGATATTAGCGGCCAGAGTTAAGCCGGAACCACCAGGGGTTGGAAAGATAATATGGCTGGCAATAAGAAAAAAGATTAACGACAGGCCAATTAAAAAACGAGGGGATGATTGTGTCAAAATAAGGCCTTTTATTGTTATAATAAGCGTCTTTTTACATTACAAAATAACACCTGTGGACGCAAGATGACCATTAAAGTAAATTGCCCTACGTGCAAAACCCAAGTGCTATGGAACAGTGAAGCCGAATTTCGCCCATTTTGCTCTAAACGCTGCCAACTTATCGACTTAGGCGAGTGGGCCAATGAAGAAAAAAAAATATCGCAACCGGTAACAAATGAGCAATTGCTCAGCGAGGAAATGCTTGACCAACTTGAACAGGAATTTGTCGAGCATAATACATTTTTTGTTGAGCCAGAATAACGCGAGTTCTTGTTCTTAAAACAGAGTGGATTATGGGGTCTTTGGGGTTGGTATTTGTACCTCCTTATTCTGTCGCTGTTGGTCTTGCTATTCGTTTTGCTATTTGTTTTTCTGTTCGTTTTGCTATTGTTATGAGACTGTCGATATTAGACTTATATACCATAACGAGCGAATTGAACTGTAAATAAATAGAAAAGGCCCATTCTTTTATAAAATGGGCCTTTACTATAATGGGACAGTTTTATTCATTTTTCATCTGTTCTCTTGTTATCAGTCGCTCACATGTTATGAAGGATACATGCGTTTTTCAACGCTTTATCCATGATGTTAATCCGCACCGAGATTAACGCTTAGCGACATTTCTTGTTTTAATACCGCCAAGTTTAGTGCCCTTAAGTTTGCCATCACCACGGTGTTTTGATCAAATAGCAGTGCGCTATTCACATCCGAAAATGCGGCTTGGCGTTGGCTTAAATAAAAGCGAACAATCGCACGGTTACTATAAGCAATCGACTTTACGTAATCCAATCTAGCTTGGGATTGATCCATAGCGTCAAGCAAGTTTATCGCGTTAGTGCAAGCAGCGTCGGCTTTTTCGTATTCCCCTTGTTTTAACCAAACCGCGCATAAACTTATTTGATCATTCGCATCGCTGGTGTGATCTAGCGATGAAAATATCTTCTGAACCACTTTTTGGTAGTGGCCTTGTTCTATCTCATCTGCTGTCACCGCACTTCGGATCACCGCAACCTTAAAGTCAGCATCTAGGTGGGCCATGGTGTCTTGCCCTGATGGGTTTAAACTTGCGTAACTACTGAAACTCAATCCTAATGTAGATAAACTTAAAACCATGATTAAGCGCTTAAGGGGCTGTGCTTTTTGCGCGTAGGTTTTAACAATTTGTGCTAGCTCTGCCAACTTAGGCTTATCAGGCCTTTTGTTAAAGGGCTTATTTAACTTGAAATACGTCATAGCATTCTCCTAATGGTGTAATAACAGTACCTTTACTGTTGTCTTCACTTTAGGAAAATCTTTCGTTCGCGACAAACGATTAAAATCTTAGCATGAGATGAATTTATTTCACTCAAACCAGGTCATTCACGGTTTAATCATCAATACAGCGAGCAAAAGTTGTCACTAACCCAGTGCGCAAACTTTTTCATCTCTGGTGAGTTTTCGAGACTTTGATGTTGCAACAAAAAGTAGCGATCATTAGTTAGAAGTTCATTGTCGTACAACCGCACTAATAATTGCTCTTTGAACCAACTGTGGCTTATCGGCATGGGAATAAGAGCAATCCCCATCCCCTGTTGCGCGGCGCGAGCAACGCCAAACATGCTATCGAATTGGATGATCTGCTTTGGTTCAAAATCTAAAATATTGAATTTATCGGCCCACTGATGCCATGCCCAAGGTCTCGATTGATGCAAGATCAAAGGGACATGTTGCAATGCTCGATAACCTTGACTTGCCCACTTGCGATATAATCGTTTGTTACACGCAGGGACGTAGCGAATCGGAAACAGCTCAGTAACGATACTGCCGTTTGGTTTCCCGTTTGCTAATACCACTGACAAGTCTGTGCTGGCGATTTTTTTAGCGTCGGTTTTTACCGTTTCCAACTGCAAGTTAATTTCAGGGTTTAAACGGGTCCACTCGCTTAATTTAGGCACAAATAACTCACTGGCAAAAAACTCCGGCAAGCTGATGCTTATTGTTGTATTTTGCTGAGCATTAGAAAACTCAGAAATCGTAGACTCAAGATCAGAAATAATAGGGTGAATCGCGTTATAAAACTGCTTACCCGCATTGGTTAGTTCAATGGCCCGAGTTTGACGTTTAAACAACACCATACCTAATTGTTGTTCTAATTGTTTTATTTGGTGGCTTACCGCTGAAGGCGTTAAAAACAGCTGCGAGGCAGCGTGTTTAAAACTTAAACAGCGAGCCGCAATACAAAAAGAACGTAAACCACGAATAGGAGTTTGAACAGCCATATAATAATAAAGAAATTTAATGAGTGAGTGAAAAATGAAGCAAGACTCTTGCCACATACTCATTTAAAACCAAGCTCGGCATCTTGCACATCACTTGCAGCCTTATTCGCTATAGAACAAAAGGCATAATGGTATTTATACGCACCAACTTGGTTCTATTTAACCAGCTAGAGTGCGCTAAAGTTGTGCTTAAACGGGTCATTAAGCGTGATCAAACTGTTGGATTAACGAATAAAAAAGAGCACCCTTAAGGTGCTCAAAAAAACAACCAAATAATACTTAAAAATCTGGGGAGATTTGAAAGCCATTAAACAATAATAATATTTTCACCATCCTACAAACGAGAACATTTAACCTTATGGTTCATTAAATTTCACTCATCCCCTATCAAGAGCCTAAGCCAACTCCATCGTTCGTAGTTTGTCGATAATCGCTAAATTGGCTGCGGGAAAGTCTAAGGTAAGTATTTCACTAAAGCTGAACCAACCTTGTTGCTGACCTTCCAGTGCATTGGGCTCACCAACAAATTGATCAACTAAAAACACTTCCAACCTTACCTGTTTGTCACCGTAGTCATGAGTCACATCGATCATCGGCTTAACCGCCAACACATCAATGTCTACTTCTTCCTGTAACTCTCTGTGCAGTGCTTGATGGACACTTTCTTGCGCCTCAACTTTACCGCCAGGAAATTCCCATTTGCCCCCCTGGTGGGCATGCTCATGTCTTTTAGTAAGAAAAAATTTGCAGTCTTTATAAATTACGCCGACGGCGACATGTATATGTTTCATCTTTTCACTTGTTTTAGTATTTGGGTTTAGGGTGACGGTAGTATCAAATGACTTTACCATCAACAAAAACGAGTACGCCCATCTATTAGATATAAAAAAGCCGAAACCAGGTTTCGGCTTTAAAACCAGATTGTCCGGTAAATATACTAAGCTAATTTACCGTGACATTGTTTGTATTTTTTACCCGAGCCACATGGACACGGTTCATTGCGACCAACCCGTTTAACTTGGTTTTCATCGCTAGCATGACCGCTAGTTTGATGAGTAAACTGCTTTGGTGCCTCGTCTGTTTTACGGTGCTGTTCTTCTACCGCTTCAACATCCGATTCTTGTTGAATACGAACCTTCGACAAGATGGTAACGACATCGTACTTAAGATTTTCAAGCATATCGCTAAACAATTGGAAAGATTCTTTCTTATATTCCTGTTTTGGGTTCTTCTGAGCATAGCCGCGTAAATGAATGCCTTGACGTAAGTGATCCATCGCTGCTAAGTGCTCTTTCCAATGTGAATCAAGGCTTTGCAACATAACCGCTTTTTCAAATTGGCGTAATACATCTGCACCAACTTGCTCTTCTTTGGCTTTATATGCGTCTTCAATCTCTTTTAAGATGCGCTCGGTTAACGATTCTTCATGAAGTTTGTCGTCTTCATCTAGCCATTTTCTAATAGGAAGTTCTAATAACAACTCGCCTTTTAAGCGCTCTTCTAGCCCTTCAACATCCCACATTTCCTCAAGTGACTGGGGTGGAATATGTTGGCTGATCAAACCTCGTAAAACATCTTCACGAATTGCCGCAATGGTTTCACCAATATCGCCTTCATCGAGCAGTTCATTACGTTGCTCGTAAATCACTTTGCGTTGATCATTGGCGACATCATCGTATTCAAGTAATTGTTTACGAATATCGAAGTTACGACCTTCTACTTTACGCTGTGCGTTTTCAATTGAGCGGGTAACCCAAGGGTGTTCGATAGCCTCGCCACGTTCCATTCCCAGTTTACGCATCATTCCGGCAATTCGTTCTGATGCGAAAATACGCATCAAACCGTCTTCCATTGACAGATAAAAACGTGTTGAGCCCGGATCACCTTGACGACCTGAACGACCACGTAATTGGTTATCAATACGACGAGATTCATGTCGCTCAGTGGCAACAATATGCAAACCACCTAACTCTAATACTTTTTCGTGTTCTTGTTGCCATTGTTCGGTTAACTTGGCAATGGCTTCTTCGGTAGGATCAGTCAATTTGGCGATTTCAGCCGACAAATTACCACCTAACACAATATCTGTACCACGACCTGCCATGTTAGTAGCGATAGTTACCGCACCTACTCGACCAGCATTGGCAACAATTTCGGCCTCTTCGGCATGGAATTTAGCGTTCAACACCTTATGCTTGATTTTGGCTTTCTTTAAAATTGTTGATAAGTATTCCGAAGTTTCAATACTGATGGTACCCACTAAAACGGGTTGCCCACGTTCTACACAATCTTGAATATCGGCAATAATGGCTTCGTATTTTTCTTCGGCTGTCAGATAAATTAGGTCAGCCATATCGTTACGAATCATTGGACGGTTCGTTGGGATCACCACCGTTTCTAAACCATAAATATGATTAAATTCGAAGGCTTCTGTGTCGGCGGTGCCCGTCATACCAGCAAGCTTTTCATAAATACGGAAGTAGTTTTGAAAGGTAATAGACGCTAAAGTTTGGTTTTCATTTTGAATGCTGACATGCTCTTTCGCTTCAACAGCTTGGTGCAAACCTTCAGACCAACGACGACCTTCCATTGTTCGGCCTGTGTGTTCATCAACAATGACAATTTCACCGTCTTTTACAATGTAATCAACGTCTTTAATAAACAGTTTGTGCGCTCGTAAGGCCGCCATAACATGATGCAGTAATGAAATATTACCGGCACCGTAGAGCGAGTCTTCTTCTGCCAGCAGATCACGCTCTTTTAAAATCTCTTCAACACGCACTTGCCCGCGTTCGGTTAAAAACACCTGCTTAGATTTTTCATCGACGGTGAAATCACCGGTGCTTTCTTCACCCTCTTCATCTTCTTTCTCTTGCTGCTCGAGCAAAGGCACTATTGTGTCGATCATGCGATATAAATCAGAGCTATCTTCAGCTTGACCAGAAATAACCAATGGCGTGCGAGCTTCATCGATTAAGATGGAGTCAACTTCATCAACAACCGCATAGTGAAGCGGGCGTTGCACACGTTGTGATGGTGAAAAGGCCATGTTATCGCGCAAATAATCAAAACCAAACTCATTGTTGGTACCATAGGTGATATCGGCTTGATAAGCTTGTTGCTTTTCTTGAGGTGAAATATTTGGGATGTTACAGCCAACCGTCAGGCCCAAGAATTCAAATAAAGGACGAGACCAGTCGGCATCACGTTTTGCGAGATAGTCATTCACCGTGATAACGTGAACACCTTTGCCCGTTAAGGCGTTAAGATATGACGGTAAGGTTGCGGTTAAGGTTTTACCTTCACCTGTGCGCATTTCGGCAATTTTACCTTCTTGCAGCACCATACCACCAATAAGCTGAACGTCAAAATGACGCATACCAAAAACACGAACACTGGCTTCACGCACAACGGCAAATGCTTCAGGTAAAATGTCTTTTAAGCTTTCCCCTTGCGCCAAACGCTCTTTGAATTCTGCGGTTTTCGCTTGCAGTTCCTCATCCGTATAGGCTTGGATGGTAGGTTCTAAAGCATTAATTTTTTTAACATCTTTGTTCATTTGTTTAAGTAGACGGTCATTTCGGCTACCAAACATTTTTGTTATTAATTTTACAAACATTTTTTAAACCATTTCCCTGAAGCGCACTTCAGTCTTTACAAATATCGAACTTACGAACGATTATACTTAATTCAATGAGCGGTGCACCCAATCTAACGCAATATTTCGGCATTTAATGTAAATTAATCCCCACTAAATGCCGTTATTTATCTTGCAATACCTTGATTCGCTTTTGCAGAGACTAATTCTTAGACTTTCGATAAACATATTTCGTTGGATTGATATGTTTATCGCCACGAAGAATCTCATAATGAACATGTGGCCCCGTTGAACGACCAGTGCTGCCCATGGTTGCAATCGCTTGGCCTTTACTCACCACGTCACCAACCTTTACTAATAGCGCTTTATTATGCCCATATCTGGTTTTAAAGCCAGCACCATGATCTATTTCTACTAAATTACCATAACCATGACGATCACCAGACCATGTTACAACACCAGAACCTGTTGCAATAACATTGGCACCTTCTTTGCCAGCAAAGTCGACGCCTTTATGCATCGCCGGTCTGCCATTAAAAGGGTCTTTACGAACACCATAGTTAGAAGATAACCAGCCCTCATCTATCGGACGGCCAGACAAATAACTATTATTTTGTATATGGTGACCAAGTGCCAAAGATTCAAGCATGTTTAGCTGATTATCTTGTTGCTGAATCTGTTCACTGAGCAAATTCACCTGGTCGGTTAACGCTTGCTCAGAGAAAAACTCCAAGCCAGCATCTTCTAAAGCCGGGCCACCAGAAGATGGTGACGACTCTAAGTGAAACTCTTCTTTTGGAATTTCGGCTTCTTCGGCTAAACGCTCACTCAATGCATTAAGACGCAATACGTGCGATTGCAAATCAGCGAGTTTAATGGTTAAAGCCGTGATTTGTTCATTGCTTAATTCGCTAGGAATCTCATTTAGCGCGTTTGTTTCCATGGTTGCTTGTTGAGCAACTTGTAAGTATTCGGGTAACACGGCCGGTTTCAGCGACCAATGAACCACCAAACCAGATACCAAGGCAAAGCTGGCAATGATACTGATCCAAAGTGGTTTGGCTAACTTTACCGTAAAACGGACATTACGTCCTCGATATAAAACTGTTAAACTCATACTATCTCTTGCTATTATGTCAAATTGAAATTAAAGGCCAAATCATGAAACGCATTGTTAAAGATCCTCAAGACTTAACAAAACTACTCGAAAATGCGAGCTCTTCATTGGCAGATTTTTCCAATAAAACCAATTCCTTAAAAATACTTACCAACATAGTACGACAAATCTGTCCAGATTTACCAGAGAATGCATGGCAAATAGCTAATTTTCACAATGACTTAGTGGTCATTGAAGCAAACTCACCTGTTTGGGGGCAAAGATTGCAATTTGAACGAAACAATATTGCAAGCCAATTAGAAACACAAACGAATGGTATATTTAACAAAATTGAAATAAAAATCAATCCTTTTACCAATCGACGTGCACCAATTATCAAACCCCAAACCGAAAAGTTAAAACACATGTCAGACGCTTCTTCTGCGCAAATTGCTGAAGTAGCAAAAAACGCGCCTCCTGGGTTAAAGGAGAAATTATTGAAACTTGCTCAACATGCGAACCGGAATAAGAACCAGTCCTAAATGAAAAAACCAGAACTTTTGTTCTGGTTTTCACGTAATCCTTTGGCTGTTATCAGGCTAATACCGTGTCCTGATATGCAATTGGCGATGGGCGTTCATCTTCGTAAGTTACCCATTCCCAACTGTCTTTTTGTTTAAACACTTCTCTTAACAATAGGTTATTAAGACCATGCCCTGATTTATAGGCATTTAATTCACCTAAGATACTGACCCCACTCATATATAAGTCGCCAATTGCATCTAGGATTTTGTGCTTAACGAACTCGTCATCATAACGAAGTTCGTCTGGATTTAGCATCCGATATTCGTCAAGTACGATGGCATTTTCTAAACTGCCGCCGAGGGCTAAGTTGTGCGATCGTAAGTATTCAATGTCTTTCATAAAACCAAAGGTGCGAGCACGACTGATTTCTTTGATAAATGAGTGACTGGACAAATCCATACTCATCGTTTGCGCTGTGTTTGCGATAACCGGATGATCAAAATCGATGGCAAAATTAACTTTAAAGCCTTCATGCGCACGCAACTCTGCCCATTTATCACCTTCTTCAACGCGAATAGTTTTGATAATGCGCAAAAACTTCTTCGGCGCATTAACGTCTTCAATACCGACAGACTGAATCAAGTAGACAAAAGGTAATGAACTGCCATCCATAATTGGGATCTCTGGCGAGTCAACTTCTACAATGAGGTTATCAATCCCCAAACCGGCAAGGGCCGCAAGTAGGTGTTCTACGGTGGAAACTTGAACACCTTGCTCATTAACCAAACAGGTACACAGGGTAGTCTCACCAACGGCCTCAGGGCGCGCAGGGATATCTACATGTGGGTTTAAGTCAACACGACGGAATATAATACCCGTATTGGCAGGTGCAGGACGGAGAGTGATCTGTACCTTTTCACCTTTGTGTAAACCTACGCCAGTTGTAGAAACATTCTGTTTTATCGTACGTTGCTTAATCATATTTAGCCTTAAATTATCATACTTCAGCCATCGGTAACCGAGCAAAATTCAAGCTGTTTGTGCTTAAATTTTCTTATCGCCCGGCCACGGAGGTGGCAGAATATAACAAAACATACCTTTTAAGTCAAAACTTAGCCAATTTTGGCTTGTTATTTGCATTACCTTCAAAAGCTGTCGTAGAAGCCAAATCTGTCGCTCCTAACAACCTCTATTGGTTTTTCAACTTGCGATAATCATAGATATCACACCAAATGATTACCAGCTTGAAATCTTGTCCCTGGTCAACGAACACTAATTTAACATTGAAAAACCTGTAAGTCTGTTACAAGTTGTTAAAAATAAGTATCCTCAACCTGTCGGGCTTGTTAATTAATCAGCCTGCTTGCGTAAAAATGCCGGAATATCTAAGTAATCAGTGTCTGTCGCAGGAGCAGATTGCACCTGTGGTTTATCTTCCACGTATACTTTTTTCGCTAATTCAGGCTCTGGTGCTGGCGTATAGTCCGCGTTTACCACCATAGGCTCTGGTTTTTGCATAGGCGGTACAATTGAAATCTCTGGTTTTTGCTGTTGGCCAATACCTGTCGCAACCACAGTTACACGAAGCTCATCAGTCATCTCAGGATCGATAACCGCACCAACTACAACCGTTGCATTTTCGGACGCAAAAGCTTTAACCGCATTACCAACAGTTTCAAACTCATCAATAGAGATATCCATACCAGCCGTGATATTAACCAAGATACCTCGGGCACCCGCTAAATCTACGTCTTCGAGTAACGGGCTAGAAATAGCAGCTTCGGCCGCCTCTTCTGCACGGTCTTCACCTGTTGCCGTACCTGAGCCCATCATCGCGGTACCCATTTCGGACATAACCGTTCTTACGTCAGCAAAGTCAACATTGATCAAACCTGGACGCGTAATTAATTCAGCAATACCTTGAACGGCGCCAAGTAACACATTGTTGGCAGCTTTAAAAGCATCAAGCAAACTGGTACCAGGACCTAATACTTTTAGAAGTTTTTCATTTGGAATGGTGATTAATGAATCAACATGGCTGGCTAAGAATTCGATCCCCTGCTCGGCGTAATTCATCCGTTTTTTACCCTCAAACGGGAATGGTTTGGTCACTACAGCTACCGTTAAAATCCCCATTTCTTTGGCAATTTCAGCCACCACTGGAGCCGCCCCGGTACCTGTACCGCCGCCCATACCGGCAGCAATAAATACCATATCCGAGCCTTGTAGGGTTTGGCGAATGGTTTCTCTATCTTCTTCTGCACTGCGACGACCAATTTCAGGGTTCGCACCGGCACCTAAACCTTTGGTCACGTCGGCTCCAATCTGCAATGTGACATCGGCAGATGAGTTACGCAGCGCCTGTGAGTCGGTATTTGCCGTAATGAACTCAACCCCCTCAATCGTTTGGGTTACCATGTGTTCAACGGCGTTACCGCCACCACCACCGACACCAATCACCTTAATGACCGCATCTTCGTTATGGTCTTCCATTAATTCAAACATAATTTTCTCTCCGTTTTATTTTTGTTCCACCAAAAAAATCTTTTGTTACCAGTTTAAAATTCGCCTTTAAACCAGTTTTTCAAGCGAGTAAACACCCCTTGAACACTATCTGCTGTCGTTGTTTCCGCTTGTTTTAACGTGGCCGCTTCAAGGCCATATTGTAATAGCCCGACGACAGTTGAATAACTGGCGTCGTTAACGTAATCCGTTAAGCCTTGAATATTAAGTGGCAAACCAATTCTGACCGGCATTTGAAATACTTCTTCGGCAAACTCGGTCACCCCTTCCATCTTGGCTGTACCACCCGTTAAGACAATACCAGCGGCAATTTGATCTTCTAGGCCACTGCTTTTAATTTCTTCTTGAATCAGTTCGAATAATTCGTGATATCTTGGTTCAACCACTTCTGCCAAGGTATGACGAGACATCGTGCGAGCAGGGCGACCACCAACACTTGGTACTTCAATATTCTCTTCCATGCTCACCATTTGTCGCAGGGCACAAGCGTATTGCACTTTAATGTCTTCAGCATGGCTTAAAGGGGTGCGGAAAATTTTTGCAATATCATTTGATACTTGGTTACCACCAACCGGAATAACCGCACTGTGTCGCAGGGCACCACCTGTAAAGATAGATATGTCCATAGTGCCTGCGCCCATATCAACCACACAAACACCTAATTCTTTTTCATCTTCGGTAAGTACGGCATAGCTTGAGGCTAAAGCTGAGAAGATTAATTGGTCGGCATTTAAGTCACAACGTTCGACACATTTGACAATATTCTTCGACATGTCATTGGCACAAGACACAATATGCACTTTGGCTTCTAGACGTACCCCAGACATCCCGATAGGGCTTTTGATACCATCTTGGACATCGACACTATATTCTTGCGGCAAGACATGTAAGATACGTCTTTCGGCAGACATCGGGACAGAGCGGGCTGTGTGAATGACATTATCGACATCTTCTTGCACCACTTCGTTGTCATTGATTGGCACCATACCATTTTCATTTTGACAACTGATGTGCTTACCTGAAATGCCTAAATAGACGGAACTGATTTGACAATCGGCCATCAGTTGCGCTTCGTTAACCGCTCGACCAATAGACTGGATCACTAGGTTAAGGTCGTTCACCCCACCTTTATCCATACCACGGGCGGGATGGTGACCAACACCAATAATACTTAACTTGTTATCTGGGGTGACCTCACCGACCACCGCAACGATTTTTGACGTTCCGATGTCTAGGCCAACCACTAAATTTCTGTCTGTCACTTTAGGCATTTGTTTTTTGCTCTTGTTCTTGGTTACTGCTTTTGGCCTTCCAGCCGACAGCCATTCCTGTATCATATCGCAAGTCGATGTAATCTACTTGCATTTTATCTTGGGCAAGTTGTTTTATTTGCCCATAGACATCCATAAACCTTTGTACCCGTTCGACCCTGTTTTCTCGACCTAACTTTAAAAACACCCCATTGTTTAAGGTTATTTGCCATGCATGTCGTTCAGTCAGTACCATTTCGCTAATGCTAACATCAACATAGGTAAGCAAGCTATTTAAGTTACGATAGTTTTCCAATGCTAACGATTCTGAACCTTCGGGCCCAAACAATTTAGGCAGAGGTTGAGACAGTCGTTCTAAGCGATGTTTATCGGCTTGAAAAATACCACCAAACTGATTAATAAAAAAATCATCGTTCCACTGGGCAACTGGCACCTGGTCCATCACATACACTTGAATGGTATCTGGCCATTGCTTGCGCACCGATGCACTATAAACCCAAGGCAAAGCTTCTAAGTGCTGCTGGACCTGATTCACATTTAAAGTGAAAAAGTTCTGCAACGGCGCCTGTTGTATCGCATCAAGGATTTCAGTCTCTTGGGTGAATGGGTTTTGCCCATCTATAACCAAGTTAGAAACCGCTTTACCAGGCTCGTCAAATAGCGCACGGTACAATTTCAACGAACCTATTATTATGCCAGTACAAACCAAAATGAAAAAGCAAAATCCTGACCAAAATTGGAAAGAATTTCGAGAAAAATCAATCTTGGTTTGTTTTTCCATCATCTTTTCTCTAAACCGCACTTAATTGCAATATTTTGCACACTAACTGATTAAAATCTAAGCCGTAAACTTTCGCCGCTTTTGGCACTAAAGACGTTTGCGTCATTCCCGGTACCGTATTCACTTCCAATAAATTAAACGCGCCATTTTCATCTTGCATTAAATCAACACGACCCCAGCCTTGTGCGCCAGTGGCTTTAAAAGCTTTAAGGGCAAGTGCTTTGATGTGTTCTTCGTGCTCAGTATCAAGCCCACATGGACAATGATATTGAGTACTGTTGCTTTGGTACTTCGCTTGATAATCGTAAAACGCATTCGGTGTTTGCATTCTGATCGCGGGTAATGCTTGCTCACCCAAGATGGCGACGGTATATTCGTTACCACTTAACCATGCTTCAACCAAAACTTGATGATCATAGTTAAACGCCAACTGCAAAGCAGCATCCAGCTCGTTTGCCGATTGGGCTATGGTCATCCCGATGCTTGAACCTTCTTTCGCAGGCTTAACCATCACTTTGCCACCTAAGCGGGTCATTATCGTTGCGCTTGCATCCTTTGTGTACTCATCTTCATTAACCACACAAAAATTGGCCGTAGGTAAGTCCAACGCTTTAAATATTTGTTTGGTGCGAACCTTGTCCATTGATAACGATGAGCCCAATACGCCGGAACCGGTATAAGGGATGTTCATATATTCTAACGCCCCTTGTAAGCAACCATCTTCACCACCACGCCCATGCAAAGCAATAAATACTCTATCGATACCTAAAGACCTCAAGGTTGCGATATCAAAACCTTTGGTATCAATCGCTTCGACTTTAAAACCGGACTCAATAAGACCTTGGGCAACAGCCGCTCCCGATTTCAGCGAAACCTCGCGCTCAGCACTATCACCACCATATAAAACCGCAATTTTTTGCTGTTTTAAATCTTCTAAATGGATAAGCTTATTACTCACTTACTTACTTCCTACATTTAACATTGGCGAACTAACCAACTCACGCGCAATGGCACCAATATTACCGGCGCCTTGGGTGATTAACATATCATCATCTTGTAAGATTGACGCCATAATATCGGGTAATTGCATAGGGTCACTGACATATATCGGCTCAACCGAGTTACGCAAACGAATGCTGCGCGCCAAGGCTTTGGAGTCGGCATTAACTATGCGCTCTTCACCAGCAGCGTAAACATCGAGTAAAACCAAACAATCAACCTCGCTTAGCACTTCAACAAAATCTTCATATAAGTCTTTGGTGCGACTGTAACGGTGTGGTTGGAACATCATCACCAAGCGTTTCTCTGGCCAACCGTTACGCATTGCCTTAATCGTTGCGGCAACTTCACTTGGGTGGTGGCCATAATCGTCGATTACGGTAATTTTTCCCTGTTTAGTTGTTAAATCAGCTAAATGCTCAAAACGACGACCAATGCCCTGAAATTGGCTTAATGCGGCCAATATCGCGCTATCTTCCACGCCTTCTTCTGTGGCTACGGCAATTGCCGCTAGAGCATTTAACACATTGTGTTTACCCGGAAGATTAAGCTTAACCGATAGATCTGGCTTGTTTTTTCGAATCACCTCAAAGCGACTTACTTCTCCAGCTTGCTGATAGTTTTCGGCGCGCACATCCGCGTGTTGACTAAAACCATAGGTGATCATATGTCGCCCCACTCTTGGCAGTAATTCAGTCACCACCGGATCATCAACACATAATACGGCTAAGCCGTAAAAAGGCAGATTGTGCAAAAACTCAATATAAGTATCTTTAAGGTTTTCAAAATCTCCGCCATAGGTTTCCATGTGATCTTCATCGATGTTGGTCACAACAGCCACCATAGGTTGCAAGTGTAAAAACGATGCATCGCTTTCATCAGCTTCAGCAACCAAATAACGACTTGAGCCTAATCTGGCATTGGTACCAGCACTATTAAGCAAACCACCGATAACAAATGTCGGATCTAAATCTCCTTCGCCCATAATACTGGCGATCAAACTGGTGGTGGTGGTCTTACCGTGCGTACCTGCGACCGCAATACCGTGACGAAAACGCATAATTTCGGCCAACATTTCCGCTCGACGAACAACAGGGATTCGTTTTTCTTGGGCGGCGAGTAATTCAACGTTATCGGCTTTGATAGCCGTTGATACCACAATCACACTGGCATGTTCGATATTATCCGACGAGTGGCCAATAGCGATTTTAGCGCCCAACTTTAACAAGCGTTTTACCACCGGGTTAACGTTAATATCTGAGCCTGTCACCTGATAGCCTTCGTTTAACAATACTTCGGCAATACCGCCCATACCGGCACCACCAATGCCCACAAAATGGATGACTTTTACTCGGCGCATTTCAGGGTTTCTTACATTCACTTTATTCATTTTTTATTACCAATGCCTGACAGGCGTTTGCGACTTTTAAGGTCGCTTCTGGCGCGGCCGCTTTATGACAATTTTCAGCCATCTCGACTAATTTATCTGGCGACTCAAATAGCGCTTTTAATTCTGTTACCAAGGTATTGGCAGATAAGTTATATTGCGGCAATAATATGGCCGCATCTTGATCCACTAAAAACCTTGCATTTTCGGTTTGATGATCATCGACCGCATGGGGTAGCGGTACAAAAATCGCAGGCGTTGCCGCCAATGCGAGCTCTGATACGGTCAGCGCTCCCGCTCGGCAAATGACTAGGTCTGCCCATTGATAAGCGCTCGCCATATCATCAATAAAATCATCTACTTGTATTTTTTCCTCGGCCACGTTCAAACTAAGGTACTTAGCTTTTACCTGTGGGCTATTTCCAGCGCCCGTTTGATGGCGTATATTAAGCGCCAGTTCAGGGCACAAAGCCAAGGTTTCAGGCAGTGTATCGTTAAGCACTTTAGCCCCTAAACTTCCGCCCACAATTAACACATTACGTCCATTGCTCTTGGCTTTGTTTAAGGTGGCGATATTTTGCCTCACGGGATTGCCAACCACTTGGTGCGGCACGTCATTATTAAAAGCCCCGGGAAAAGCACTTAATACTTGGGTTGCAAACTTAGCTAAGTATCGATTACTCATCCCTGCAACCGCATTTTGCTCATGTAACACCAAGGGAACTCCCGTTAACCATGCCGCAACCCCACCCGGCGCGCTCGCATAGCCCCCCATGCCGAGAACCACGTCGGGTTTCACTTGCTTGAGGATTTTAATCGATTGCCAAACAGCATTTAACATTTTAAACGGCGCCCAAAGCCATGACGATAGCCCTTTTCCTCGTAAGCCCTTAATATTGATGAACGAGATAGGTATATCGTATTTAGGAACGACTTGCGCCTCCATACGTTCAGGGGTGCCTAACCAATGAACCTGCCATCCTTGTTGCTGCAACTCTTGGGCGACCGCTAATCCTGGAAAAATATGACCGCCAGTACCACCGGCCATCACCAGCAAAGTCGGTTTACTTATCGTCATTTTTTACTTCCTTTGGCAACAGCCTGAATGGTCTGTAAGCGCAATTCATGATCAATTCTTATTAACACCACAATGGCCAAGGTCATGATGATCATCGAACTACCACCATAACTTATCAATGGCATAGTTAGGCCTTTTGTCGGGATCATACCAGCACTTGCGCCAACATTTACCGCGGCCTGAAAACTTAACCAAATACCAATTGCGTAAGCAAAATAGCCCTCAAAATGTTTTTCTTTTTCTAAGGCGCGTTTACCCAATAACAAGGCTTTAACGACCAGTACCAAACACAACACCAATAAAGCGCATACGCCAATAAAACCAAGTTCTTCGCCTATTACGGCCATCACAAAGTCGGTATGCGCTTCAGGCAAGTATTCAAGTTTTTGTACACTATTGCCCAATCCTTGACCAAAAATTTCGCCACGACCATAGGCCATCAATGATTGGGTCAGTTGATAACCACTACCATACGGATCTTGCCACGGGTCTAAAAAGGAAGTGAAACGACGCATACGATAGGGTTCTGTTAAAATAAGCACCGCCACAGCACCGATTCCGGCGAGTAATACCGAAAGAAACTGCCCTAAGTTCGCACCGGCTAAAAACAGTAGGCCAAACGTGGTGGCAAACATCACCAGACCGGTCCCTAAATCAGGTTGAAACAGCAGTAATACGGCTAATAAAAACAACACCCCTACCGGTTTTATCCAGCCTTTAAACTTTTTCGACACTTCGTCTTTTCGTCGTACTAAGTAACCACACAAATAGCAAAAAAAGAATAATTTGGCTGGCTCGGCCGCTTGTATCGTAATCGGTCCGACGACAATCCAACGAGTGGAACCATTGATATTACGACCAATAATTAACACTAAAACCAGTAAAATCACTGCTACTAACAATAACCAGCCACTATATTTATGCCACAGTTGCATTGGCACTTGCAAAAAGATACCCGCGGTGATTAGGCTTAACACGATATAAACGCTATGGCGCATCACAAAGTGGAACGGATCGTTATATAATCGCTCTGCAACAGGCATCGATGAACTCGCCACCATAATCAAGCCGATCATATAAAAGGCTAAAGTTAATAACACAAAGGTGCGATCAAATGTAAGGGTCCCGCTTTTTTGCCCATAGTCAAATAACCAATGTGGTAATGATGGCAAAGACAATTCAGACTTAACTGTGCTCATGTTGCCCCTCCAATACCAACTGGCTAAATTGCTCACCCCGTTCAATGTAATTCTTGAACATATCTAAGCTGGCACATGCAGGTGAAAGCAGCACGAGATCACCGTGCTTAGCCAGGGTTCTTGCCTTCGAAACGGCACTGGCTAAATCGTCAACTAGGTAGCTGTTCTTTGTTAATGAGGCGATTTTTTGTTTATCCCGACCAAAGCAAATGACGACATCGACTTTGTCTTTAAATACCGGTTTTAGCAACGAAAAATCGGCGCCTTTACCATCACCACCCGCCAACAGAATCAAACGGTTTTGGGGGTTGTACAAACCTTCTATGGCAGCGATAGTTGCACCGACATTAGTGGCTTTTGAATCATTAACCCACAGCACACCGTCGTTAGTTGCGACTTTTTCACAGCGATGCGCAAGTCCGGTAAAGGTTTTTAAGCCTTCCAACATTAATGTCATTGGCCAACCGATAACATCGCCCATGGCAAGCGCTGCTAAGGCATTGGCAAAATTATGCTGACCGACAATCGCGAGCTCAGATGTGGCGATTAATTTGTTCTCACCTTGCGCTAAATAAATCTCTTTATGCTCAGTGATTAAACCAAATTGACTCGGCGCAGGTTGATCTAAACCAAAAGTAATGTCGCTTTGAGACTGCGTGACCGGCGAGGATGTTGGGTTTAACCTATCGTATACCGCAACGTCTGATTGTTGATAAATCTTTTGTTTTATCGCTTGGTAAGCGGCCATGGTTTTATGGCGATCGAGATGATCATCACTGACATTTAGCACAGTCGCCGCTTCTGCATTCATCGACTGCATGGTTTCCAGCTGAAAACTTGAAAGCTCTAATATGATGAGTTCATAGTTTTGCCCAATAATATCCAGCACCGGTGTACCAATATTGCCTGCTAACGCGGCATCAACACCACATTGATTGGCCATGTGTGCCAACATACTTACAACGGTTGACTTACCATTTGAGCCAGTCACCGCAATGATAGGGATTTTATTTATGCGACAAAACAGCTCGACATCGCCTATCAATTCACTACCAGGTTTTAGAGCCCGCTGAATGGCTGGCATATTAATATCAACGCCAGGGCTTGCAATGACAAGATCAGCTTGACTGAGTTGCTCACTATGCCAATGACCGCAATACAGTCTTGCCTTAGGATTAATATCGGCTAAGGCTTGTTGACCTGGTGGCGCTTGGCGAGAATCTATCAGGCAAAAGTCCAGCCCTAATTGAGTTAAAAAACGCGCACAAGAAAGCCCAGTGGCTCCCAAACCGAGAACACAGATCTTCTTATTATGTAAAAAGTTAATCTCGTTCATATTATTATTACTGTTTGTTCTCACGTTAATTTGCATCGTTTATTAACGAAGCTTCAATGTTGCTAAACCAATTAATACCAGCACCACCGAAATGATCCAAAAGCGAACAATCACTCTTGGCTCAGGCCAGCCCTTTAATTCGTAATGATGATGAATTGGCGCCATTCTAAAAATTCTTTTAGCGCGCAATTTATACGAGCCCACCTGTAAAATCACCGACATGGTTTCAATAACAAAAATACCGCCCATGATAAACAACACTAACTCTTGCTTAACCAATACCGCAATCACCCCAAGTAAAGCGCCTAAGGCAAGTGAGCCAACATCGCCCATAAAAACCTGAGCTGGGTAGGTGTTAAACCACAAGAAGCCAAGACCGGCACCAACAATGGCGGTACAAACGACCACAAGTTCACTGACTTCACGAATATGAGGTAAATGTAAGTAAGCTGAAAAGTTGGCATTACCGGTGACATAGGCAAATACAGCAAACGCTGAGGCGACTAAAATGGTTGGGACAATGGCTAAGCCATCTAGGCCGTCGGTTAAATTAACCGCATTCGATGCTCCGATGATCACAAAGTAGGTAAAAACAATATAAAACAACCCCAATTGTGGCATGACATCTTTGATAAATGGGATTAACAACGATGTTTCCGTTGGAGATTGGGCATTGGCGTATAAAAATATGGCCACCGCAAGTGAGGCGACGGTTTGCCAAAAATACTTCCAGCGGGCAATTAAACCTTTAGGGTCTTTGCGGATCACTTTGCGATAGTCATCTAAAAAGCCAATCGCACCAAAACTTACGGTTACAAAAATAACGACTTGAACATAAGCATTCGATAAATCAGTCCACAGCAACACACTTAGTAAAATGGTGCCCAAAATTAAAATGCCACCCATGGTCGGTGTCCCCGACTTTGACATATGACTTTGTGGGCCATCATCACGAACGGTTTGACCTATTTGCATCGTTTGCAAATAACGAATCAACTTAGGCCCAAAATAGAGCGATGCGATAAGTGCGGTTAAGGTCGCAACGATGGCACGAAAAGTTAAATACGAAAAAACATTAAATACACTAAAATATTGGGTTAGAAAATCCCCGAGCCATACTAGCATGATGAGTTCTCCTGCCCTTTATTTGATGGGTATTGTTGCGCAATGTCTTTTACCACCAACTCCATACGCGCACTGCGTGAGCCTTTCACTAAAATGGTAAAGTGCTCATCGCTGTTTGCTAACAAGTCGCTAAGGTGTTTAATTAGGGTTTCTCGAGAAGAGAAATGGGCTGAGCGTTGCTCATAAACCGCCGAAGTACTTTGACTTAATACCCCTAAGGTTAGTAAGTGCTCAATACCTTGCTCTTGAGCATATTCTCCAATTTCTTGATGGTACTGTCTGGCGTCTTCACCGAGCTCAGCCATATCACCTAAAATCAGCATGCGAGTACCATCAAAGTTCGACAATAAACTTACTGCGGCTTTTACCGATTCCACATTCGCATTGTAAGTGTCATCAATAACCGTAAGTTTAGGTGATAACGTATGCAGGTTTAATCGCCCTTGTACCGGCGTCATTTGCTCCAAACCAAGCTTGATATCTTCTAGCGAGGTATCAAACTCAAGTGCTGCCGCTGCCGCCGCTATGGCATTGCTGACATTATGTTGACCTGGAATGGGCAACTCAATTTCGATTTCGCCTTGCTCAGTATGTAGGGTAAATTGATAACACCCCACAAGGTTAGCTCGGGCATTGGTGCTATAACAGTCGGCTTTTTCAGTACTTGAAAATTGCTTAACCTGCAGTTTCTCCAAGCGCCATTGCCATTCATTGCTGTGTAAAGCTTGCTGATTATAAATGGCCACACCATTTTCTGGTAAACCTGAAAAGATTTCACCTTTTGCCTTGGCAACACCGGTTAACGAACCAAACCCCTCTAGGTGGGCTGCGGCAATATTGTTTATCATCGCAACATCAGGTTTGGTCAAGCTGGTGGTGTAAGCAATCTCACCCAAATGGTTGGCACCAAGTTCAATAACCGCATACTGATGCTCGTGGGTTAGACGCAATAGAGTTAACGGCACCCCAATTTCGTTATTAAAGTTACCTTTAGTCGCCAGTACCTTGCCTTTGCGAGATAAAATAGCGGCCAACATTTCTTTCACCGTGGTTTTACCACTGCTACCGGTTATAGCCACGGTTTTAGGGTTTACCCTAGCTTTTACCAGCGCCGCCATTTTGCCCATCGCCTTGTAGCAATCTGCTACCACAAGTTGTGGAATATCAACGTTTTGTTGCTGCTCTACTAACGCGGCAAGGCAACCTTGCTCAGCCGCTTGTTGCACAAACTTATGACCGTCAAAGTTAGGCCCTTTTAAAGCGATAAAAAAATCGCCTGGTTGTAGTTGTCTTGAATCGGAGCAAACCTGTTCAATTTGAATGTCAGCGCCAATAAGCTGACCATCTAGCTCTTGAGCCAATTCTTTTAGCGAAAATGGGATCATTAGCTTGCTTCCCCCAAATAATACTTACGCACGAGTTCTCGCTCCTCATAGGGCAATTTTTGATTGCCAATGATGGTGTAATCTTCATGGCCTTTACCTGCGCAAAGTACCATATCGTTTTCTTTTGCCTGTGCTAAAGCATGTAAAACCGCCTGTTGGCGATCGAGTATGACTTTGACACGGGCTTGTTGGTGTTTTGTCTTATGAATCCCAGCCAAAATATCATTAACAATATGCTGAGGTTCTTCGGTTCTGGGGTTATCATTGGTTAGGATAACGTGATCCGCATGTTGCACGGCAATGCTGCCCATAATAGCACGCTTACCTGGGTCTCTATCGCCACCGCAACCAAATACCAGCCAAACGTTGCCCAAACAATGCTGTTTGACCGACTCTAGCGCTTTTTCAAGCCCATCCGGTGTATGGGCATAATCAACCACTGCGGTGGCTTGATTCACGCCAGTGAAGGCTTCCATTCGACCGGGAACCGCCAGTAAGTTTGAGCAGTGCTTAATCAGAGACTTTAATTCAATGCCTTGCACCAATAACACGGCTAAGGCAGCTAACAAGTTACTGACATTAAAAACACCAAGTAAATTACTGTCAATTTGCGCCTGTCCCCAACTTGTGTCTAAGCTGAACCGAACCCCGCGATTATGACATAAAATATCACGTGCATGCAGGTATTGTTGGTTGGCTGGAACATCAAAATCAGGCTCAACGCTAAACAATACCGTCGGGTTACCTGAAGGTAATTGACTGACATATTGATGACTAACAGGATCATCCGCGTTGAGCACCCAAGTTTGCTGTTTGTTACCTTCAAATAAGCGCCTTTTAGCCAACTGATAGGCCTGCATGGAACCATGAAAATCAAGATGATCTCGACTTAAGTTGGTAAAGACGGCGACGTCAACCATCTTGCTATCGACACGAGATTGACTTAACGCATGCGATGAAACTTCCATCGCTACATGCTCAATGTTATCGTGAACAAAACCGGCAAATAGGTGTTGTAATGTGGTTGGCCCAGGGGTGGTATTGTTGATATCAATTAACTGTCCCAAACGTCCAGCGCCAAGGGTGCCTATAATCGCACTGGGTTGATGCTGGGCTTCGAACAATTGCGCGATTAATTGACTGCAAGTGGTTTTACCGTTAGTTCCGGTAATACCATAAACCTTAAGTGACTGTTTAGGTTGATTATAATAAAGAGCACTTAAATCTTTTAACTGCTCTGCCAATTGATAAAACGCAATCACTTGAACACTGGTTGCGCCTAACGCTATCGTGCTAATCTGGCCATGCTGCGATTTATGTTCGCATTGAGCAATCACAAGTGCAGCCCCATTGGTAATGGCCATGTCGATAAACTGTTGCCCATTTAATGCACTACCTTGAACGGCGGCAAAAATATCGTCTGGTTCAACCAAACGCGAGTCGTTGACCAATTTTTTAGTGGCAATGGGGTCGATATTTATGCCAAAGTGCGAAAGCGCTTGCGCAATTGAAAAAGCTTCGTAAGCTAACGGGTTAAGCATCGTTATCTCCTACTTGCTTTATAGAGGTATATTGCGTTAGCGACTCATCGTCGGGCGCGATATTTAAATACTGTAATGAACCCGCCATAATTTTTGAAAATACTGGGGCCGCAACTTCACCACCATGATATAAGTCACCGCCGGGTTCGTTAATTACCACAACGACCGCCAATTTCGGATCGGAAACCGGCGCTACCCCGGCAAAAATGCCGACATAATCGTTACCATAGCCACCACCTGCTGCCGGTTTTACGGCGGTTCCGGTTTTACCCGCAACGCGATAGCCTTCGACTTTGGCACGATACCCACCACCTTCACTGACCACATCCTCTAACATATTTAAGACGGCTTGGCTGTTGTTTTTTGATAACACCCGCTCACCCGCCGATAACGGCGCATCTTTGAGTACCGTAAGGGGTTTCTTGATCCCACCGTTACCAATAGTTGCATAAAATCTAGCCAGTTGCAGTGGGCTAATTGCCAAACCATAGCCGTACGATAAACTTGCTAATTCGTGTTGCGACCAGCGATATCTATCCGATAGCATGCCCGATGATTCACCGATTAACCCAGACCCCGTATCTTCAGAAAAGCCCATTTCAAAAAACTTACCTAAAAAGAAATCTTTGGGTAATTCAAGCGCTAAACGACTGGTGCCCATATTGGAAGATTTTTGCAATACTTCGGATAAGCTCAGTTTGCCGTAGTTTCTTGGATCGCTTACTCGGCGTCCTCCCAGAGTCATCCAACCTGGCGATGTATTGACTACCGCGTCTTTGCTCACCGAACCAAATTCAAGCGCGGTTAACACCGTCAGCGGTTTCATTGTTGAACCCGGTTCAAAGATATCGGTGATGGCGCGGTTTCGAAACCTATGTGGTGCCACCCCACGGCGATTATTGGGGTTATAAGAAGGGCCATTTACCATGGCTAATATTTCACCGCTATCGACATCAACGACAACAGCCGAACCAGATACCGCTTTAAACGATTTTATTGCTGATTTTAACTCTCGATAAGCCAAAGCTTGGATGCGCTGGTCAACCGACAGCATAACATCTTGTGGTTGCTCTGCTTCGGTTTCTTCGAGGATTTCAATTCGACGCCCTTTGGCATCTTTTCGGTATTTTTTCTGCCCCGACTTGCCAGTAAGTTGTTTATCAAAGAGCCGCTCTAAACCTTCAATACCTCGGTCATCAACGTCGGTAAAGCCAACCAAATGGGCACTGATTTCAGCCGATGGATAAAAGCGTTTAGACTCTTTTCGTAAGTAAATCCCAGGGATCTTAAGCTCTTTAATGTAGTTAGCCATCGAAGGCGAGATATGACGAGCCAAGTAGCGAAAACGTTTTTTAGGGTTGGTACCGATACGCTCTTTTAGGGTATTGAGCTCAAGCCCAAGCACATCAGCCAAGGCGTTTAAGCGCCTGGTTTTATCAAGGCCACCTTGGTCAATCACTACTTTGGGATCGGCCCAAACGGTTTGTACCGGCACACTGACCGCAAGCTCAACCCCGTTACGATCAAGAATTGAGGCGCGATGACTGGCCTTCGCAGCATTACGAATAGTGGTGTTATCACCACGGCTGATCAAGCCTTCAGGTTCAATAACTTGAATATAAGCTGCGCGCGCCATTATCGAAAAATACACGCTACATATTAAGCCCAAAACGGCATAAAACCGCCAGCCGTTGGCTGTCGGTTTTATGGTCTTTTTGGCTTTGGTATTTTTCTTTGTTGTCATGGTAATTTTATAATGACTTCTTCATTAGGTTTAGGTCGTAGCATTTCCAACTTTCGTTGCGCGCTTATTTCTATTTCGCTATGTTCCGCCAACGCATTTTGCTCTAATAATAAGTTTCGCCATTCAATGTCTAAAGCGTCTCGTTGACTGTAAAGTTGCTCTAATTCTATTGTTGTTTGTCGATTTAAATGGGTTAAGTAAACCACGCTAAATGCTGACCCTAAAACAAATAACATCAGCAAAAACGAGAAACTGTGGTGTTTAATATCTCGCCAAATCTCCAGGGTTAATACAAACTTACCCGAAGCCATAGCTAGTCCTTAGCCAACCTAACCGCAACGCGCATCACTGAACTACGAGAACGAACGTTTTCACTGACTTCGGTTTTAGACGGCTTTAACTTTTTCCCAACCAAGGCCAGCTTTTTACCTTTTTGTAACTCTGCTTCAGTCACTGGCATACCTCGAGGTACTTTTTTGCCCTGACTGTGTTTTTTCATAAATTGTTTTATTAATCTGTCTTCCAACGAGTGAAAGCTTATTACCACCAAACGGCCACCCTCACTAAGTACATCTAAAGACGCATTTATCGCGTCCTCAATTTGCTCAAGCTCACTGTTGATGTACATTCTTATCGCTTGAAAACTTCGTGTAGCTGGATGCTTTTTAATTTCGCGCTGAGGGGCTGCTTGCTTAATAATATTTGCCAACTGCCCTGTTGTGGTGATTTCTTCAATGTCTCTAGCGTCAACAATCGCGTTGGCGATACGCCACGCATGTTTTTCTTCACCAAAGGTTCTTAATACCCAAGTAATGTCTTCAACATCGGCTTTATTTAGCCACTGTTCAGCGGTTTGCCCCTTACTGGTATCCATGCGCATATCCAAAGGGCCGTCTTTCATAAAACTAAAGCCACGATTAGGATCGTCTAACTGCGGTGACGACACACCTAAATCAAGCAAGATACCATCAACCTTATCGTTGATCTCAAGCTCTTTAGCAATATCGCTCAAATTAGAAAATCCATCGTGAACAATACGAAAACGCGGATCATCTTTAAATTTTTGTGCAGCTTCTATTGCGCTAGGATCTCGATCAATAGCAATTAATCGTCCGTTTTCACCCAAGGTATTTAAAATTAACCCTGAATGGCCGCCGCGACCAAAAGTACAATCGATATAGGTGCCGTTTGGTTTTATATCTAAACCATCAACTGCTTCTTGTAATAAAACCGAAATATGGGAAAAGTTTGTATTCATAATTAAAGTGATAAATCTAATAAGCGGTCTGTAAATTCGACTTGGCCATTTCTAATGTCCTCTTGACCTTGTTTCTGGTCTTGAATCCATAGTGTTTCGTCCCAAATTTCGAATTTATTGAATAAACCAACTAGCATAACGTTCTTGCTAAGTTGAGCATGTTGTCGCAATACACCATTTAGTAATAAGCGACCATTTTTATCTAAAAAACATTCCGTTGCATTACCCAGTAAAATACGTTTAATGATTCGCTCACTTCGATTCATGTCTGACAGGCGACTGAGTTTAATTTCTAAATCTTCCCATTCAGGCAGAGGATAAAGCAGTAAGCACGGGCTTTCGGTATGCAAAGTACAAATCATTTTACCATCAAATTCAGAAAAAACGGTGTCCCGATGCCGTGTTGGTATCGTAATTCTGTTTTTACTGTCTAAGGTAACACTGCTTGTACCACTGAACATTTGTTTTGTTTATGGCTTATTTGGCGGTTTATTATTTATAAATTCCAAAAAGATCCACATTTCTCCACTTTTTCCCACTTCCGTACAGTTTAGTGACAATTGTCAATGATTGTCAAGTACGCTCAGTTGATAAAAATAGCGCCAGAAAATGGCCTAAAATCGAACATCCAGGAACGTTTTACCGATGTGGTTTTTAAGGGGGAGTATGGTGGGTATTTTACCCTAGTTTGGCTGCGGATTTATGACTATTTACATTAAAATTATGATCAATTGTGACTCTGGTGTCATAAAGTGGGAAAAGGTGTAGGGGTAAAAAAGATGCTCACGAAAAAAGCGTTAGTTTTTGTGAGCGTATACTCTGGTTTAAGCGCCATCACCATTTGTCATGGTAATGGCCGCTTATAACAGATTACTCTGGCAAAGACTCTTGGTAGTCAAAAAAATCAAAATCGGCGTGATTTTGCATCCCAGTTAAATCCTGACAGCAAACCCCAACAAAAGCGCCAGTAAAGTTTGCCCCCTCCCCTTTTCCGGCTTCATCACTCAAAATAGCCGCATCCAGCTCAATAGGTAATGGCACAAAATGCTGACCATCAATGGAGTAAGAATAAACCAGCTTGTGATAATCCACATTGGCTCTTAAATACACCGGGGTGTTATCAGGTAATGCAATTAAAGCGTCCCATAATGGAAATTTGGCGGTTAACGACAAGTCCCCTTCACAGCTCATAATCGATAAATACTTACCCTTTTCTTCATCGTAAGAAATGAACAAGTAATGAAACTTACTGGCGTTATAATAATTGATAAGCCCCGCCTGATGCTGAAAATCTGTTGGTGTAAATTCAACTTTCGTGGTGGCCTGAAACGTGAACGCTTGCTGTCTTCTGGCGATCAGGGCTTGGGTGAATGGACTGCCCACCGATTCTCGCCCCTTAAGTCTTAAATAACCAGGTCGTTCGCTTAAACTCATAAAGTCATCAGGGTAAGGCGTGCGTAACCATTGAAAGTCAATCGCCAGTTCGGTCTCGTTAAAATCCTCAAAATGGCACTGATGCTTTAATTCATTGACGCTACCATCAGGTAAATCAATATATGCTTGACCAACTTTTGCTCCGGCCTCAGGGTTCTGTTGCGCCAGCCTAAACCACTTATCTTGGGTATAAATAAGTTTTTGAATCGACGTTTCTCTGCCCATTGGGCTTAATTTTTTGTCTGTTATTGGGCGCGAACTTAAGTGAACAAAATAATAATCACCACTGGGAGTTTGGACAATGTCACCATGACCGGTTCGCTGTAAATAAGCATTGGGGCTGTCTTTAGCGCTAATAAAATGCCCTAAAGGGTCAACCTCATAAGGGCCGGTTATGCTCTTACTTCGGGCCATGGTTTGAGCATGGTTATAGCCCGTTCCCCCTTCGGCAACAGATAAAAAGTAATACCCATCCTTTTTATAAAGGTGAGGGCCTTCTGTGAAGCCAAGCTCTGAACCGGCAAAAATAAAGTGACGTTGTCCAATCAAGCACTCTTGTTGTTCACAATACTCTTGAAGCACAATGCCCTGAAAGAACGTCCGGTCAGGGCGGTGATCCCAAACCATATTTAAAAACCATTTGCGGCCATCATCATCGTGAAATAACGAAGGGTCAAAGCCACTGCTATTCACATGTACTGGTGTCGACCATTCGCCATCTATGGAATCGCAAGTGGTAATATAATTATGGGTATCTTTAAATACCCCATCAAAGCGCTTAACATCGGTGAATACTAGGTAAAACTTACCTTGTTCATATGTCAAACATGGCGCCCAAACCCCGCAAGAGTCAGGATTACCAAGCATATTAAGTAAGTCTTCTCGATTTAACGGCCTGGCAATTAAAGTCCAGTTGACTAAATCTTTTGAATGATGAATTTGCACCCCGGGGTACCATTCAAAAGTCGAGGTAGCAATATAGTAATCATCATTAACCCGGCAAATGGAAGGGTCGGGATTAAAACCAGGTAAAATAGGGTTATTTATTTTATCGGCTCGTAACGGATGTTGTGTTGTCATGTATTCACCAATTATTGTGACGATAATTAAGCCTAAGAATAACCTCAATTATCGTATCTATCTAATGCAATTACTTGGGATTTAGGCTTTGAGCTAAACGGCTAAAACGTTTTTTTAATTGCACTCATCATTTGTTGCAGGGCGACACTGGTGTGCAATGGCATCACTGCCGATTCTTGCTTCTGATTGAGTAAGTCATCACCTACCGCTTGTATTTCAAATTCAAAGCCACTGCCTTTACGCGGATCAAAAAAATGCTCAACCTGCTCATCAAGAACATGCAAACGGCATTCACGCGCTCGAAAAAAATCAGGGATGCTAATATACCCTTCTGTGCCGACAATATAGGCACAGTTTGACAACCGAGCAATAAACGAGGTGCTTAAACTGACGGCAATTTGACCTGAGGGCTGTTGGTATTGCAAGAGCATTTTCACATCATCTTCTACCCCATTAGGCGCTAGTCGACTGACGCTATATATTTTATCGGGTTGTTGCTTTGTAAATAAATAAGCCAACGCCACAGGGTAAATGCCCATTTCCAATAAACAACCACCGCCTAAATCTTTATTATATTCTCGTTGGGTTTTGGAATAAGGGATGGGATAGCCAAAGTCTGCATCTATTTGCACCACCTGTCCTATACGCCCTTCTTCGACCCATTGTTTCGCTTGCTTAATGGCCGGCAGGAAATAAGTCCACATAGCTTCCATCACATAGACCTGATGCTGGCGGGCTAGTTGTTGCAACTCTATTGCTTGCTCTGCCCCAACGGTAAAAGGTTTTTCACATAATACCGATTTACCGGCTAATATTGCGGCCTTGGTATGCTGATAGTGCAAACTGTGAGGGCTTGAAATATAAACCGCATCAATATCAGGGTCGGCAAGCATCGCGTCATAGCCAGCGTATGCTCTTTTAATGTCATATTCCTGAGCAAACGCGTTGGCATCTGCAGGCTTACGAGTGGCAATAGCGACTACCTCACCATTTGTGACATATTGCATGTCTGCGATGAAGGTGCGAGCAATGCGACTGGCGCAAAGCAGTCCCCAGCGAATCTTTTTATTCATAATGCTTTCTCATAATGAAGGCTCCCCCATAAAAAAAGCACTTTCAAAGTGCTTTTTTTGATTATTGTCGGTTTTAAGCGGGCACCAAATCCTGCTCAATTTGTTCTAAGGTTTTGCCTTTTGTTTCTGGTAGAAGCCACAGCACCAGAACCAAGCCCACCACGGCAAATAAGCCATAAATTAAGAAGGTTAACGCGGTACCAAAGTTTGATAATTCCCATGGAAACACCAACTGCACGGTAAAGCTGATCCCTGAGTTCACTACCCCAACAAATGAAATCGCAATACCACGTAAATGATTTGGAAAGATTTCCGCCAATAATACCCACATCACCGGGCCTAGTGACACCGCAAACGAGGCAACAAAACCAAGAATACCCATTAACACCAAGGTCGAATCAATATTGATTGCCGACTGAATAAGTTCAGCTTCATTGGCCTTGAACGTCTTCTCGCCTAGCGTTTGTTTTAACGCATCTTTAAACGCTAAATCATCGTTGTATTGCTGATTAAGCACCGGCGCTAGGGTTTCAGCTGGGAGCGATATCTGAGCAACATTTTTCTCGGTTAACTGATAAGTTGCATTACTAAAACCGTAGTAACACAAACTCATACTTAAAAACACCCCTGTAAGACCAACCACCAATAGAGGCTTACGGCCAATTTTGTCAATTAGAACCATAGCCACAATCGTGAAGATGACGTTAATAATCCCGACCCAGATGGCCTGTGCGAAAGCCGCATTGGTACCAACCCCACTTTGTTCAAAAATACTCGGGGCATAGAAGTAAATAGCATTTACCCCAGTAATTTGCTGTGCAATGGCAACAACCAAACCTATGGTTAAGACCAAACGCATATTTTTCGAAAACAGTTGTTTAACGCTGTCAATAACTCGAGCTTCTCGCTTATGCGGCGCACTATCAATCTCAGCTAACTCGCGCTGCATGGCAACTTTGCCGTGCAGACGTTCAAGAACCTCTTTGGCTTTTTCACGCTGACCATTCATCGCCAAAAAGCGCGGGCTTTCTGGAACAAACATTAAAGCAATAAAAAAGATTGAAGCCGGGATGATTTCAAGACCTAGCATCCAGCGCCACACATTGTCATTAATACCTAGGTTTGTTACCCACGCAATATCGCTTTGGGCTAGGTTTAAAATAAAATAGTTAGCAAAGTAAGCGGCAGACAAACCAATCACGATATTAAATTGGTTAAAGGAGATCATTTTACCACGACGCTCGGCTGGCGATATTTCGGCAATGTAAATCGGCGCAAGAATTAAGGAAGCAAACGCTAAGCCACCAATAAAGCGAGCGCTAACCAGCATATAATAGCTGGTCGCTAACGCTGAACAAATAGCGGAAAGCACATACAAAAAGGCGATGCCTAACAACACTTTTTTACGTCCGACACGGTCACTTAGGGTACCGGCGACAAGTGACGCTATTGCCGCACCAAGGGTTGGAGAACTCACAACAAAACCTTGCTGCCAGTCGGTTAAATTAAATTCAACTGCAACAAAACTGACGACCCCCGAAATAACGGAAGCATCAAAGCCAAAAACAAAGCCGCCTAAAGAGACTATCAAGGCGATAAACAAGCTTGAGGATAATTTATTATTCATTGTCATACTTCTTTTGAATGGTAAATGTAAGTACCAATAAAAATCAGGTCCGTTTATGGCAGCGACGTATTATTTGTGTCTACACCTAACCTGTATTGGCCTTTTATGATTATTTTAATATTTGGCATCATATACTACATCAAGTGCTTTGAGATACCATTATTGAGATCAACTTTTATTGAAATTAATTTGTAATTGGGTTCAACCTTTGAGTTTATTTCTAAGCTTTTTGCTGGCGCTCGCGGATAATCCGCTTTTTATGGTTGTGTTTTTTACTTTAAAGCTTGCCCTTACCATTAAACCTTGTGGTCATTTGCAGTCTTAATTTGGCCAATCGATTCATTGGTAAACAGCGAGAAAAGTTCTATTCTTTTAGGAGCTTTGTTTCTCAATCAGGTTGGTTAATACCTTGCCATAGAGCAGGTTTTACAACCACTAATACGCAAGGACGCCAAATCACAAAGATAAGTAACCACCAGTTCACTAACTGAAAAGGGTAATCCAATGAGCTCACGCCAAAAATTAGCCAATGCCATTCGCATTCTGAGTATGGACGCCGTCCAAAAAGCCAACTCTGGTCACCCAGGAGCCCCTATGGGGATGGCGGATATCGCCGAAGTCCTGTGGAATGATTTTCTTGTGCACAATCCTAAAAACCCCAATTGGCCGAATCGCGATCGATTTGTTTTATCAAATGGCCATGGTTCTATGTTGCTATATTCTCTTTTGCATTTGAGTGGTTACGACTTGCCAATGAGTGAATTAAAACAATTTCGTCAACTGCATTCAAAAACCCCAGGTCATCCCGAATATGGTTATACACCAGGCGTTGAAACCACGACTGGCCCACTAGGTGCGGGCATTGCCAATGCTGTTGGTATGGCGATTGCAGAAAAAACATTGGCAGCTCAGTTTAATCAACCTGGGCACTCTATTGTCGATCATTACACCTACTGCTTTCTCGGTGATGGTTGTTTAATGGAAGGTATATCCCATGAATCATGTTCTTTAGCGGGCACGCTTGGGCTTGGTAAACTCATTGCGTTTTGGGACGATAATGGTATTTCAATTGATGGCCATGTTGAAGGCTGGTTTACCGATGATACGCCCGCACGATTTAAATCCTATGGTTGGCATGTTATTGCCGATGTGGATGGTCATGATCCTGATGCCATTCATCACGCGATTAAAGAGGCTCAAAAAACCAGCGACAAACCCACTTTAATTTGTTGCAAAACCATCATCGGTTTTGGCTCGCCAAACAAGTCAGGTAGCCATGATTGTCATGGTTCTCCCCTTGGCGATGAAGAAATTAAAGCCGCTAGAGCCTTACTAAAATGGGAGCACCCAGCTTTTGATGTCCCAGATGACGTGTATGCGGGGTGGAATAATGCTGAAAAAGGTTTAGAACAAGAACAGCGTTGGCAACAAGCATTTCAGGCTTATCGCGATGCACACCCGAACTTAGCCGCAGAATTTCATCGTCGGGTCGTCGAAAAATCTCTGCCGACAAATTTTGAGCAAGTAGCAAATGACTTTATTGCCCAAACTCAAAAAGAGATGGCCACAATAGCCAGTCGTAAAGCATCGCAAAATTGTATTGAAGCGTTTGCCCCGGCACTGCCGGAATTATTAGGTGGTTCGGCTGATTTAGCCGGTTCTAATTTAACCTTATGGTCTGGTTCCAAAGGTATTAGTAAGGACGATGCCAGTGGTAATTACCTCTATTACGGGGTGCGCGAATTTGGTATGAGCGCAATTATGAATGGTCTGTCATTGCATGGTGGCTTTATTAATTACGGGGCCACTTTTTTAATGTTTATGGAATATGCCCGTAATGCGGTACGAATGTCGGCACTGATGGGGATTCAAAATATTTTTGTTTATACCCATGATTCAATTGGTCAAGGCGAAGATGGCCCTACCCACCAACCGGTAGAACAATTAAGCAACCTTCGAATGACTCCGAATTTAACCACTTGGCGCCCTTGTGATGCAACCGAAAGCGCAGTGGCATGGAAATCGGCCATTATGAAAACAGAGGGGCCGACGGCCTTGGTGTTTTCGAGACAAAACATTCAAGCTCAATCACGTGATCAAGATCAACTCGCTCTTATTGCAAACGGCGGGTATATATTGCAAGATTGCAACTCAAAACCTGATGCCATCTTAATTGCTACAGGTTCTGAAATGCCTATCACCCTAGATGCGGCGAACCAATTAACCCAAATGGGACATCAGATCCGCGTTGTATCTATGCCCAGTACGAATGTCTTTGATAGTCAACCACTTGAATATCAACAATCGGTTTTACCCGATGATGTAGAGAATATTGTTGCGATCGAAGCAGCACATACCGACTTTTGGTATAAATACGTCGGTAAAAAAGGCAAGGTTATTGGTATGCAAACATTCGGTGAATCAGCGCCAGGTGGCGTATTACTAGAGCATTTTGGTTTTACTGCTGATAAAATAGTGCAGGTAGCACTGACACTTATAACTAAATAGGACGATTCCTAACATGACCTCAAGAACATCTTTAGCCAGTTGGCAAACACTTGTGCAACATGCGCAAGACATCAAAAACGTACATACGAAGGATTTATTTGCTCAAAATCCTAACCGTTTTGATGAGTTTTCATTAAAAATTCCAGCTTTTCTGTTTGACTACTCTAAGCATTCTATTACCAAAGAAACCATGGATAACCTTTTCGCTTTAGCCAAAGAATGCGAATTGGAGCAATGGCGTGAAAAAATGTTCAGCGGTGAACGAATCAATATCACCGAAGATCGCAGTGTATTGCATGTGGCGTTACGTGACCGTTCAAACAGCCCATTGGTTGTTGATGGTGAAAACTTAAATACATTAGTAACCGACGCGTTAGAACAAATGCGCGTTTTCACCGACAAAGTGCGCTCAGGGGAATGGAAAGGTTTCACCGGTAAAAGCATTACCGATGTGGTAAGCATTGGTGTCGGCGGTTCAAACCTTGGTCCACAAATGGTTACCGAAGCATTAAAACACTACAGTGACAACACCTTAAAATTACACTATGTGTCTAACGTTGACGGAACGCAAATTTATGACGCCTTAAACGGGTTAAATGCTGAATCTACGTTATTTATTATTTCAAGTAAGACCTTTACCACCAGTGAAACCATGACCAATGCCAAAACCGCAATGACATGGTTGGTCGATGCATTGGGCGATAAAGCTGCTATCGGTAAGCACTTTGTGGCCGCGTCTGCCGCAAGTGATAAAGCTTGTGAATTTGGCATCGAAGCTGAAAACATTTTTGATATGTGGGACTGGGTTGGTGGTCGTTTCTCACTTTGGTCAGCAATTGGTTTACCGATTGCACTAGACTTAGGGTTTGACCAATTTGTTGAACTCCTTGAAGGTGCTTACGATGTTGACCAACACTTTAAAACAGCGCCTTTAGAGCAAAACGTACCGGTTATTATGGCCTTATTATCATTATGGAACTGCACGTTCTTAGGTCACACCTCGCAAGCTATTTTACCGTACGATCAAGTTTTACATAAACTAACATCGTACTTACAACAAGCTGAAATGGAAAGTAACGGTAAGTTTGTAAACTGGCAAGGCGAAGAAGTGGATTACACCACAGTCCCTGGTTTATGGGGTGAAATTGGTATTAACGGTCAACACGCTTTTTACCAGTATTTGCACCAAGGCAACACCATTGTTCCGGCTGATTTTATCGGTTCAGTAAAACCGACAGCAGAAGTTGAAGGTCACCACGATATTCTTATGGCTAACTTCTTCGCTCAAGCTGAAGCGATGATGACTGGCGTTACAGAAGAGCAAGTTCGTCAAGAGCTGGCCGCTAAAGGTATGAGTGCTGAAAAGATTGATGCGGTAGCACCACATAAAGTTCATAAAGGTAATCGTCCTACAACCACCATTTTAATGGATAAAGTATCTCCTTACTCTTTAGGTGCGTTAATTGCCTCTTATGAGCATAAGATCTTTACCCAAGGTATCTTGTTAAATATTTGCTCTTTTGACCAATGGGGTGTTGAGTTAGGTAAAGGCTTGGCGAACAATATCCATGCCGAGTTGGTATCAGATATTGAGAATGCGCATGACAGCTCTACTAGCAACTTAATTAAGTACTACAAAAGTAACAAGTAATGGTTTTATAACACCCATTGTTTTTAATAAAAACAAAAACGCACAGCTTTACTCTGTGCGTTTTTTTGTTATTACACGGTCCAAACAATCCTCAACTGCTACTATATATATACCTGTTAATTGAACCGCTAACGTATGTATAACGAATCCACCATCGCCGTCGTTGTATTGTTGATCTTCACCCTTGCTTTTGTGGTGCGAAAAATTCATCTACAAAGCAAACGTGATGTTATCGATATTTTAAAACGCAAAGAATCACGACAGCTTATCTTCGGTGCTCTGGTTATTTTTTTGGTGATCACGTCACTGATTGTGCATTACGGCTTAATGCAAATACAGCAACAATTAAAACAACAATCAATGACCACCTTAAGCGCGACTCTAGACAATACCAATGCGTCGCTTATGAATTGGTTTGATAAACAACAAAATGTTATTAACAGCTTGGCCAAAGATGCTGATATTCAAGCCTTATCACAACAACTGTTACGCATTAATCCCAATGCCATAGTCGATAGCCCTGAACTATTAGAGCTTAGAAAGAGAGTACAAGAGCTGACCAAAGATTATACTCAAGTTGGCTTTTTTGTTATTGGCCAAGATCATCGCAACTACGCTTCTATGCGAGATGTTAATATCGGCGCGCTAAGCCCCATTCATCAACAACGACCCGATGTGTTAGAACAAGCTTTTACCGGTAAAACGGTGTTAGTGCCGCCGATGCGCTCCGATGTACCTTTGCACAAATTACAAAAAGGCCTTGGTGCTTACAACACCACAATGTTTTCCATCGCCCCACTTAAAAATCCGCAAGGCGAGGTATTTGCCGTATTTGCCATTCGCATAGACCCTTTTATTGATTTTTATCCGATCATTAATAATGCTCAGGTTGGCACCAGCGGAGAGACCATTCTTATCGATAATATGGGCTTATTAATTTCGCCAAGTCGATTTGAAAAGCAACTGGCTAACGTTGACTTAATTCGACCGGGGCAATCCAGTATTTTAGCGATAGAAGCGCGAGATCCTGGACGCTTGTTAAGCCCAGAGAATAAGGGCTCAGTATATCGACAAAAGCTGCCATTAATGGAGAGTGCTGCTAGTGTGATCACAAAGAAAGAAGGGCTAAACGAAGCAGGCTATCGAGATTATTTAGGGGGTGAAGTGATTGGCGTTTGGCAGTGGAATGAGAGCTTAAATTTAGGCTTGATTTGCCAAATTAGATTGTCAGAAGTTCAACAGGGGTATGTTGATTTACGCAATACGGTAAGCGCAGTCTTGCTCAGCATTTTAGCTCTGTGTTTGATTTTAGCGAACATTGGGATGAACATTCTAAGGCGGATGAACAAACGCTTAGTCAGAGCCAACTCCAACTTAGAAAACAGGGTCGCAGAGCGCACAAAAACCATCTCAGATCGTGAGCATAAACTGTGGGATTTATATGAAAATGCGCCCATCGCCTATGCATCTGTACATTGTAATGGTGAAATATCTCAACACAATCGTAAGTTTGCTGAACTGTTTGGTTATGAGCGCGATCATATTTCTCAGCTTCGCTGGCGCCAAATGATGCCATCACAAAACGATGATGAACCTGGTATCGAGTTATTTGATAAAGCGTGTGTCGGTGAATCTATATCGGATAAAAATATTGCAATCACCACCCATTTAGGACAGCAACGAACGCTGTCAGCAAATGCATTTTTAAGCGAAGATAAATCCGAAGTAAAAATATCATTAGTGGATGTGAGCGAACGAGAAAATGCCTTAGCTCAGCTTGCCAGTAATGAATATCAACTGCGTTCTGTTGTCGAAAGTTTGCCCGGTGTGGTGTTTCGAATACAGTATCACAAGGATTCGTTAACCCCTATTCCTCTAGATTATATTAGCAATCAAATATTCACATTAAGTGGGTATCGAGCCGACGATTTTGTTGGCCCCAAAGCCAAACGCAAGTTTATCGACTTATTTTCACCCGATAATCATCAAATACTGTATCAGGCTGTGCACCTTAGTGTCAGCGATAAGCAAAGCTTTATCATTAATGCTCAAGTTATAACGCGCAAAGGAGATTCCAAACCGGTACAGGTAGCCGCAAATTCTTGGTTCGATTCTGCTCAGGGTTTGCATCTTATCGACGGCGTCGTTATCGACTGCAGCAAAGTTCAATCTCACCCAACCAACTTAACTCAATCTGAGCAAAAATATTATTCTGTCATTAACGCTGTGGCGGATGCGCTTATTGTTGTTGATATCGATGGTCAAGTGCTTGAAATAAACAACAGTGTCATAAAAATGTTCGGTTATCAAAGTGAGGAAATTATTGGCCAACATATTAGTTTGTTACAAGATAGCGAGATAAGCGCAGAACAGGACAAAATTTTAGCCTTTGAACACCAAAATGGCACCACCTCTTTACTGACCTCAGGGAGAGAAATCATCGCTAAACACAAAAATGGCGAATTATTTCCTATTGACGTATGCACTCGAGAACTGCCATTAGAAGGTGAAAGCTGCTTTGTTGTCGTGCTAAGGGATATCAGCGAGCGTCACCAAAAAATGGTGCAACTTAAAGCTAATGAAACAAGGCTAGATGCCAGTACTAATGCAGCTCGTATTGGCTTATGGGAATATCTGCCAAACACTCAGGAAGTACGTATAAACACCATCCTCGCCACCATGCTAGGGTATGAGCCAAATGAATTAATGCAGGACAATAGTCCTTGGTCAGCACTAAAAGATGGGCTAAAAATATGGCGCGAACTTATTCATCCAGATGACAAAATATCGGCAGAACATCAAATGCAATGCTATCTCGCCGGGCAAACAGATGAATTTCGGCAACAATTGCGCTTACTTTGTAAAGATGGCAGTTATAAATGGGTACTTGATATTGGTCGCATTACCAAAGTCAATGAACAGGGAAACCCCACCCGAGTGTCTGGTGTTCATATTGACATTAACGACATTAAGCAACAAGAACAGCATCATTTAGAAGCATTGACCATTGCAGAAAAAGCGAATCAGGCCAAAGCTGATTTTCTCGCCAATATCTCAGATGAAATACGCAGTCCAATGAACACCATCATCGAAATGACACAATTTGCCTCAGAACGTAGCGAAGATAGCCAACAAAAAAGTTATATCAGCAAAGCCCAACGTTCAGCTAACTCATTACTTGGGGTACTTAATGACATTGTTGATTTTTCTAAAATCGAGATGGGCGAATTGAACATCGAAAAAGCGCCTTTCAATTTGCATGATGTGCTTAATGACCTAGCAACCGCGATGAGTGTGAAGGCTGAACAAAACCAATTGGAGTTGATTTTTGATATTGAAGCCAATACCCCTATGATGTTGCATGGCGATCGCCTAAGACTTACCCAAGTACTGACAAATTTATGCAATAATGCGATCAAACACTCTGATCAAGGTGATTTGATTTTAACCATAGAAAAACCCTTTTTTAATGCGGACTATGTTGATCTTAAATTTACTTTAACCGATACCGGGATGAAAATATCAGAACAACTGCAACGCACAATATTTGATCCATTGGTACCTAATGAGCAACCAGAGCATAGTAGCAGTGAACCACACGTTGGCTCTTTAGGCGAAGGCATCGGGCTCGTTATTGCAAGTCAACTGGTCTCGTTAATGGGTGGCAAAATCAATGTCGGAAATAGCGCGGATCAAGGCAGTACCTTTTATTTTAACTTAACCTTTGATCGTCAATCACAAGTCCAAGAAAAACTGGAAGAAAAAAGTAAGCTAGATAATATTGATAACATATTAATTGTGGATGATAACGACCATGCGGCCGACATTTTAAAGAAAATATTGGCCACTCAAGGCTACAATGTGTTGCTTGTTAAAAGCGCCAGCCAAGCATTTGAATTATTACAACAACACGATGCAAAAGCGCCCATCGACTTAGTTTTTATGGACTGGTTAATGCCCGTAATGGATGGGGTAAAAGCGAGCAGAGAAATTCAATATAATCTCAGTCTTGAACAGATACCAGAAATCATCATGCTAAGTGCGTTTGATACAGACGAACTCAACGCACTTACAAAAGACTTAGATATCTGTGCAATTCTCACCAAACCGGTGATGCCATCGACCGTGTTAAGTGCTTTAACCACCTTAGAGCTAAGGGATTAAACATACATTAACATCACGAGTACCAAGAGCACGACAACACCTATGGTGTAGAAAAAGATGTTATCTTTCCAGCTTGGTTGCTTATTCACCACTTTATGATTAGATGGCTTTCTTTTCGGTTGTCTTTTTTTCGCAGTCATCGGCTTTCCTTTTTATACCACTGTATATAAACATTTATATAATATGAAAAATAATGTCAATGACCAGATTTAAAAAGACAAAGATGATTGATAAAAGTCAACCTACTTGCTCGCAACTTAGCTTCTCATCCATATTCTCAAACTCAGTTTATAAACCTGGCTAAACGCTTAATAAATGAGTACAAGCAGTTCTTAGCGCATACTAAGATTTTTTGTAATGTGCCCAAGGGTCGGCTGCTGGTTGCTGTTTGCCTGATTCAGGTCGACTTGACGTCGACTTAGCTCTGGGTGACTTGTTTTGCCGTTTTTGCTGATAGTTATGCTCACGCTGTTGGCGCTGTTCTATAAGTTCATCAACGGTTAGCTCAATCGGCGCGGCCACCTTTTGATGTTCTGGGATGATACGCTCTCTTGGTGGAATATCAAACTCAGATAACCTTGGTTTGGGCAATGCACAATATTGATAGAGATAGAAATCTTCTAATTTGATTCTGGCCCATTCGGTTTTTTTAAGAAATTTAATGCTCGATTCAATACTTGGGTTTTGTTTAAAACAATTAATATTGGTGGCTGCTGCTAAAATCTTGAAGCCGTAGTGTTCAACGACCGTGGTGACTAAAACATCGAGCTTTAAGCCATGCAAAGGGTTATTCAAATATTGATTCGACATAGTGATTTATATAAACGCGATAACTAAAAGGCTATTATAGCGGTTTTTGCTTGCCACGGTAATAGCGTTATCGATTTCATCATGACGCCCCCTATTTAACATTGGCGGATGCAACGAATGGACGAACCCCTAACACCTTGTACAGTTGATCGGGGCGATAATAATGCCTTCCTTTAACGACCAAGCTAACTTTTCGCAAATCTGACATAGATTGCACCGGGTTACCATCAATTAAAATCAAATCCGCATCTTTTCCCACCATAATGCTACCTTTTTGATGACCAACCCCGATTAATTTAGCCGAATCTAAGGTCGCTATTTTAAGTACATCCCAATTAGGGATACCGGCTTGGGCATAAAGCTCTAGTTCCCGATGAAGGGTAAAGCCGGCGATATTATCGGTACCAGCAACCAAAGGGACGCCATAATCATAGAGCTTTTTCACTAACACGCTCATCGCCTTCGCACCTTGTTGATAATTGTCTTTAAGATCGGCACTGACATTCATCTCGGCTCCTTTAATTTGACGTAATACATTAGGCGGTAAATGCTGCGCGATGGCTGCAAATTCGGGGTCGACCTGCTTATTTTGTTTTAACAATAAACTACGAAAGGTCGAAATCGTGGGGTCAATAACGATTTGCTTTTGCGCCAACAACTGTAAAAACGCATCGACTTCAGGGCTGTTTAAATCCAAAGCGCCTGCTTGTTCACCAATCAAGGAAAACCGTAACTGTTGTCTGGTATCTACTTGATCCGAAGCCAAGAAATTAAGAAACAACATGTTAATGTGCTGGATCTCATCATAACCTGCCAACACTGCTTGCTCTGCCGTCATAAACGCGGGTATGTGACCACTTAACCTCATCCCGCGACGATGGGCATGAGCGGCAATCGCTGGCACCCAACTGGGGTCAATAGAGCTATAAAGCTTTACTTGCAAGTAGCCATTATCTGCAAACCAATCGATTTTTTCATGCGCCTGCTCTAAGGACTCTACCGACAACAAAGCCGAATACTCACTCATTTGATCGATAAAACCTGCTCGATACACGTTATTACCAATGATTCGGTTGCTATGAAAGTTCTGTTCAATGCTCATGATACTGTCATGATTATTGCCGATATCTCTGACACTCGTAACGCCGGCAGCAATATTTAGCAATCCATCTTGCGGGGTCAAATGGCCATGCATATCCCACAAGCCGGGCAATAATGTTTTGCCCTCACCGGCAATAACGACGGTGTTTTTCGCTACCTTTATTTGTTTACCAATACGATGGATTTTACCGTTCACTAACCAGACATCGACATCTTTAAATAATTGTTTCTTTTCAATGTTGGCAACTTGAACATTGCGAATAACTAGACTCTGATAGGGGTTGCTAAGCTCTTGGCTCACTTGCTCAAGATATTGATGTTCGGCTTGGTTTTGGATTTCAGTAAGCTTTGCCAAATCGGATAAATCATAACCGGCTCTTATCACCTTCATAAAACCTGAAAAGTCTTTTGCGAAAAAGTGCCCATTTTGGTCGTACCAAGAAAATTCAGGCGAAAAACCAAGACCTGTAATGGCATACAAGGTAAGATCGGCGACGTTATCGCCAGAGGTTAAGGTAAAGGTATCCATTTTTTGCAATCTAGCGGTTCCAGATGGCAATAGGTCAACCGAATGACTCTTTGAAGCCAGCATGTGTTTTAGCATCAGGTTTTCAACCACGACGGCACTGTTTGCTGGTAAATATAAAAAGCGGCTATCCGTTTTCAACTCACCATCGTCTTGTCTTGAACTCCAACGAGCGATACCATCTTGAAACTCAAAACGCTCTTTAATTGGTGCACCAAAAGCAGAAATGCCATCGGCTTTAAATTCAATGAGATTACCTTGATCATCAATGGTTAGTGCTTCATTAATCTCGACAACACGATTATTCCATCGAACCTCTAAAACCCCCTGATAATGATTGGCACTGGTTTGAGTCATAACTTGCTTGCCCGCCAAGCCTTTTAAGGTGTAGATATTATTGGTGATGGTTTGAATGGGTTGATGCAGCTGTTCAGACGCTAAGGTTGGAAGATTAAATAGCCCGCACAGCAGCACTATTTTTAGCCTTGGAGTCAGTATTAAGAGCTGTTTTTTCACATTGAAATTCATCTAGTTACCAGTCATGTGGAGCAAGCTGAACTTTAATTGTAGTGGGGATTTGAGGCTTTGCTACTTCAACCAGTGTCTATCTTATTAGCGATATGTATAGCGAGAATAAAGCAATAATAAAAGAGTCTGATAAAAAGGGGATATGAGTAGGGGCTAAAAGGAATACGTGTTACTAGGCTAAAGGCCCGTATTCTTAACAACAATTCGGTAAATCGTTAGGCAAGAATACAGGCACTTAGTATATTTTTTAAGACGAGCGAACCGGTCCTTGTTCGCTCTCTAAATCGCTGGCTTGTTGTTCTAGCTTTAACCAACGGCTGGTTAAGGTACCGGCGGTCATTGCTCCAGAGACATTAAGCGCAGTTCTGGCCATATCGATTAATGGTTCAATGGAAATTAATAAGGCCGCTATCGCTACCGGTAATCCCATCGCGGGTAATACAATGAGAGCCGCAAATGTTGCGCCACCACCCACACCGGCAATACCAAAAGAGCTGATCACTGTAATCGCTATCAGCGATAAAATAAATTCTATTTCCATAGGGTTAATACCCACAGATGGCGCTACCATAACAGCGAGCATAGCGGGGTAAATACCAGCGCAACCATTTTGCCCAATGGTTGCGCCAAAAGAGGCGGCTAAGTTTGCGACCGATTCTGGCACCTTAAGCTTTTGCACTTGGGTTTGTACATTTAAAGGAATGGTTGCGGCAGAGCTACGTGAGCTAAAAGCAAACGTTAATACTGGCCAAACCTTAACAAAATACTCTTTTATCGACACCCCTACCAGAGAAACGAGCAAGCCATGAATCAAAAACATAATCGCAATCGCAACATAAGATGCAACAATAAACTCTAGGAGGCTTAGCATATCGCTTAAATTAGAACTGGCAACAACCTGAGTCATCAAAGCAGCAATGCCGTACGGGGTTAACGCCATGATCATCTTTACCAATCGCATAATGATGCTTTGCAAGGCAATAACACCTTGTTTAATGGGCGCAGCAAGTTGCTCAGACTCTTCACCTACCTTTCGGGCAGCTAAACCAAATAAAATACCAAAAATCACCACGGCAATAACAGACGTTGAGCGCAAACCACTTAAGTCGGCAAATGGATTTACCGGAATAAAGCTCACTAACATTTGGGGGATCGATAGTTCTTCGACTTGCGACTGTTTAGATTGTAAAACTTCCATTCTAGCGATCTCGCGGCTGCCTTCAATAAGACCATGCGCAGAAAGGCCAAAAGCATTCGCCACCACAATACCAACCAGTGCGGCCACCGCGGTTGTGATTAATAAAATCGAAATATTGGCCGCTGAAATTTTGCCTAGGTTACCTTCTTCGGTGTCGAGCTTCACCACCGCTGCAATCATTGAAATCAAGACCAGAGGCATCACGATCATTTTGAGCAGGTTAACATACCCCTGACCCAGGATATTAATCCACTCTAAACTGGTACTGATTGCCTCTGACGATGGCGCATAGAGTAACTGCAACCCTAAACCAAAACCACTACCTACAATCAACCCAAGTAAAACGGTTTTAGCTAAACTTGCTTGCTGTTTTTGCAGCTTATAAATGCCCAACAATAAAAACAAGAAAACCAATAAATTTAAAATAACCGTCAACGACATATACCTAACCGAATTTAAGCTCTATTCACCATGATAGAGAATACAAAGGGCGGAGGATAACCGATCTCTCCTAGAAAGAATAAGTATAAAAAATGAATTAAATATATTTAAAAGCTATATAGAAGGCATTATTGCTCTGCTGTGGGATCCGTCATTCAATATGAGAATCTCAGTCAATAGGATTAAGTCTAATTACTTAAAGCTTGTTCGAAATCTTAAGTATGAGGGGATATCGGTAAACGTTACAATTATCAGCGAGAGTCGTACACCAAGAAGTGGTATCCAATAAATCTGAAAGACAGAACAGTTATTGCGTCACGATGTTGGATACATCCTCTTCAATATAGGAGGAGGCTGTTTACGGCCGAGTTGTGCCAAACTCGGCCATTCAGCTAATTTTTCATACACCTAATAAAACCAAAACAACCGACATTTACCCTAACTCATTTTTGGACAGAAACGAGTTAGGACGAACCTATGCGTTGTGCCAGAAGCAGACGCAAATAATGCATGTTGCAAGATCTACCCCAAGTCTAGTATAACTAAATTATCAGGCTGTAAATAGCTATCTTATTTCGACCAATTAATAACCACTTTAAAGTGGTAAGCATCGACCTGATAGTACCTTCTGTAACTCCATCTTTACGTCCTCGTGACACTAATCTAGTCAAGTGACCACCATTCAAACCATGCAATTCCGCTTGAAGTGAATAAACTCGAGATAACTGAACGTTCAGTGTTCTAATTAGTGTATCAAGGTTTTGTTGATTGACCGCCATCGTCTTACTAGTTTCATATTCCTGTATTGCTTCAGCTAAAGTGATCGTCGGTCTATCACCTAATACATGATGTCTGTATAGTGTTTCTCGTCATTGACTCTAAAAGCGCAAGGCTAACGTCTTTTTAGTAGTTCTAGTGCTCCGAATAAAAACTTTATTATTTATACTGACTTCGCAATTATAAGATTTTGAGTTTTTCCGCTTATAAATCATATATTCTCTCAATGTTTACAGCTATTAAATAGCTTCCGCTACTTTTTCTATAAGAGAACTCAATTGACGACTCGATCTAATGCTAGTACCCTTTCATTAAAATGGATACACATTGTAGCCACAAGGTGACAACATTGAGTGCAAAAACTTCAGCATTGAGAATACGAATTGAACCTGAGTTACACAGCCAATTTCTTAAGTGTTGTCAAGAATTAGATCGACCCGCAGCACAAGTCTTAAGAGAGTTTATGCGAGATTTTGTTATGCAGAATTCTAATTCTAAACAGGTATTGCTCCCATTAAAACAACCATTATTTGACAATAATGAGAATTAAGTTTCCGTAAATGATTAATAAACAACTAACTTTCATTGACCTGTTCGCTGGTGCTGGTGGATTCGGCCTAGGATTTGAAAATGCTGGTTTCAGGCAGTTATACGCCGTTGAAATTGATAAATGGGCCGCTGAGACCCACCGTTTCAATTTTCCTAGAGTCCCTGTCATTGAACAGGATATATGTGAAATTACTAACGAAGAAATTTTAGAGCTTAGTAATGAGAGACCTGACGTAATAATAGGTGGTCCTCCTTGCCAAGGCTTTTCACATGCAAACATTGTAAATAAAGATCCAAAAGATCCGAGGAATTCACTCTTTGAGGAGTTTATTCGATTTGTAGATGTGCTACAGCCCAGAGTGTGCATCATCGAAAATGTGCCAGCGTTGTTAAAAACTAAAACCGCCTTAGGAGAGCAAGTAATTGACGTAATTACATCTGAACTTGAACGAATGGGGTTTAGTACTAGTTACGAACTGCTAGACGCAAGAAATTTTGGTGTCCCACAGAAAAGGCAAAGATTGTTTGTAATAGGCGTAAACAAAAAGTATCCCAAATTACTTAAGGAATCTTTGTTTCCTTCACCGACACACAATGAATTAGGCAGTGGAGACCTTTTCAACTCAGAGGATATGAAACAAGAAGTTACTCTTTGGGATGCGATCTCTGATCTGCCGCAAAGAACTTTTAGTGATTTTGACTGCAATGAATCTTACCAGTGCTTGCCCAAAAATGAATATCAAGAGCTAATGAGGGCAAATTCTAATGGGCTACTAACTAACGCTGAACCAATGAGGCACACACAAAGAGTGATCGACAGGTTTAAGGAAATTAAGATCGGCCAGAGTGAAGGCAACGTAACCCAAGACAATATGCCCAAAAAGCGTGGTAACCCAAGTACTATCTCGGAAAAAAGATATTCACAAAATAGTAGACGTCAGTCACCTAACTCTCCTTGTAACTCTGTTGTTGCGTCCTCTCACTCAAATTTCATTCACCCTTATTTGCATAGGAACTTCACAGTTAGGGAATTGTTGAGAATACAATCTTTTCCAGATAGATTTGAATTGAAGGGAAAACGGGCTGTATTAAGCAAAAAACTATCAATCAAGAAAGGATTGTTAGATGACATTTATCTAGATCAACGTATGCAAGTTGGTAATGCTGTTCCTCCCTTATTATCAGAAGACTTGGCTCGAAATATTGCTGTAGTGTTAACGGAAAGAGGTTGTACTAATGTCGCTTAAAGTTCTAGACTTATTTGCTGGTTGTGGCGGACTATCTAGTGGCCTAGAAATGGCTGGATTGGAAGTTCTAGCCGCATGTGAAATTGATCAGTGGGCAGCCGATACTTATCGTCATAACCACCCTAATGTTGAAGTTATACAAAAAGACATATCTTCAATAGAAAAAGGTTTTTGGAAGAATAAATTTAACGGAAAAGTAGATATTGTCGCGGGGGGGCCTCCATGCCAAGGGTTCTCTGTTTCAGGTAAGAGACAATACGGGATTATCGCTGAAACTAATTCACTAGTTACCGACTTTTTAAGAGTTGTTGAAGAAGTAGATCCAAACTACGTCATAGTAGAAAACGTTAAAGGTTTTAAGACTGGTAGTATCAGTAAGAACAAAAAGGTTTTTGACTATTTAAATGACTCTCTTGAGTCATTAGGCTTCAACGTTTACCACAGAACATTAAATGCTGAAGAGTATGGTGTCCCTTCGCTAAGATCGCGTATTTTTATTATCGCGTCAAAAATACAATTAGATGAACCTTTTCTTGCTCCTACTCACTCTCCTGATGCAATTCATGGTCTTCAACCCTTAGTCACAGTTGATGAAGCTATTTCTGATTTACCTGAACTAAATGCATCGGAAGGGGTAGAGGATAGCCAAGAATATAAAACAAATTTTCGAAATGAATATCAAAAAAAAATGAGGCTAAATTCGAAAGCTGTTTATAATCATGTATCTATGAAACATACTTCTAGGCTAGTAGAACGGTTTAAAAGTATGGAACAAGGACATAGTAGTTACAGAATTGGCCGAAAAACCGATGAAAAGAAAGTCACCTCATATAAAATGAATAATCAAAGGTTATTCGGAAATAAACCATCCCTTTGTATAACAGCTAACTTTCAATCAACTTTTATACACCCGACTCAGCACAGAAATCTGACTGCTCGAGAAGCTGCGAGGTTGATGTCTTTTCCTGACAGTTATATTTTTAAAGGAAAACGCACGCAAATGAGCTCTAAGTTTTTAAAAAAACATGGACGTGAACATGAAGATTTTTTAAGTCAGTATAATCAGATAGGAAATGCAGTTCCCCCTTTATTAGGAAGAGCTGTTGCTAATGGCTTACTTGAATCAATAAATAAAGCAACAACTAAAACTCAAGTAGAAATTAAAGAGACGGAACCAAAACTTCAACTTTGTTATTAAGGATCGTAATGGCAAGCAGCAGTTTATCTCATAAAAATAATCTAATTCAAAAGAGTAAGCGTATTAAACAACTGACACCAAAAAGGCTTCAGATTTTAGATAACGTAAAGAAAAACTATGTTCAGTACTTGAAAGAAGCTAATTGGAGCGAAGTAAAAAAAGGCAATGTAGTTCCAGCAGTTAAAGCTTTAGATAATTACGTTAATTACACTAAGGAAATAGAAAAACAAGATTCTTTTTTTAATTGGAGAAGTGATTTTGCTGGAAGCGTAATCCCTGAATTTTTATTTAGAGTTTTTTCCAATAGACTTAGGGAACTTAATATTCCACACTTTTTTAGTACAAGGGGTTCAGTAGTTGAAATGACCCTCAATGGTACTGCCGATAACGCTTGGAATATTAGAAGAAAAAATCAAGATTTATGTTTAGGTGGAGCGATTTGTTCGACCATCATTGAAGGCGCGAAGCAATCATTTGTTGTACCTTCTATAATATTTGAAGTAAAAACAAATATTGATATTAACAAGTTGAATGGGCTTGAATTTTCAGCAGAACGACTTAAACGCACATTTCCTACAGCAAAATATTTCCTAGTTACGGAAACAGTGGATTTTTCTCTGAAAGACAATTATGTAGCAGGCCACCTAGATGAAATATATTGCCTAAGAAAACAAGTGCGCTCTGAAGCACGAAGAAATAAAGCAGCCTTAAAGTCCGATGTTTTTCAAAAATTATTAGATGATGTTGTAAATTCGATGCGATTGGCAACGACTTCTAAAGGGCATGTTTATGACCGTTTAGAAACTGGGAAACTGATAAATGCCTAATTATATTTTCGAACCTACAACTTATATTCATGGCAGCAAACTTAAAAATAAAGTTTCCAATCTGAAGAATAAAGAAGACCCTCTATTTAGTTGCCTTGAACAATACGAAATATGGAAAGAGCGTTCGTTACAGATAACTAAAAGAGATGATGCTAGCATAAACCTTCTAGTACAGTACTTAAACGATTATAAAGACTTTTGTGAGGAAATATTTGATAGTCGAGAGAATAGTGCACAAGAAGTTCTACAGCCTTCAATTCTAGAAGAGTTCTTTGAATATTTATTTTGCAATATATCTGATGTAATTGGTAAGGACATGATAAGGAAACCTGCAAAAGGATTTGTCGACTTAATATTTAACCCCAGTTCGATAGATACCCTACTTGACGTACCGGAGTATACAGTTAGAAGAAAAGACCATGATTTTGTGCTTGGTTCCAATATAAAACTGACCGTAAGTTCTGATAAGACTAATAATCAATTGCAATCAGATTTAGTGATTCCCTCAATCGCAATAGAATGTAAAAGATATCTGGAGCGTAATATGCTTGATGAATGCTCTGGTACAGCAGAGAAGGTAAAAAGAGCAACTCCATATTGCAAATACTTTGTTGTTGCTGAGTATTTAAAAATGGATAAAGCATCTCCAGAAATGTCTCTAATTGACGAGATATATGTGCTGAGAAGACAAAGAAACTCAGATAGGCTATCCGAGAACTTCATACCTAATCCAATTTATACAGATCTAGTCATTGATTTGTATACTCAGTGTATAAATCATCTAAAAAAGATTTGGTGGGATCCCGAATCAGCCTTAAAGGAAGGGAAAGTATTTAACTTAGATTAATGGTTAGCTTTCTATCGAAAAATTATAAATCATAAGTATGTCTATGATTAATTTCATTTAAATACAGGGTGTTAACTGTAATTTTAGGCACATGTTAGGGAAAGTGTTAGCGGAGTTGGCCTTTTACGAATAAAAAGGCCAATTTTTAAGAATTGGTTTCAAGTTTTTTCAAACTTATACCGCTAGAATCTAACCAGTGGTTTCTGTCATTAATTGGATATCCAACAAGTATCGTAGCTGCTTGAAAGAACAGGGAGCGTATTGCACTGTGCAAAGCGCGCGTCACCTATGTCTTCTTTTGGTACTATGATCTTGCCCCAATAAAATGGACAGTTAATTAACGTTATCATGTAATGCTTCAAAGTCCGAAGGACTTTTGAATCCAAGGTAACTATGCAGCCTTTTTCGATTATAGAAACACTCAATGTAATCGAAGATATCAAGCTTTGCTTCTTGACGCGTTCGATACTTGTATTTACGAATACGTTCTCGTTTTAACGAGCCGAAAAAACTTTCTACAACAGCGTTATCATAGCAGTTACCTCTAGCACTCATGCTACACAAGATGTGATGCTTTTTCAGCATATTTTGGTAGTCATCACTGCCGTATTGAGCGCCTTGGTCTGAGTGAATGATAACACCTGGTGTTGGTCGTCTTGTTGAAATCGCCATTTCAAGCGCTTGAATCGCTAAGTGACGTCCCATGTGTCTGCCCATAGACCAGCCAATGATTTTTCTTGAATACAAGTCCATTACGACGGCTAGATAGACAAATCCCTGTCTGGTTTGGATATAAGTAATGTCCGACGACCAGACTTGATTAGCTTGGTCTGCAACGAAGTTCTGCTTTAGTCTGTTTGGTGCGATATTCGAGTATTGGTTTTTCTGCTTAACGTAACCAGATGGACGTTTAGGGCAGCCTTTTAGCCGAGCATAACTCATAAGCTTAGCTACTCGATTCTTGCCACAAATAACGCCCTGAGCGCGCAATACATGCTGAATACGTGGCGCACCATACACACCACGACTATCGTCATGAATCTTCGAAATTAAGTTGGTCAGTCTGATATTTTCTTGTTTTGTTTTGCACACTGGACGGCTTAACCAAGCGTAAAAACCACTACGAGAAACCCCTAATGCTCGACACATCATATCTATGGGATATAGCTTGCGGTGCCGCTTAATACAGCGAAATTTTAGTCGGACTCCTTGGCGAAGAACACCACCGCATCTTTTAAAAAATCCCGTTCTTTTTTAACTTGAGCTAGTTCTTTCTTTAGCTCTGCGATTTCTAAGTTCTTAGTAGCTGTTGTTGCTTTGAACGCATCATCGCCCTTGAGACGAAACTCATCTCGCCATCGTCGCAACTGGCGTTCGCTAATTTCAAGCTCTTCACAGACTGACTTATCCGTCTTTCCATCCTCAGAAGCTCGCAATAGAGCCATTCGTTTAAATTCGGCAGGATACCGTTTGTAGTTTTTGCCTTTTGTCATAAACACCTCTCTACTTCAATTGTAGTGTGTCCATGAAAATGGGGTAAGACGACTATTGAGACCTTAATTCTAACTCATTTTGGGGCATAAACGAGTTAGTACCACTGTCCGCTATTGGCTGTGAGTTCAACTGGTGAATGCAACGCTATCCTTATACTAGCTTAAGGAACGTTAACATGAAACAGAGAAAACGCATCTACTACAATGCTCAGCAAAGAGCATTAATTTGGGATCGCTACAAGCAAGGTGATTCGGTTCACGATATCGCTAGGCTTTTTGACCGATTCCACTCATCAATACTGGGCATTATCCATAAAACCGGTGGGTATCGGCCCCCAGAACGAACCCGTTCATCAAGCATATTATCATTAGCTGAACGTGAAGAAATATCCCGTGGTTTAGTTTCTAATTTATCGTTTAGAGCCATAGCTAGAAAGCTAGGTCGAGCACCTTCAACTATTTCTCGTGAAGTTAGACGGCATGGTGGGCTTAAACAATATCGAGCAAATAAAGCAGATGCAGCAGCTTGGGAAAACGCAAAGCGTCCTAAACCTTGCAAGCTATCAGGTAGCAAAGCATTATGTTCAATAATCGCTAGAAAGATGAAAGCGGCATGGTCACCGCAGCAAATATCTGGCTGGCTTAAAAGAAAGTACCCTCCTCGCCCAGTTACGAATAATTTAATCGTTTCAATTACACAAGGGTTTGAGCTTTTAACCCAAACAAATGAGCTTAATAAACTGATCGAAAAACTGCGTTCCGATTCAAGTCCGTTTTATGCATTAGAGAATAAGTATCGTTATTTTCCGCTAACCCTCTTAATTAAGAGCTTACATACAGAATGGCCAATTCACAGTTCAACAAGGGCCTTTAAATTATCAAAAGAGAATCGAAAAGAATCCTCCCCCCTCTCTGGCACTTACCTTGTCACCGTAGCTGACGCCATAGAAACTCTAGGTATATCGAAAGATCAAATGGTTAAATTCGTACCTGAAGTTTCCAGCAAAAGAATCCTTAGAAACAAGTTTTGCATTAACATCATGCCGATTATCCAAGGCATGCCATCAAATAATCAATAGAACACAACTGCATACCGCCATTCAAACCTTACTTCTTTAATAAAAGATCTCATTTAACCCCTTATTCTCGTCTCAAAGAAATTTGCCCACTAAGATATTATTTGCTATTTATATGGATTGGTGTGCTGAATATTCATCTTTCGCCGCTTTTTGCTTTAGCGCATTCGTATTATTAGCAAATAGACATTACTCAAGAGCTGTCACAAACAATGAGATTATTGATAACAATTCTCACTAGGAAGGAAATATTTTTTCAGAGTACTTCTCTGCAGCGCCTGCTATACAAGAACTCCAAAGACTGAGATTCTCATATTGAATGACGGATCCCAGCTGCCCCCCATTACTCAATCAACTCGCCACTCTCCCCCACAATAAAGCTAAAATTGTTTTGATTGGGTTATTTAATCTCCCATATTGCAAAGGAAATTCTTTTTGTCTATGTTCAAAATGAGGCCTTTTTATACCTATTTTTCAATACTCTGTTAAATTTAAAGAGTATGAAAAATCTGAGCCACTATACGGGAGAACAAATATGGCGATAGAAGTGACGTTTGAATTATCAGATGAAGACTTGGATCATTTTCGAAAAGTAATGCATCAGGCTCAACAAAGTGCCAAGCACCTAGACCCAGACGTTATTTTAACAAACGCCAAGGAACTCATTACCAACGTAAATGAGAACATTCCGGTTTTTGTTAAAAATCGAATTGCAAAACTCAGCACCTTAATTGAAATGATAGAAGATAATGAGTGGCAAATTCCTGAAGAAGAAGGCAAGAATGTGATTAGTGCTCTGGCGTATTTTAGTGAACCAGAAGATTTAGTCCCTGATCATATCCCAGCCTTAGGCTTTTTAGATGACGCCATTATGATCGAGTTGGTGGCAAGCGAGTTAGAAAATGAAATCGATGCATTTACCGAATTTTGTGAATATCGTCATCGTGAACGTCATCGCCAAGATGTTGATGAAATAACGAAAGAAGACTGGTTAGATGCGAAACGTCGTGAACTTCACTCGCGAATGAAAAATCGACGCACCAAACGTCGTCGTCGCAGCTTGTTTGTATAACAACGTTCCGGTAAATGCGTTAGCGCCAAGTTTGCCAATATTTCAGTCACCAGGGGAAGTGAACATGTTAAGCACTTCCCCGTCGTGAGTTAGTTTTAATTTATAAATAATTATGTTTATTCTTTTGCATAGCCAAAGTTCGACTAGCCAAAAAGCTTTTTAAGTTTGTCCTTTAATTTTTCTTTTATCTTTTCTTTACCTTCATCAACCACATTAGGCTTTACTTTGATGTTATGAAACGAACCTGACACTTTCATCGGTATAATGAGGCCCTTTCTATTGGTTTGAGCATTTTGGCCTTTACTCGAATCAACCAACTCGGCTGTTACCAGCAAATCGAGTTTAGTGGCCGGTAAGTTAATATCGCCTTCGCCTTTTACCCGAATAAAGGGGTTAAGCAAATTCATATCTTGAGTTGTTGCCACCCCATTAACAAGGCTAAATGAGCCAGAAAAAGCGGCAAAGTCAGTGGCTTCAGAATCACTAAAATCAGCATCTAAATTTACTTTGCTCAAATCCCCTGCTAATAAACTTTTCGCACTTTTAGCCACCGCAGCTAAATTAAACCCTTTTACAGCTCCATCACTTAGTGAAACCTCACTGCGCCCATTCAGTTGCTCAATAATCGCTTTTTGACTGTTGCCTCTTGAAGTTAAAGACCAGCTCAAATCGCCACGTCCCATTAACCTCTCAAAGCCAATACTGTCGGTTAATAATGGCTGTGCATCAATACCGCGCAATGTAAATTGGCTGTCAAAGCGATAAGGATTCGAGGCCGCATTAATCACAACTTTACCCTCCCCTTTACCTTGATATGCATTAAAGCGGGTCAACAGCAGAGTTAAAATAGACTGTTTTAAATTTACCTCTATTGAGTTCTCTCCTAGGGTTATATCTCGGTATTGAAACGAAGTTGAGTCCAGCTTAATGTTTGCCTGCAAGGCAGATAACCCCGTTAAGTCAATGGGCTTGTCACTCCATTGAATAGGCTGTTTTGACTTTTCTTTAGGGGGTGTAGTTTCACTGGCTGACTCAGGTTTTTCTTCAACGCTGGGTAAATAGGGGTTTATATTAAGCTCACCTAAATCAAAGTTAGCAACAAGCTTTGGTATATTGCTCAGGTGCAAAGTCATCTCGCCTTGGATGGCTAATTTATCCATTAGCACATTTAAGTCGGTAAAGGAAACCGCCTCTGAATCACCTTTAATTTGGGCACTAAACTTGGCTTGATTAAACGCTTCGGCTTTTGCTGTTATTGGTTTTTTTAACCATTGTAAAAGATTTTTAAGAGAGTCTGATGTGGCTTCAAGATGCCCTTCGAGCTCACCAGATAATGGCGAAAATAGACCGTTATAATGACCAGATACCAATTGCGACTCGAGCTTAATTTCGGTGCTTATCTGTTGTTTTTGCAACAACTTGGCCAAGGTCGACAAACGCAAGTCAAGATCAAAGGTTTCAGCCATATAATCGAGTTGCCCCGTTACCTTTAATGGCTGTCGCAAAGACTCTAGTTGCACTTCAAGTTGCACCTGTTCAAGTTTTGTTTGTTGGTTTTTGACTTGGTCAAAATACGATATTGTACCGTCGATGATCTGCACTTGCCCTAACCTAAGATCAAACCCGTCTGGTAAGGTTGCGGATTGAGTGACATTTGGTTTAGTAACCGTTGATTGAACATCATTATCGGCGCTATTGTTAGGGTTAACCAATTGCCAGTTAACCTCACCTTGGCGATTCTTTTCTAGGATAATATGCGGTTTTTTAACCACAAATTTTTCAACTTCAAGCTCTTTTGACAATAAAGCCTGCCAAGGAATATGGATCTCAACCAACTCTATATCAGCCATCGTCGGGTATTTAGAGCCTGCAACATTACTTAATTTAGCGTCATTTAATGCTAGGCTCAGGGTAGGAAATATTTGTAAATCAAGTGGCCCTTCTACCGATAGTGTGCGCCCCGACACCTGTTTTACTCGATCGCTCACTTGGCTCATGATGGCGTCTTTGTTGATAAACTGACTGGCAATAAAAACCGCTACCACCATCAACAGAACTAAGACGCCCAATATTTTGAAAAATAATCGCATAATATCCCTTTTGATTTTACCGCTACCGTTAAAAGTATATCTGTGCTGAGCAATAAAAAAACATAAAGTTGTGTAATTTTTTATTTCACCCATTTCCTAAAAGACACTTTTTAAGCTAAAAGGCCTGCTTTTTATGTTGCCTTATACCCATATTCTTCTCGAATGTGATAGCCTAACGACATCATCTCTCGTAAACCATGAACTTAACATGAGTAAAAAATATTATGTCGTCTGGAAAGGACGAAAGACCGGTGTTTTTGATAACTGGTCTGAAGTAAAGTCCTATACTCAGGGGCAAAACGATGCGCAATACATGGGCTTTGACAACAAACAAGCGGCTGAAACAGCATTTGCGTCAACCTACAGCAAAGCGTTACGTCAACGTGCGTTAACAACGCCAAGCAGTGCAAAGTCGAGCAATGCAAAATCAAGTAAACAAGCATCAGAAAAACACTTGCAAAGTTCCCAAAATAAAGCCAGCTTAAAAATATATTCCGATGGCGCTTGTTCACCCAATCCGGGCAAGTCAGGAACAGGTTTAGCCATTTATCAACAAGGCAAACTCAGTGAACTTTGGTATGGTTTGTACAATCCTGAAGGGACTAATAATACCGCTGAGCTCAACGGTTTTTTATGTGCATTGCGCTACGCTAAAGCCTCCATGGAGCAGCATCAATCTATCGAAATATTGACCGACTCTAGATACGCCATTGATTGCATAACAAAATGGGCAAAGGGTTGGAAGGCCAAAGGTTGGACCCGTGGCAAAGGTGAAGAGATTAAAAATTTAGAGGTGATCAAACAATGCTTTTCATTGTATCAAGATCATAAAAATAAATTGATCATTACCCATGTTAGAGGCCACGCGAATATTGAAGGCAATGAACTGGCCGATAGGATGGCGGTTTATGCTCGAATGAAAAAGCAAACGGGCTTAATTAAATTTGAACAAGATATGTCGATTAGCGAAATCTTAGCAATGCCTTCAGGTTAAGCAATACCCGGCCAATTATTGTCTTAATATTTTGCCAATGTTCGCTCTTAAAAGCGCTTGATGAGCGTTGGCTTAAACAAAAAAAAACCAGTACTTGGTACTGGTTTTGTATTTTGATTAGAACAACATATTAGTTTTGGTGATGAATAATATCTTCAACAATTTCTTGTTCTTGTTTAAGAGTCTCTTCTTCTTGAGCCTCTTTTGGCAATAATAAGTTTAGGATAATTGCTACCGCGCCACACAAACTCACACCTTGTAAATTGTAGTCACCGTTACCAATGGTCATCCCACCAATACCAAACACTAATGTGGTAGAGACAATCACTAAGTTACGTTGTGCTGCCATATCAACGCGCGCTTTCACCAAAATGTTTAAGCCAACACCGGCAATAGAGCCAAATAATAAAATAAGGATACCACCCATCACTGGGGTTGGGATGGTTTGCAGTGCGACCCCAAATTTACCAACAAAAGCAAGTGCAATAGCAAATAGCGCAGCCCAAACCATGATGATTGGGTTAAACATACGCGTTAACATAACCGCACCAGTCACTTCTGAGTATGTGGTGTTAGGTGGTCCACCAAATAAAGAGGCTACCGATGTGGCTAATCCGTCACCAAATAAAGTGCGTTGCAAACCGGGTTTTTTCAAGTAGTCTTTACCCGTTACGTTACTGATAGCCAAGATATCTCCGACATGCTCAACCGCAGGTGCAATGGCAACCGGTAACATGAACAAAATCGCGGCTAAATGAAATTCAGGAGCGGTGAAGTTAGGAATAGCAAACCATTGTGATTGGCTAACAGCGCTAGTATCTAACATGCCCATAAAGGCGGCTAATACATACCCTACAATCACCCCTGACATAATCGGCAGTAATCTAAAGATCCCCTTGCCTAAGGTGGCAACGAGTAATGTTGTTAATAACGATGCCATCGACACAATCAATGCATCGGTATAAGGGAATAATACGGCAGAAGCATCACCTGTTTTACCAATGGCCATATTTACCGCTAACGGTGCTAGCGCTAAACCAATAACCATAATAATAGGGCCGGTTACCACTGGTGGCATGATTTTATGTAAAAAGCCCGAGCCTTTAACCGCGACAATGGCCGCCAACACCATATACAACACACCGGCAGCAAATAGTGAGCCCATGGCTGCAGCCATTCCCCATGTTTGAACCGAATAGGTAATTGGTGCGATAAAAGCAAATGATGAAGCCAAAAATATTGGTACTTGTCGTTTGGTCACAAACTGAAATACCAATGTACCAATACCTGCTGTAAATAAAGCAACACTCGGATCCAATCCGGTGATTAGAGGCATAAGTACCAAGGCGCCGAAAGCGACAAAAAGCATCTGCAAGCCAGCGAGAACTGTCCTTGCACCTTGTTTTGTTGGGTTAGTCATAGTTTTCCTACTTAAAGATTGTTACTAAAGATAAAGTAAAGGTGCCAAATGGCACCTTTTTTAGGGGGAACTTATTTCGTTCCAAATATTTTATCGCCGGCATCGCCTAAGCCTGGAATAATATAGCCATTTTCATTTAAGTGGCTATCAATTGCGGCGGTATAAAGTTTGACATCTGGATGCTCTGATTGCATTTTCTCAATACCTTCAGGAGCAGCAACCAAGACCAACGCACGAATATCGGTACAGCCGGCTTTTTTAAGAATATCGATAGTCGCGTTCATTGAGCCACCTGTTGCTAACATAGGGTCAATAATTAAGGCTATTCGCTCATCAATATTTGAGGCCAGTTTTTCAAAATAAGATACCGGCTCTAAGGTTTCCTCATCACGGTATAAACCAACGACACTGATCTTAGCACTTGGTACTAACTCTAATACCCCATCAAGCATACCAATACCAGCTCTTAGAATAGGCACAACGGTCACTTTTTTACCCTTAATGCGCTGACCGGTGATTTCGCCATTCCAACCTTGCATTGGAAACTCTTCCAATTCCAAGTCTTTGGTTGCTTCGTAAGTGATTAAACTACCCACTTCTGCTGATAATTGACGAAAATCTTTAGTGCTCATATCAGCACTGCGCATTAGGCTGATTTTGTGTTTTACCAGGGGGTGTGTAAGTTCATGAACTGACATAAAGGCGTTCCTTAGGCTGTTTATTGATTACTGTAATTTTATCCTAATTTTACCGTGGAACCATGCTTTTTTTACTCGAATAGATCAATTTTCCGTCACCCTTCACGGATTTAACAACAACAAAAACCAACCACAACAAAACCAATACATTCGATTAACAAACAGCCATTAACAAATCGTCAAGGCGTTATTATTAATACCAAAGCATAAGCTAAATTAAAATCAGCTAGGCGGGCAAAAAGATAACGTGCTCATCATCAGCCAGAGGATTTGGCCAATGATGAATCAGAGCACGACAAGGTATTTAAACGAACGAAGATTAACCTAATAAAGCACAACAGTTATTCTTATGACTGATGGCAAAGGGCGTTTTAGCCACTAAAAAATTTCTCGATGATCCACAAGTAGGCCACCCCACCAAGATACACGCCGACAATCCCTAATACTCCAGATAAGACAGGAGGAGCAGGAATTGGCAATTTCAGCACGGAAAATAAAACGCCAACAACAAAACCTGCAAATAAAGATAAAATTAGTTCATACATAGTATTCACCTATCAAGTTAACTGAGATTGATTGGCTATAACTATGATCGAGAACGCAGGAAAAACCAGCTTTGAGTCTGACTTTGACCGTCGTTTGGGTCAAACGGGGTTATTATTTCCCACTCAATGAAACAACAAAAACCAGCTGTAAAAATCTTAATCCTATTTAGAAAATAAAAATAAAACTTAAAAAACAGCCAATTAAGACAAAGCCAAGGCGACAGTGAAAACAGACGAAACGAGGGCTTAATATAGTTTGACGATTTCCCGTTAAATAAAAAAATTCACCCTACTCTTTAGGGTTTTCGCTGTCTTGCTCGAGTTCAGCATGCTCTGCCTTTGCTCGTTCAGCCTTAGATATGTATTTAGGTTTATTCGACTTCTGTAATTTAGCGTTAGCCTTTTTTGCTTTCGCTTTTAGTTTGCTGATGATTTTCTTTTTTCTATTCATAGTAGGCTTATTAAATAACGGACGTACTTAAGTGATCACCACATAGGTTTAGCAACTCATGGTTGATGAGCATTCATTATTGATAAACTAGGGGCAAAGACTGTTTTAACGGCGACTTTTTCTGTAAATATGGGCCTTGATATAAGGTTTCTGGCCAGTTCAATAAGGCGTAGGCTAAAACGTTTCGATGCTCACCTAAACTTAGCCTATCGCTGCCTTTAGTTGATAACACCATCTGTTTTTGCCAGTCGATGGCATCATAAATCAAAGTTTGCATTTTAGCCAACACTGGCGACTGCTTTTGTTGTGTTAACAAAAAGCACAAACCGATTTCAGCATGTATATCGGGTTTCGAATCACTCGCAATTCGTGGCAACACAAGCAAGAAGTAGTCTAATATCCATTGATGGTCGCTGGCATCAACTGGGCGCTGATAATAATGACTGTCAGCAAGAATAATATGAGTTAAACCATAAAGCTTATTGTTAAATGCACTGGCAGATAAAGTTGCATCTTGATGATCAGGGTATGCGCGCGCAAACGCCGGCCTGATCTGTTCACGCCAATCAACAATATCAAGGCTTTTTAACCAATAGACATAGTTTGCGACTTGGGCGGCATAGGCTTTTATAAAGTCTGGCCGAAATAACAGTCGATCTAACTTTGCCTCGGTTAAATAAGGCATAAAAACATCATGACCAGGGTGCTTTAATCCATACTCTTTTAATTTAGCCAATTGGTACAACAGGTGCAGAATAAACCGCTTATCCCCAGTATCGCTAAAAGCTTGTTTGCGCAACTTGCCTCTTGGGGTTTTGGGTAATAAATCGATCATTTTCTGTGCTTGTTGTTGGCGCCAGTTTACATCGTTGATATGTTTTAGATAATGATTTAACCGATCGTGAATTTGAAAAATTTCATGCCCAGACTGTTGGGCGTAATAATCTTCGCCGGTTAATCGGTACATCCTAACGGCATAATGATTTTGCGCAGAAGTTGATAGTTTTATAAAGTTGTGGTCGTATTTTGTTCGGATTACGTTAGCCGCTTGACGATACTTACTATCCATATCGTTACCCTCTTGCAAAGATGCGGTTCTAGCCTGCAAAGGTAAATAAGCAGAAGCTAAGGCGAATAGACTCATCAGCATAAGCCGTACACGGTTGCTAAACGTCATCTTTTGTTGCCTGATAGACATATACTAGTTTCCCTCTCTCGTTTGGTTAGATTGTTCAAAACTCTGCCTTGGCAGCTCTTTTTTGATCGCATCAATTTGAGCAAAATAAGGCCCCTGATGGAGCGTTTCAGGCCAAGATAGCAACATATAAGCTAAAACATTACGATGCTCGCCCGTTGCCAATTCTGTGGAACCTGAAACCGAGGGGATCATTCCAGCTTGCTGATCAAATGATTGGATAAGGCGTTGTTTCGATTTTTCCACTAAAGGGTGGTTCATTTTTTTCATCAATAAAAAGCTCAAGCCCACTTCGGCAATAATATCATCGGTAGCCTGCTTAAATATTCGTGCTTGGTGTTGCTCAAAGTAACGTAAAATCCAACCAAACTCTTGTTCCGACACATGTTGCTGGTAATAACGAGACGCGGCAAAAACAAAGTGGGTAAGACCATACAATTTATTACGAAAATGCCATTTTGACAGGTTTCGGTCTTCAGTATCTGGGTAAGCTTGCATAAACGCTATCTTATACTGTTTGGTATAATCGGCTATTCCTAATTGTTTTAGCCAGTAGACATAATTCGCCAGCTGAGCAGCCCATGCACGAATCATCGCTTTATCGGTTAAAGCGGGTAAAAAATCGTATTGCTTTAACGTCGTTATAAATTCAGCAGGTATTTTGCCCCCAAATGCATCAAGACGTGAAGCATATCGTAGCAGTTCATCGGCATAAAAAATAAACTCTGGATAGCTCTTAATCGCCGCTTTTCGGCGTTGACCGCGTTTACCTTTACTCAGCTCTTCAGCCAACTGTTTTGATTTTTCAGCGATGTAATTCGGGCTGTTTAACTGTTTGTGTATGGCATGCAGTCGATCAGACACTACGTAATAATCGTATAAAGCCGAGGCTAAATATTTGTCATCACCACTGATCCGATACATGCGAATGCCAAAATGGCCTTGAATGCGTGGCGGTAACTGAAAAAGATTACGCTCAAAAGTCTGCTTAATTTGACTGGCCACAGTGCTTTGTTCTAGAACGGGAATGTTTAATGCAGAGGAAACGGTTGATACGTTATCTGGGGTGCGGGTTTTATTGTGGTCAGACTGAGCACCAACGCTAAGCCCAAAAACCACACCAGCGAATAAGCATAGGTGCAACCAACCGTTAAGATTAAAGAGATTTTTCATTGGCTATCCATACTAATATATCCGATGGGGTGAGAGTGCATTGATACAGGTGAGACAACATATGGTAAATATCCACTTGCCCACCGTTGCTTAGAATGGCATTAAAAAAATCGGTTCCTGAAAAACGTTTTTGGTAATAATCATCAAGCAAGCGCTTGGCCATCATTTCAGACCAAATATAATTATAATACCGAGGCCCATAGGTCGCTAAATGGCTAAAAGAGTATTGACTTGATGCCCCTTTCGCATAATCGTGGCCCCAATATAACGAGGCCAATTTAGCATTAATGTTTTCGATATTTTGTTTGCTAGCTGGGGTGGCAAAATAATGCAACGCCATCGCGGCCCGATAAAGCCGCATCCGAAACACCTCACTTTGGCTATCTAGCGCATTTTCAACAATCACCTTATTGAACATTTGTTTTTGTAATGACTCTGAAAAGCTCAACCACTCAAACCATTTGGCTGGCATTTCAATTAAGTCATTTTCCAAACTAATACCCGCAACAATGTGATAATCACTCACCGCTAACAAGTTGTGCAACAAGTGGCCAAACTCATGAAACAATGACTTTAAATGACGTTGACGCCAGCTTTTTTCAGGTAAGTTTAAAATTAACGCACTGCTTGGTAGTTGAATATGATGAATGCCCCTTTGCAACGCTCTATGCCTATTCTTGGGGTATTTCCCTGGCCTAGGGTATAAGTCTAAATAAAAATGCCCTAACACCTTGTCACCACGTTTCAGCTGGTATGCATCTACAGATGGGTGCCATGTTGGTTGCTCTAGCGCGGATACTTGTAAATTAAATTGACTATCTAAGAGCCAAAACAAACCGCTGATCGCTAGCGCCGGGCTAATAGCCAGTTTGGTTTTGGTTTTGGCTTTCACAGCAGGTTGGTCCTGTTGAAAGTTTGCATCCCAAGGGGCTTTAGCCTGTGGCAATTGTTTTACTAGATTTTTTAACAATTGATCAACCTGTGATATCGAACCAAACGAGGTGTTTTGCAAAGAAAACTCGGCAAAATTATGAAAACCTAGGGCTTGAGCCCTTTGTGTTTGTATCGCGATGAAGGTGAGTAAGTTCGCTTGGTTTTGCTCTAAATGGCGGCTTTGATATTGACTAAAAGCCAGCTTTCGACAAGCGCTATTTAACGCATGATCCACTAAAGCACGATAGCGACTGCTACTCAATTGCCCGCGAAGACGCCCGTCTATCAGACTAAAAAGGGACTGCTGGCTCTCATCTAAACCTTGCTGACAGTGTTGCGGTAAGTCGAATTGACCGATTGGCTTTTGCGTTGTGGTTTGTCGAAATGCATCGCCTGCAACTTTCGCTTTTGCTTTTAACGAAAGGTAATTGGGCTGAGTTAATTGTTGGTGTAAGGTCGCATATTTATCCCACACCCTTTGTTCGATCAGCGACTTGCTATCATCTTGGGTATGTTTGAGTAAATTGGCTAAGGCGGTTGAAGCAAGCACCGTATCAATGCTCGAAATCAGCCTTGGTTGGCAGGCTTTGCCTGCATTTGCTTGGTTCAAGTCAGGGACTACGTCGGCGACTAAATAACTGCTAAAAAGTGCATTATGAGCTTGCAACAGGCCTTGTTCAAACCATTGAAATTGTTTGCTAAATGATGTGTCCGACAATACCTGATAATGACGGTAAAACTGTTCGACTTGATTGACAACCTGCTGACAACTCGCTTCTATATCCTGTAGCCAAAACTGTTTAAGGGTGGCTTCATTGGCGCTACTCGTACAAGAAATGAGTAGCCCAACCAACAGTACTCGTTTAATCGTTAAAATGGCTTTTCGCATATTGCACTCGGCTTTCTATGGTTTGCCTGCGCCGGTCAAGCTTTTCGATTTGCCTTAGCCTTGGCAACATGCCCATACCATTGGCAATTTGAATGGCTAAGCCAGGGCGGGCATTAAGTTCAAGCACTAAGGGGCCTCGATTTTTGTCTAACACCAGATCGGCTCCTAAATAGGCTAAACCTGACATTTCATAACAACCGGCGCTTAGATGTAATAACTGATCCCAATTGGCAATTGAAATATTAGCGAGTTTTTCGTTGGTATCAGGGTGATATTCAATGGGTCTGTCATATTGAACCGCCCTTTTGGCGACTCCCGTTGCAATGTTAATCCCAACACCGACGGCCCCTTGATGTAAGTTGGCCTTACCATCACTGGCATGAGTGGCCAACCTGAGCATCGACATCATCGGATACCCGTGAAAAACAATAAGTCGAATATCGGGCACGCCTTCATGACTTAAGCCTTTAAAAGCCGGATCAAACTCTATCAGCGCTTCTATAACAGCAACATCGGCAGCGCCACCTAAACTAAATAACCCCGCCAAAATATTGGAAATATGACGCACTATTTCTTCTTTTGAGACATACTCACCACTGGCTTTTTGATAGCCTTGCGCATCGGTGTGTAAAATCACTAAAATCCCCTTACCACCACTTCCTTTAGCCGGTTTAATACAAAACCCACTATAGCCCTCAAGCAGAGCAAAGACTTTATCGACATCGTGTTGATATTTAATCACCCCTATCAAATCAGGCACCGCAATATTATTTTCAATGGCCAATTTTTTGGTTTTCAATTTATCATCGACATTAGGAAATAAGGCTCGATCATTGTAGCGACCAATATAGGAAAAATTTCGCCGATTCATTCCCATAATGCCACGTTTTTTAAGGTTAAAGGGATTGGCAATTTGAAACATAGTCCCCCCTAATCCTCATCCATGGGTTTAAAACGATACAGCTCAAGCAAGCGATACCCAGTGTATTGTCCCATCAATAAAATAGCCGATAAGATCAATAAATGTACGCCTAAAAAGTTGAAAACCCAGTGCCGAATTAAACTGTTATCCATCAAGGTATAGGCGATAACCGCAACAATTAAAGAGCCAGAACCTTGCACAAGGACTTCCCGACCGCCCTCTTCTTCCCATAAAATTGACATGCGCTCGATAGTCCAAGCCATAATGATCATCGGGAAAAACGTTATGGTTAAGGCTTCGGTCAAACCCAAACGAAAAGCCAATACGGTAGACAATAAAATGATCCCAATGACCACAATAACCACCGTCGATATTCGAGATACCAGCAATAAATTTAGATGTGAAAGGTATGATCGAATCAACAAGCCTATCGAGACAATCAACACAAAACCAACCAAGCCATTCACTAACTCGGTTTGGATAAACGAAGAGGCGATAAGAATTGGCATAAAGGTACCACTGCATTTTAGTCCCACAATGATGCGTAAAAACACCACGACTAAGGCCCCTATAGGCAACAGTAAAATCCCTTTAAACATGTTTTGCTCAGCAATGGGTAAGGAGTATAAATCGATATCCGAAGCCTCATTATTAATCGCTGCTGTTTGCGCTTCCTCTAACGCACTGCGAGTGCTTTTGGCAATAGAAAATGAAACTCTCGATTGACTGCCTCCCACCACATCCAATAACGCCGGCGCATCTTCTTGCCAGACAATGATTGGAAATTCATTCTGTTGCGAAGGTGCCTCAACATTGATCATTTGCCATTCGTCATTCAGATAAATCTTGACCAATGGCACCAACTGCTGTTTACGTCGCCCATCTTCTAGCACGAGGCCTTTAACTTGTTTAGTTGCAATATTGGCCATCTGCATTATTTGACTGAAAATCTCAGACTTGGTGTAGGTTGAGGACAATAGCGCAACATTTTGATTGTCTGAATTGATTGTATTTAAGACTTGGATCACCAAAAAAGCATCACTGCCAGAAGCGTCATAGGCGTCGCGTAAAATGACTTCAAACGAGCTTTTATATGGCTCCGAAATAACGGCTAAATTTTGTTGCTCTTGCAACATTTCAGGTGGTGCGGGCTCATCTTTAATGTTTTTGGCCATTTTATAGGAGGCTTGGTAATAAAGGGTTTGCGGACCAAACACCTGTCGCTTACTCCATGTTACATCGGCTTGGCTATCGCTACGATTGACCTGCACCCCATAAGCAGGTGATGCAGTAAATTCGTTAACTAACTCATAATTTGGGTCTTGCGGTAAAGTAAGGCGAGCGCTCACAGGTTTGTTTTTTCCGATAAACTCGATAGTGGCTTCAACTTGCCAAATATCTATTTGTTCTCCTGCACTTAGAGGCACCCCGTTTTCAACATGGCGATAATAAATGCTACTGCAGCCAATAACAATTAAGGTTAATACCAGCAAAAAGAAAGGCGTTCTTGAGCTCATATTTAATTGCTCCCTAGCACGTACTTCTGGCTGACATCAATAATGGCTATATCTTTTAAAAACTCACGTCCAATAAGCACTTGATATTCTAGGTGACTGCGATCGGCTAGATTAAAGTTGGAGACATAATTCTTATTACCAAAGCTAAATTGCATTTCAATCACCGGTCGATTATCAACCGGCGCCCCTTTTTGTTGAACAATTTTTATCATTCGGGTGATTGGGTATTCGTAAGTCGTCGATGTATCGGCGCTTTCTAGGGTAAAGCGAACCCACTTCTCACCATCTCGTTCAAACCGCGTGAGATGATAAACACCAAGGGATGAACTTACTGCGCCAGAATCTATGCGAGCATCAAAGTTTAACTGCTCTTTAATAAAAAAAATCTTCTCGACTTCACCGATTAAAATTTTATCCAAAGTACCAATAGAGTGTTGCTTGTCGCTACCCTTAGGTTCACAAGGTGGTGTTTGTAATACCAACGCAGCGGGCATATTCGTACTGGGTTGGACTGGCGTTAAGGTTTCTTGTAATTCGCTTTTGACTTTTGTCGCGACCCCATCACTCATTTTACTTTCATCAAATTGGCAATTGGCGGTAATTATCGATGCTAAACGTTGCTCTGATGCGGTTATACGTGCATCAATTGTTTCAATGTCCAAAACATCGGCGTCATTAGGTTTAATGGTGCTTACACACGCCAATAACAGGGTAAAGATTGGGAGTAAAACAAGAGGTTTAAGCATATAAATGATACACATTAAAGAGTCAGGTTAATTGCAAGTAAGTTTAAGACAAATTTACAAAAATGCATGAAACCCAACAAGCACAACACTTATAGCCCTGATTAACCTGAAAATATGAAACAAGGTTAACAAAGTACAAATGGCAAAAAGCGCCAAAAAAGAGAGACATTAAGGGCAATGGCCAAACAATGAATTGCTTGCCAGTTCGCCATAAGGCGAGACATCTTCTAACGGTATTGCTCACCTCTTCGCAGCAGCGCATGCAGGTAATTCTTGCTTTTAAACGGGCGCAAATTTAAAGTGATGCTATTGAAATCACTGATGCCAATGCCACCATGAGCCTAAAACAAGCCCCCGACCATATAAAACTTGCCGTTGACCTAATTCAACTGCTTGAAGAAAATAACATTGCAACAGACACCGCTATTGCTGCCTTAAAAGTGGTATTGAAAGACTATACACGCAAACAAGATAGCGAAACGTTATACCAAAGGGATTAACCTTTTACCGATCACAAAGAGTCATCAGAGGTTCATTCACAAGATACAGTTCTTTCGTCTAATTATTCTGGCAAATGCGCCAGAGTGAACTTAAATTTATTAGCAAGCGTATTTACGTCAAGTCCATAAGTTTGAGTTAATATGTTCAGTAATAACCCTTCATCATCGTCTGCCTTCACCCAGGGGCTAATTTTTAACGGCACCCTATTTAATGTTGTCTGGCTTGTTTGTGTGGCGATTAAAAACATTCCCTTGGCCACCCTAGTATTAATTTGTTGGGTTGTGATTAGACGAGAACAACTCAAGCACTGGCCCTATCTTGCTATACTTGCGGGTGTTGGTTTATGTACAGATTTTATTTTAGTCAATTTACTTTGGATGCAGTTTAACTCGGCGATATTACCAAGTTACGCCTTGGTGGTGTTATGGCTCGCATTCAGTTTTTTTACTTTAACCTTATTCAAAACATTTAACTGGCGATATTATCAATTAGCTTTGTTGTCGGTAATCTCAGGACCACTTAGTTACTTGGCGGCACAAAAGTTAAATGGGGTTCAGATAAACTGGGACGACGCGAGTTATACCGGCGCATTTATGGTGTTTTGGTTGGGTTGTTTACCATTGGCAAAGTATTTACATAGGAGGTTTTAATGTTCTACTTATCCAACGTTATTAAATCTTTACTGGTCAGTTTGTTGCTCCTAACTGTTGCCTATGCCAACGCCACTAACTCGATTAAGTCCACGAGTCCAGTTAACAGCACCAATCAACAATGGCAAAAACAACAGTGGCAAAAAGTTGGTGAAGCTCAATTGTCTATCCTCTTTTGGGATATTTATCTGGCTAAGCTTTTCACCCCAAATGGTACATTTGACCAAATTCAAGGCCCACTCAAGCTTGAAATAAACTATAAAATTGACATTTCGAAACAAGATCTTGTTGAAGAAACAGAAAACCAATGGCAGCAAATGGCTTTTGACCACCCCAACAGCGAATCATGGCTTAACGCTTTGTCATCTATCTTTCCAGACATCAAAGACGGCGACACCTTAGCGGTGGAGCTCACCGCTGAAAACCAAGGTATTTTGTACCACAATCAACAACAAATTCATCAGTTCCCAGCATCCGTACAATTGCAGCAGTTTTTAGCGATTTGGCTGTCAGATAAAAGTACCCGACCAAAACTGATGGCTAAACTAACCGGACAAAAAAGGAAATAAACATGTTTTCATGGTTTCGAACCCCGCATCTCGTTGTTATTGCTGTTTTGGCTTTATCAGGCTGTTCTAGTGACATCAAGCAATATCAAGGCAGCGAACCTAAATTAGTCTTGGAACAATTTTTCAATGGCAAACTACGCGGGTACGGTATGGTCAGTGACTTCAGCGACGATATTCAACGTAAGTTTGTTGTTGATATTGAGGCTCGTTGGGAAAATGATATCGGTACCTTGGATGAATATTTTATCTTTGATGATGGCGAAAAACAGTTCCGCCAGTGGATTATCACCAAGCAAAGTGAAAACACCTATCAAGGCAAAGCCGACGATGTTGTTGGCATCGCCGAAGGGACACAAGCGGGTTCGGTGTTAAAATGGCAATACACCTTAGCCCTAAAAATGGACGAAAGTACGATAAACGTAAACTTTGACGACACTATGGTGTTAATTGACCAAAACCATATGTTAAACGTTGCTAAAATATACAAATTTGGCCTTCATGTTGGTACTGTAACCCTCTCTTTTGAAAAGCTTTAGTAACAAGTTACGAGTGAACACATCTTTTCCTAATTCGTTACAAGACATTTAATTAAATCCTTGCTAGCATCAGATGATAATACTTTCAAAAATATGAAAGTCAGCCGTTCTTCTAAAATTGAGTTATGTCTTTTTGACCAGACTCAACTGACGTGATCTTTGTTATCTGTTGCGACTTTGAAGGATGGCTATAAATAAAAATAATAATATGTAGCCATAAGCACACCGGACATTTGTGCTCATGCTTGCAAAAATACGTACGTAATTAATTAGGAATTTATATGAATGCACCAAGAGAGCACTTTAGCTCCAAACTTGGCTTTATTTTGGCCGCGGCAGGTTCTGCTGTCGGTATTGGTAACATAGTAGGCTTTCCCGTAAATGCGGCTAAAAATGGTGGTGGCGCATTCTTGTTAATGTACGCGATTTTTGTTTTTGCCATCTGTTTACCGGTCATGATTGCTGAGATGGCCATTGGCCGTAAAACAGCGTCTAACCCAGTTGGCGCTTATTCATCGCTGACGAATAACGATGCGAAATGGCGCCTTGCGGGCTTACTTGGGGTTATTACCCCATTTATGATTGGGGTATTTTACTCTGTCATCACCGTATGGATTTTCATTTATTTAGCCTCAGCCATGATGGGGAATCTTGACTACCTTGCCAGCCCTAATGGCTTTTCCGAGATCATTAATAACCCAACGTATTTATTTTCTGCCTTGGTCGCGGTGGCATTTATTGTCGGGATCATTTTAAAAATGGGGGTTAAAGACGGTATCGAACGAGCAGCCAGAGTCATGATGCCGGCGTTGTTCGTTATGTTGCTGTTATTGGTTATTTTCGTACTTACCTTAGATAATGCGTTTGCGGGTTTAAAATTTTATTTAATCCCTGAGGTCAGCAAAATTAATGCCTCAGTGGTGAATGGTGCCTTGTCTCAAGCCTTTTTCTCATTATCTTTAGGTATGGGGATCTTGATTACTTACGGTTCTTATATTAGCAAAAAAGCAAACATCCCAAGTTCTGCCAGATTGGTAGCCATAACCGATACCTCGGTCGCTTTTATTGCCGGGTTAATGGTGTTGCCCGCAATTTTTTCATTTAACCAAAATGTGAATCCTAACGAATTAAGTGACAGTTCTGTCTCGATGATATTTGTTTTCTTACCAAAAATATTTCTCGCATTACAAGCAACCGTCGGTTATTTCTTGGCAAGTGCTATTGCTTCTGTTTTCTTTTTATTGGTATTTTTTGCCGCCATCACTTCTCTGGTATCAATATTAGAAGTACCGGTCGCTTATGTGATGGATGAAAAGAAGGTTAGCCGATCGAAATCATTGAAAATCATCTTGGCAACGGCCGGAGTTTTAACCGTACTTTGTATTATTTCGTTTGGCTTGGTGCCGTGGCTAACCGAATTTACCAGCTATGGCGGTGGCAAAACTAAGTCACTATTTGATGTGATTTACGATATTTTCTACGACACCATTTTACCGTTAAACGGTCTACTGCTTTGTTTATTTGTCAGTTACCGTTGGAAAAAGCAAAATTTACATGCCGAATTAAGTGCAGGAAACCCAGGCTTTGCCAATAGCTTTTTAGCTAAGTACGTTGATTTTTCTTTAGGCACAATTATTCCTGTGGTGTTGTTGGTGATTTTTATCAATACGGTGGCAAAAATTTACTTTGGTCATGCCCTGATTGGCTAATCTATTTGCCTTTAAGCAAGATAAATAAGCTTAACTAACAAAACAACCATATTTGCTTGATAAAGCCCAAAGCCTAAGCTTTGGGCTTTTTTGTCGCTGTGATAAACTGCGATTAAATATCACCGATTAACGCTTTCTCATGTCTAATATTCCTTTACATCCCTACAATCAGCAAGAATTGCTCGAATGCCACCGCCTGTTTCATGGTCGTGGTCATGCGTATACTGGCTTAGAGCATGTCTGCATCGACTGGTTACCTCCTGTCGCCCTAATAACGCTATACAAAGAAGAGAGCGATGATTTTATCGCCCAAGTGAGCGAGCAATTACGTCAGAAATTACCTCACTGTAAAAGTATTCAACTGCAATATCGTTGTCGCCATAAGGCACCTCTTGAGGTCGTTTGGGGTGAGAATATTGATGCCCTGGTGGTCAAAGAGTGGGGGCTAAATTATCAGTTACAACTGGGGAAAGCTCAAAACAGCGGCTTATTTTTAGATATGCGAAATGGTCGCCAGTGGGTACAACAACACGCCCATGGTCGCAATGTGTTAAATTTATTTGCCTATACCTGTGCCTTTTCGGTTGCAGCAGTTGACGGTGGTGCGAGTAAAGTAGTCAATATTGACATCAGTAAGGCACCATTAGCGAAAGGACGTGATAATCACCGATTAAATCAGCATGACCTGGCAAAAGTAGTCTTTGAAGGCGTCGATATATTCAAATCCTACAGTCGATTAATCAAACACGGGCCTTACGATTTATTAATTTGTGATCCACCGTCATTTCAAAAAGGCAGTGTCGATGTGAAAAGAGATTACCCTAAAATCATTCGTCGTTTACCTAAACTTATGCATGATCAAGGTTTGTTAATGTTGTGTCTTAATTCTCCGGACTTAAGCGAAGAATTTATCTATCAGATGATAGAGCAAGAGTGCCCACAATGTGAATTTATTGAGCAATTATCACCGCCTGACGTTTACCAAGAGTCTATGCCTGGTAAAGGTTTAAAAATCCTTATTTTTAAATACCATCAGAGTAGCTAAATTTAACTTAGCACAACTCTAAAGGCTAAAAAGATCAGTACGACAGCGGTGATCCGGTCAATAATATAACTCTGACTTTTTAGCCGCTCAAGCACTGGGCCCCTTGATAAACCGTATGCCACGAGTACATACCATAGAGTATCGATACAGCCGACGGTTAAAACCAGCAATATTTTTTGACTTAAATGAGCATCAATATCAACAAATTGACTAAATAAAGCTAAAAAGAAAATCGCTATTTTAGGGTTTAAAAACGCAATTAAAAAACCATCTCGAATAGCGGTCACGGCATTAATGTTATGTTCCTTGATTGTTGTAGCTATGGTCAATGTACTGGCCTTACTGGTAAGAGCCTTAAATGCCAAATACACTAGAAATGCGGCACCACTATATTGAACCCATTTAAAGATCAGAGGTGATTGCACGATCACTAGCCCAATCCCAGTAACGGCAATCGCCGCGTATAAGGTAATTGCCACGCCATGGCTAATAGCGCTATAGAAGCCAATATTAGAACCGGCACAGATCGTATAGCGAATCACCAAAGCAAGGCTTGGACCCGGCGATAAGGCGCCCAAAATACAAATTAAAACCAAAGATAGCCATAACTCAACTGCCATACCGTGTCCTTAAATACCCATTTCTAAAACCGCCCATATACACTAGGTAATGTACTTGGCTGGCGGTGTAATTTCCAGATGAATGTCTAAGGCGTAATAGCCAATCCTATATAACTGGCAAATCTAGGCTTACCTTTTGCGGTTTTACCAAAGTATTTAAATCGAATAACTGCGCCTATCGGCGGTGGACTTTCTCGCTCTTGTTGACTAAAGCCACTTCCAATTTTAATTTGCTGGCCATCACTTAACCTAATGGTTAACGACCCTAACATACCACTGAACTTGCCCTTCCCCTGGTGATGCTCTGTTACAACGCCATCCCCATCATCAAAGGGCTTTAATTTGAATATGTTACTGCTGCGACCATATTCGTAATAGCCATATTGATAGTGCAGCATTAAACCTTCACCGCCACCACCAACGACCTGCTCTAGTAATGCCATTAAATCTGCTTTATCTTTAATCTTACTTTGTGGGATCAAGGTTAAATAAGGCGAATTCGCGTGACTTATTAATGACCTCATTTGCTCTAACCGTTGGCTAAAATGACCTTGATGATCAGGTAGGTCAAAAACCATAAATTGCAACTGCCGCCAACGCAACTCACTGCGGTTGTTAATGCTTGACGATTGTTTAACGATGCTCAATGTTTGTTCAAATTTACCTCTGCCCGCCCAAAGTTCGCCATCGAGCGCGACCTTAGGGAACTTAGCAATAAACCATTTCGGCGCTAAAAATTCGTTGCCATTTCGAGATATAAGTTTTTGTCCGGTCCAACGTGCTCTTACGCCATCGTATTTTTCACTGACCAAGTACTGACTTAGGTCTAAGTTGTGTTGCCAAATTTTGGCATGTTGGAGCAATGGATGCTTGGTTTTTGCCCAGCAACCAAACAACGAAAAGTACAATAAAACAGGCGCAAAAACGAGGTAGGTAATGTTCATCTGATATTCCTTTATCAATAAGACAATCCGTGTCTTTTTTAAGTTTAGTTCAATGACTACGTAAAGACAGAACACGGCGAATATAAACATGAAAACCCAATAACGGCTTGGTCAATTTAACCAAATAGTAACCATTAAGCCCTAATTGGTTGCTTTACTACCGCCCGCAAAACAGGTAAACACCTGAAATATAAAAACTTTAATATCTGGAATGATATTTGCTAAATATGATTAACCCGACCAGCATTTTCGCGAAAGGTTTTACATTTTACCATTAGGAAGTATAGGACGTAGTAATGAGGCATTTAAAAACCAAACTATATACGGCATTAGGCGCCGTACTGTTATTGATAGGCATCGTATTTATTGTGTTACCAGGACCTGCCATTTTGTTTATTCCACTAGGTTTGGCGCTACTGAGTTTTGAATACCCCAAAGCCCGCGCCTGGCTAAAACAATATCAGCGCTACTCAAGTAAAGCAGCGCGTAAAACAGATCAGTTTGTAAGTCGTTGTCGACAAAGAATAAGTTAGTTGAATTGGCTGTTTACCTTAACCATTAATTTCTCCATACTAAACATTAATGGCTAAGTAAGCAGGCTTTTTGTTTTAGGTCTGTTTTATACATATATAACAATAACCTAGGACAAAAAATGAAGCATAAAAAGATGATAGCCGTGGCGTTAGGGGCGCAACTGATGCTATCGGCTTGCACCACTTTATCATTGGCTCCCTCAAGCTCATTACAATCACTTTATGACTACCAATTAATTGATAGTCAAAGCAGGGCTTCTGTTTCAGTAGCACAAACCGCTAAAGCTTTAGCTGATCAAGATGTGATTTTTATCGGTGAACATCACACCCACCCTGGTGCGCATTTATTACAGATGCAATTATTTCAAGCTCTATATCAACAAAACCCAAATTTAGTGTTATCTTTAGAACAATTTTCTCGCCCTCATCAAAGCGTATTAAATGGCTATTTAAACGCTAAATATGGTGAAGAAACTTTAATTAAAGAAGGCGAAGCTTGGGAAAATTATAAAAGCTCTTATCGCCCGTTGGTTGAATTTGCCAAAGACCACAACCTACCGGTAATTGCCGCAAATGCCCCGATAATGCATGTGCGCTGTGTCGGGCAACAAGGAATTGAAGTACTGAATAAAATACCCCAAGAACAACGCGCTTGGTCAAGCCAAAAGCTTAATTTAGAGATAAAGAAGTATAAAGATAAGTTCTTCCAATTTTTACAAGATGCGGGCTCCAAACACGGTCAGCTAAGTGAAAAACAACAACAACGAATGCAAAATACTTACGCAGCCCAACTGCTAAGAGACACCACTATGGCAGAATCTATTCAACAGGCAATAGTGGCTAACCCCAAGGCACAAATCGTTCACTTAAATGGCTCATTTCATAGTGATGCTCACTTAGGGACAGTCGCCGTCCTAGAACATATTATGCCCGAACTATCGGTTTCGGTGATTAGTCCAGTGTTTATCGAAAACGCTGACTTGCACACCATCAAGCAACAAGACTTTGCTCAGGGCGAATATCTACTGGCATTAAAACCACTTCCGCCACGATACCTTGATGAGCAAAAAGAACAAGTTGCCGTATCTGCTTTAATTAAAAAACGGATGGCTGAAAAATGTGAATTCTAACTTTATTAGGACGGGGCTATATTTTAGTTTTAGCTTTTGCTATTAAAGCGTTTTAAACGGTTTAAACTGAATCAACAGTAACGGCAGTAAGGATAAATTAGCCAATAAAGCCACCAGCATTGAAAAGCCGGTTAACACGCCAAAATAGACTGATGGGATAAAATTAGAAAACATTAAGATACTAAAACCTAGGGTAATGGTTATCGAGGTATAATACATTGCCCGACCAATGCTGGCATGTGAGTTGAGCATCGCTTGTTGGTAGTCCTGACATTGTTGATACTCTAGCTGAAAGCGGTGGACATAATGAATTGAATTATCCACCGCAATACCAATACAAATGGCCGCAATGGTGATGGTCATAATATCCAGTGGTACATTTGCTAAGCCCATGATCCCTAATACCAACAACGCTGAGATCACATTGGGAACGAGCGTAATGGTCGCTAACAACACATTTTTATACATGATGATAAACATCATTAAAATACAAAAAAACACAATCCCTAATGTTTTTATTTGTGAATCAAACAGGCTTTGTAGCATGTTATTGTACAAGACTAACATCCCTGTAAAGCTTATTTGTTCTGGTTGTAATTGAAATTGACTGGTTAACCCTTGTTGAATTTGGCCTAATAATTCGCTGCGCTTTAACGCCTTATCGCTTTCAAAGACCCGAATACTAAAGCGGATTTGATCGCCATCAGCCGATATATAGGGTGAAAGAATAATATCTTTGACTTGCTGTGGCAGCTTTGAATATAAAATAGCTAAGGTAAAGTCATCTTTTTTACTGTTCGGTTCGACTTGATTGATTAAGCTCATCCCCGACATTAACGACATCACTTTGCCGGTTTGTGAGAGCCCATCAAGGTATTGGTGATAGTTGGCAATGTTATTAATTTGGTGCACGTTAAACCAATAACCATTGAGCTCGGTTTCTTGGGGTTGTTCAAATTCGGTAAAGTCGTCATCATCAAGACCAAGTTCAGCAAACAGCTCTTCTTCCTCTTCTTCGCCGATCACCGTGTCGGTTTCTTCTTTGACTGTGGGTGCATCAATTAACACATCTAAAGGAGTGGTACCACCGAGCTTTTGATCAATAAGCATCATCCCCTGATATATTTCAGTATCTTTTTTAAAGTAGTCAATAAAGCGATTTTCGACCGTCAGTTGATTAATTCCAACTAAGCTAAGAGCAAACAACACACTATAAAAAACGAAAATTTTGTTTTTATTCCCCAGCAACCGATTAGCAAAACCAAGCGCTAATTGTTTGGTGACATTATGCTGATTCACCGGCCGGCCTGGTTTGAAAAACATCACCATAATGGGGAATAAAGTAAACACCAAAACAAACGCTAAACTCACCCCTATGCTCATCATCCAACCAAATTCAATAACCGGTCGGATGTCGCTTACCGTCAGTGAACCAAAGGCGACAATGGTTGTGATCGTGGTAAAAACACATGGAATAAGTTTTTTCTTTAAGGTTTGTAAAACGATCTCGGCTTGATCTGCCTGAGGGTTTTGCCAATGATACTCTTGATATCGAACAATAAGATGAATCAACAATGACAGCGTCAAAATAAGCATTAAAGAAATAAAGTTTGATGACACAATGGTGACCGGCCAATTCATTAACCCTAAAAAGCCTATCATTACCGCGCCAGTCACCACACACGTAATTAACGGCAACACCACCCACTTTACTCGACTAAATGCCACCGCTAGAGTAATGATAATAAAGGCTAAAACGATAAAACCAAAACTGGTTAAGTCGCTTCGAATAAATTCAATCGAATCGGAGGTGATCATCGGTAAACCACCCAAGTGAAGCTGAGCAAAAGCTTGGTAATTCTGCATTATTGACCGCACCGTTGCAATAAACTCGGCATTATCGACTTGCGCCACTTGAGCAGCTTGGCTGTACTGGCGTTCAATAAGCTTTAGTTGTTGGGTCTGATTCGAGGTTAACGGTTGTTGCAATTTAAGTCTTGTTAATTCAGCTCTTTGCATAGACAAGTTGGCTAATGCTTGGTTTTCTTCAATAAACAACAAGAGAGCAATGGTGCTACCATCTTCACTGATTAATAAATTTTTATATAAAGGGCTTTTGGTTAACTCTATTTTGGCCAACGCCAAATTGGTTTCAGGGCTTTGCAAGGTTGGCGCTTGTTGTTGTAATTGCGCTAACGAAACCCTAGGACTATTCACTAAAGGGACATTTAAGATACTAACAACATTGCTGATTTGGTTTAGGTTTTGCAAAGTTTGCGATAATTGATTTAAAGTATCTAAGCTCGCGGGTTGAAAAATTGGTTGCCGAGGAGATAAGGTCATGATCAAAAAGTTATCACTGCCATAGCGATCTTTTACTTGCCGATAAAACTTCACACTGGCATCGTTTTCTAACACTAAGGTATCACTTGAGGCATCTAACCTAAATTGGTTTATGTACATCATAAAAAATACACAAACCGCCAGCAACAACAAACCCGATAGGAGTGGCTTAGATAAAAAAATGCGATGGTAAAGGTTGTGTTGCTGAGTTGACATTTGCCACCAAGTTAAATCGAACATGCCTTGCTAGGTACCTTTGAAAGCCTAGCTAAAAGCGTTATAGACCTTGTTGATCATTCTTTTATAACCCAGCAATTATTAAAAATACCAGATAAAAAACAGCAAGATAGAATGAATTTAAAACAAAAACACAACGAAATATTTTTATCAAAAGAAACATTTCGTTGTTAATTTCAGTGTAGGCATAAAATTCACAACTGTATAACTTAGGGTTTTATTTTTCGTTTTTTTAGGGATAAAAAAAACCTTTAAGCGCATGCCTAAAGGTTTCAATTGACAACTATTTATTGTTTTTATTGTCGTTAAATCCCAATCTATTATTATGTTTATTTTCTGGCTTTAAAGCGTGGTGTAATGCTCATTTTTCATCGCAAAAAACTGAGTCGTTAACGCCTGCATTTCATTTTTACAGTACGGTTTCAACCCACTTAACAGCATAAATTTAATACCGTGGCCAACGACTTCCCCGTTGCTGATCAAGTCAAAGAACAGCTTCGCTTGCCCACGTTTTCCATCTACCGTCAGTTGTGTTTCTTGCTCATTAAGCTTTAATGACACATCTTTCACAGCAAAATGTTCAAGGTGTATCTCCATGCTTTCGTACATCACCATGGGTCTTGCTGGGTTAATCATTACCTTATTTTTTTCCATTAAATCACCAAGAATGTATGGAAAAGTGTGGCCAGAAAACTCGACATAGGAACGAATCAACGAAGTGACTAAGTTTTCGTTTTGGCTATGCTCACCGCTTTGGCTAAAACACAGGTACTCTTTTTCTTTATCATCTGTGATAAAGCCACCTTTTGTGCTTTGAGTTGGGAAGTTAAGTTCAATCCCTTCCGTTACCATGCCTTTAAATTGAAACGTCATATGCTGACTTAAACCAATTTTTGACAAGATAATCGCAAACAATAAATCCCCAGGCACACAAAATCGCTTCGCATCTATATCGTGAATTGGGTTAAAGTCATCACAGACATTTTTAGCGAAATCGCTCGCTTGCTCTCTGGTAAAACTGACTTTTTGATTTTTTTCACAATAATATTGTTCAATAAACATTTACGACTTTCCTTAGATACAACAAAGTTTACTGTGCTTTTTTGGCAAAAATAATGTGACAAGATGCTTAGTTAAAGAGCCAACAACATAGACACAGTTAATGAAAACAGCGCTAGTTTACCAGTGAAAAATAAATAAATCTTAATTTATAAACAACTCAGACCACCTGAACAATCGTGCAAATTTACCGCTACTTTACTTGTTTTCAGTTAACATCATTTTTCCTCAAGGCGCTTTCTGTTTCACCTTTTTTGTCTCTCGCTTTTGGCGCAAACTTTTACGGTGGTTAATTTGACCTTGATTGTCATAGGATCTTTTCAGCCTTTGAGTTTGCCCTTTCGTCACATCTTTTTTAACCGCCGTTATATTTTTTCCTGTGGCTAAGGAGTTGCTTTTATTTAGCGGTTGGCGCTTAAGCTCTCTTCTTTCTGCTTTGATTTTACTCACCAACGGTTGCTGACGAGTTTGCTCTTTACTCTTGATAGCATGTTGACGTTTGCTCTCCTTTCTCTCAAGCCTATTGCCTTTAAGTTTATTCGCTAAAACGGTCGACTTATTCAGCGCTCGTTGGTCAAAGTCGTTATCTCGCGATTTAAATTGACCAGGGTGTCTATTTATTGCCTTGTCTTTTTGTTGCTGCCTTAGTAAGCGCTCAGTGTTTTGCGTTGGTCGCTGACTATTAAAGCGCTTAGCAATGTGCGCACTCTTATAAGCCACTCCCTTGCGATGTTTAGGCTGATGCTGCCAGCGCTCAGCTTTAACAAAATGATTTTTAGCGTGGCGTTGTTTACCACGGCTAACATGAACTTTGTTTTTGTGGTATCGACCATAGTGATGACGATAATGATGACTGTGATGATTAACGATCACATAATGATTACGCCAACTGACTCGACCAAAAAAGAATCCGATGGCCACCTCTACCCCACTATTCCAATAATACGGGCTGTGATTATGACCATAATGATGTGGATAAAAGTGGGCATACTCAGGCCAATAAATTGGCGGATAATAATGCCAATGCCAAGACCCGTAGACTCTTCGACTGTCGTAATATGGCACATAAATAATCTCGGGTTTAGCGGGTTCAATTACAATGACTTTCTCAACACGAGTCACTTTCATGTTTTCCATTTTTGTCAAGTTACCCGCCTCATCGGCTTGTTGCCTTAAGGTTTGAATAGACTCTAAAACCTGCGCTTGTGCTTCTAAAAAGGCATCGCCAATTTGTTGGGTCCAGGTCAGTTCATTACTCATTTTGTTAACCACAGCAGGAAATGGCAATAATGCCTTAATACTTGGATCCCAGTCTTTATTTTCAGCTCGAGCGATAACATCTGAAGCGGACAAGCCTGTATTGTTAGCAAGCCAGCGACTGGCTTCTACGATTTCTATAGGGTAAGTTGAAGCAATTAAAATGTGGCTTAGCAAACTATCTGGGTATAAAGCAATAGGGGCTAAAAGTTGCTCTAACTCACCTTGTTGGTAGTGCACTAGAGGTGGATCGTCTGGAGAGTCACTATATTGAAGTTCACTCGCTTGAGAATGGCTCTTTAGCGCTGTTGGCTCAGCTTCATTTGCGGTTACCGAAGCGATTGTTGAAGGGACATTTGAAGCAAGCCGTAAGGGCGCTTTAACGGCGCTGTCGGCTTTGCTGTTTGGGCTCAAAGCTTGCTCCGTTTGTAGAGTATTTTGAGAATCTGCCACTGGTTGACGGTTATTAACGCTCGTCTCGGGTGGTATCTGAATTTGAAGATCTTGAGCGTTTGCCGATGAAAGCGCATTATTTGCCAGCAAAACAGCGCTCAACAGCACCACAGTTGTGAAACTAACCTTTGTAAAAAGCGCAATAGATTTGCTCATAACGTACCTCATTTGTTGTATGACCATGCTAACTCGCTTTTCACAATGTTAGCATGTGAACTTTTGATGACAGCAGCGTAATTTGCCAGCGCCATACAAGCCAAAACCAATGCCAATTCCAATTCCAATGGCAAGCAATAAGCTTGGCTATTGAACCTAGGATCTGAAACTAAGGTCTATGATACAACAATGAAACTGAACACAAGATGAACACAGCCGTGGTAAAAAATTAGCTGTTAAAGTGAAGATGAAAGCACGCCCCGCCTAAGCTTTTTGACTCCCCTATTTCTAATTGGCCTTGATAGCTGTCGACCAAGTCACGTACGATCGCCAAGCCAATACCATGACCGGCGTCATAAGTATCGGCGCGGGTACCTCGATGAAAAATCCTTTCTCGCTCTTGCTCACTAATACCCGAGCCGTCATCTTCCACCATAATACTCAGTTGTTGCTTCGCACAATGAACGGTTAATTTAATTTCGCTCTGACAAGCCTTACAGGCATTATCAAGCAAATTCCCTAAGAGTTCATAGAGATCAGACTCATCGCCCTTAAATTGGCTTTTTGGGGTGATTTGGCTGCTAAATGTTATTTGTTTTTGCCGGTATATTTTGTCTAAACTGGCGATAATTTTGTCAGCAACATCGCCGATATCAAGCCCAACATGCCAAGCTTTATCGCCCGCACTTTGTGCCCTTTTTAATTGATGTTCGATGGTTTTGTTCACGACCGCTAGTTGTTGTTGCGTTGTACTCGTTAAGTCTTGTTGGGTTTGAATAACCGCTAATGGTGTTTTTAATGCATGGGCTAAATCTGACAAGGCGTTACGATAACGCTGTCGCTGCTGTTGCTCTGAGCTTAGTAAGGTATTCACTTGCCGAGCGACTTTATCCAGCTCATCTGGATAAGCTTTTTGCACATGTTCAGCATCGCCTTGCTCAACTTGCACGAGCTCATGCAATAAGGTTTTTAACGGCGCTAAGGTGTACGTTAGCCAAACCAATTGAACGAATACCAAGACCACTAGTAACACCCCAAACCAAAACCACATATTCAGTTTAAAACGGTTAATGGCTTGGTCAAAATCACTTTTATCTTTAACAATATGCACGGTCAGTGGGTACTCACCATCAACCAATTCAAAGCTAGCACTAAAACTGTAAATAAAGTGAGGGCGCTGAGCTAAACTAATTTCGCTAAAAGCAGACTGCCCTAACTCGGGTGATGGCAACGACTTTGGCAATTCCAAACTTAGCAAAGAAGGCGAAGCCCAAACCACATCTTGCTGTGGCGCTAACACAATAGGGGCAGGCTTTGCATCAACAGGTGTATTTTTTAATCGACTCTCAGAGATCTGAGTCTTAGGTGCAAGGCTCATTGAATTTTGGCTGATAATGGCATATAACCCTGACTCGCTCACATTAAACAGGTTGTCTAATAAGAGTGCAGGCATCGCTAAGGTATTATCATCAATTTCGGCAACCGCTAAAATAGAGTAACTATGGGCCGCCAGTTCATTGTTGATTGCGGTTTTTAATTGCTCGGTAAATGCGGTATTTAACAACATCGCCACCACAGGCAATATCAGCAAGATGCTTAAAATTGCACTGAACATTAATCGCGTTTGAAATGAATTTAACTTAAGCGAAGAGCGCCAAGTACTTAGCAAATCAGCGCTCCTTATCAAAGGCTTTTAATCTATAGCCTTGGCCTCGAAGGGTTTCAATCAATTGATGGTGATTATCCGGGTCTAGCTTTTTTCGAAGACGACGAATAAACACCTCAATCACATTCGAATCAAGATCAAAATCTTCATTGTAAATATGTTCTGTTAATACCGTTTTTGATTTCACTTCGCCAATATGCAACATCAAATATTCCAATAACTTGTATTCTGAGCTGCTAAGTTTAATGGCTTGTTCATCAACCCAAACATCCAATGTCGCTGTATTGATGGTTAATGGACCATTGCTTATCAAAGGGCTAGCTTTACCTGCACTGCGCCTGATTAACGCATTTAAACGAGCCAGTAATTCTTCGACTTGAAAAGGTTTGGTTAAATAATCATCGGCTCCGGCATCTAGGCCTGCCACCTTGTCTTGCCAATGATCACGCGCGGTTAAAATGATAATAGGAAAGCCAATGTTGTTACTGCGAAGGGTTTTAATAACGGAAATGCCGTCCATAACGGGTAAACCAACATCCACTACAGCGGCATCATAAGGGTTTTCCATTGCTAAGAACGCGCCATCCTCACCATCACTGGCGACATCTACCGAGTAATTGGCTTGCTCGAGTTGTTCTTTTAGGTGGGTTTGAAGACTGATATCATCTTCAAGCAAGAGTAATCGCATCGCTACCCCTTAATTTTCCCGGTTTTGGCATCAACCTGTACTGTGATAATTTTACCGTTGTCTTTTAATAATTTAACACGATAGCCGGACTTTTTTTTCTTACTGCTAAGCACTTTTCCACCAAAACGAGCTTTTACGATTTTAGCGGCCTGCGATGGGCTTTTAACTACATATGCTTGTTCAGAGTTCTGCTTTTTGACCAATCTCGGCGCATTCTTATCAGCGGATTTAGGCGCATAGGCCATACTCAGACCACTGCAAGGTAGCGTTAAGAGCAAAATAAGCAAAAAAGAAAAACGTTTCATTAACAACACCTAATGTCCTTAATATAGATTGAGCGAACACAAAAGCTGTATTTGCATCATGAGAAAATAATATCACTCACCCAGTGTAAAAGATAAGCTTTGCGAAATAAACACCCACATCGACAGCGCCAAAGTTTTTGTTTAAATAGGCTTAACTTATCACAGCACACCTTCATGGCGTCATTTTGAACTAAAGTTTATGCAGAGCAAACTGAACCTACGCTGAATGCTCCATCGCTTGGCTTTTAATGATGAAACACAAAGCGTTCAGCAACGATTCATCTTGATTGCGGTTTAATGGCTTTATCAAAAGCATATGGAGATAGGTTATGCCTAACAAAAAGCCAATGAAAAAAAACTCAAAAATATCTATATTGACCAAAATTCTGATTTCGGTATTGGTGTTACTACTCATTTTGTTGTCTCTGCAACTAGTCATTGTGTTTTTAGGCATCAACGAAGCCAATGCCAATGAAACCACATTGACAACGTCCCCTTATGCCGAGTCTAAAGGTCAATACCTTAACCCCAACAGCGCGATGGAACATAAAAGCAGGCATCCTCAACTTTCAATGTTAGAGCAAAGTCGCCATCAATCGCCAACGCCAGCAGGTCAAACTTTAGGCGTAAGCACACAGCGCAACAAGGGGTCTGAGCTAAGGGCAAAAGGGTGGCATGGCATCTCATCCGACTTTGATATTTATGATGGTTATGCTCAGCTTTATGATGACTTAGACCAAGATGGCTATTATCAATCATTTTCTATTGTATTCGATCCGGACTACTATGGCTGGGAAGGATTTGCCAATGTCTATGGCGTGATTTATTTAAGTCAAGATGGTGGGCCCTGGATGCATTTATACACCACAGAGGTGTTTACTATATTTGCCGATAGTAGCGATGATGCCTACGAGGTTTCAACGACCTTGTATCAAGACTATGACAGCGATTATTACGATGTTCTAATTGACTTATACCACGTTGACTCTGACCAAGTCGTTGCTACTTTCAGTGCTTATGATACCGATGCGCTGTATGCTTTAGGGCTTGAAAGTCAGGAGTATGACCAAGTTTATGACGATGAGTACGACCATTATCATGGCAGCTTTTCAGCGTTCAGTTTAGCCCTTATGTCTTTGGTTTTATTGCTCAGATGCGCTCGTCGTCGAATGTGTTTGATAGCGGGTAATTAACGCCAGTTTTTGCTTTCGAGTTAGCTTTTTTATCGCGATTTCGCGTTTAGTCGCCGAAGAACGACAGTCGCATCGTTCTTGATACATTAACTGAACAGGTAATCTATTGCGCGTATACTTCGCCGATTTGATGCCACCACTGTTGTGTTCATGCACCCGCCTTTGGGTATCTGTGGTGATCCCAGTGTAGAGGCTAGTATCTGCGCATTGTAAAACATAAACAAACCAGTTCGACTTCATGATGGCTAAATTCTGTTGCAGTGATGGGTTAAATCACTATAAGATGACTTGGTGATGCTATTTATAACAGACAATATCAAATTAGACGAGAGTGAAATTGAGTTGAGCGCCATTCGCTCGCAGGGCGCGGGTGGGCAAAATGTCAACAAAGTAGCCACCGCCATTCACTTAAGATTTGATATTAAAGCATCTTCATTACCGGATTTTTTAAAACATAAACTCTTGCACAGTAACGATTCTCGGATCAATAAAGATGGCGTGGTGATCATTAAATCGCAAAGTCATCGTAGCCAAGAAAAAAATCGTCAAACCGCAATAGAGCGCTTAATCGATTTGATCAAACCGTTCACCGTGACGGTTAAAAAGCGAAAACCAACAAAGCCAACAAAAGGCTCACAACAACGGCGAATGGATAGCAAAAGCAAACGCGGACAGTTAAAATCCAACCGTTCCAAAGTAAAATTTTAAACAACTAGGTTAGCAACCCCACTATGACAGATACCAGCATTCGTGGTCATTTAAAAAAAATGACCAGTTCTCTAGTTAATGGCGAAGTCCAATATGCGTTACCTCTTGATGATCAATTGTTAGCATTAAATGATCTTATCGGCAAACCATTAACCCTAACTTTCACCGGTGACATTCACTGTCAACATTGCAGTAAAAAAACCAAAAAAAGTTACTCACAAGGGTTTTGCTACCCATGTATGACCAAGCTCGCTATGTGCGACATGTGTATCATGAAGCCTGAAACCTGTCATTACGACAAGGGGACTTGTCGTGAGCCTGAATGGGGAGAAGCGAATTGCTTCGTGCCACACTATGTTTATTTAGCCAACACCACCGCGATTAAAGTCGGGATCACCCGACATACCCAATTACCGACCCGTTGGATTGATCAAGGAGCGAACCAAGCTTTACCGATTTTTAAAGTCAGTTCGAGATTACAGTCGGGCTTATTAGAAACGGCGTTGGCCGATTTTATCTCTGACAAAACCAATTGGCGCAACATGCTTAAAGGCAAGGCAGAAGCGATTGACTTAAAAGCCAGAGCTGAAGAACTGATCCCTAAAATAGCCGCCCGCTTAGACGAGTTAAAACTGCTTTATGGCGCCGATGCTATTGAGCAACTAGACCAAGATATTGTTGAAATAGACTACCCGGTTTTACAATACCCAAGCAAAATTAGCTCGTTCAACTTTGATAAGAATCCTGAAGTATCGGGCACTTTAATGGGCATAAAGGGTCAATACTTATACTTTGATACTGGGGTGATTAATATTCGCAAATTTACTTCTTATGAAGTTATCGCCAGTTATTAATGAATCCGCTAACATAGCAGCGAAAAAATAAACAATTAAAGCTAACAATCGAATTTAAGAGACGTTAATGAAAAAGACCGCCTTATCACTTGCCGTTATTGCCATCTTAAGTGGCTGTAATCCGGCCCAAACACCGACGAGTCAAACAGCTGAAATCAAACCGCAAAGTACGACTCTTGCCCAAACTGAACAGCAAAAGTTACAGCAACTCTTTGACCGTGCGTTTATCGAGGAAATTGAATTAAACCCAATTTCGGGTACTTACATTGGCATGAACGAATACAATGATAAGTTTCAAGCCCCTATTTCAGAGCAGTCATTAGCCGATGCCTTAGCACGTGAACAAGCTTTGTTAAGTGAAATTAACGCCATCGACCAAAGCCAACTTAGCGGTCAAGACTTACTCAGTTATCAAATTTTTAAACGCGACCGAGAACTCGCAATCAAAGGGTTTGAATTTAATGGTCAGTATTTGCCTCTTAACCAAATGTATGGCATTCATAATACGTTTGCCTCTTTAGGCTCTGGCCAAAGCGCTCAGCCGTTTCAAACGGTTGAAGATTATGACAACTTTATTGCCAGAAGCCACGGCTTTAGCAAGTACATGGACAGCGTTATTGAATACATGCGCAAAGGCATGTCGCAAGGCTATGTGCTACCAGCCGCCTTGATCAAAAAGATCATCCCACAATTAACAGTGCATATTGTCAAAGATGCCAGTGACAGTGTGTTTTACGGTCCGGTACAAATGTTGGAAAGCAACAACGACTTAACCGATGCCGAAAAACAACAGATCAGCCAAGACTACCAAGACTTAATTTTAAATACCATCAGCCCAACCTACGCTAAATTCCATCAATTTATTGTTGATGAATATCAGCCTAAAGGTCGTAGCAGCGTTGGTTTATCACAACTACCGAATGGCGAAGCTTGGTATCAACATAAAATTGAAACCAACACCACCTTAGCGTTAACTGCCGAAGAAATTCATCAGTACGGTAAAGATGAAGTTGCGCGTATTTTAACTGAAATGAAAAAAGTTAAAGAACAGGTGAAATTTGACGGTGACTTAAAAGCGTTTTTTGAATACCTTCGTACCGATGACCAATTTTATTGGGACAGCGAAGAAGAAGTGATTGCCGCTTACACTAATGTAAAAGAAAAAATTAACGCTCGCTTAGGCCAATTATTTGAAGTATTTCCCAAAGCGGATTACCAAGTAAAAGCCGTTGAAGCGTATCGCGCAGCTTCCAGTGCTGGTGCGAGCTATCAAAGCCCGGCCGCAGATGGCTCTCGACCTGGTATTTTTTACATCAACACCCATAACCTAAAAGCGCAGCCAAAGTTTACTCTTGAAACCTTAAGTATTCATGAAGCGTCGCCGGGGCATCATTTTCAAATTAGCATCCAGCAAGAGGTTCAAGGCTTACCCATGTTTCGTAAATTTGGTGGCTATACTGTATTTGCCGAAGGTTGGGCCTTATATGCAGAGAGCTTAGGCAAAGAAATGGGGATGTTCACTGATCCATATCAGTGGTATGGTCGCTTATCTGATGAGCAGTTACGTGCCATGCGCTTGGTTGTCGATACCGGTTTACATGCGTTTGGCTGGACTCGTGAACAGGCGATTCAATTTATGGTCGATAACTCATCATTAGCGTTATCTGATATCACTGCCGAAGTCGAGCGTTATATTGCCATTCCGGGCCAAGCCTTGGCTTACAAATTAGGCCAAAGAGCCATTCGTCAGATGCGCAATAAAGCAGAGCAGCAACTCGGAGATAAATTTGATGTACGAAAATTCCACACTCAAGTATTGATTGATGGTGCGCTACCGATGCCAATATTAGAGCAAAAAATTCAAGCTTGGGTTGACGCTCAAAGCACATAAGCTCCGTTAGCAAGAACGTCCAAAAAAGCTCAGATAAAAATATCTGAGCTTTTTTTATTCCGGTCAGATCTAGCTGGCTTTCAATGGGCCATTGCGGTTATCTCGCCACGAATCGTTTTATCTCGAACACCTGGGTAATATAAAACCCAGTGGTTAATCTCAATTACCTTAAGAGCTTTAGAACCTCTTCTTCTTTATAACGAACAATGAGCTGCTGACAATTTTTTGCCAGAACTTGAACATCAACAAATGAATCTTGAGGTGCGCTGTACATTTTTGCTTTCCAACTTGAAGGTGTTGCGCCAAGTTCAAGACTTTTTAACACCACTAAGCCAATACCTTTCTCGTTATTGTCATGAGAATGGACCGAAACCTCACCTTTAACTAAGTCAACCATTAGCGTTGCGGGCTTTTGGGCATGAGACCAAACTCCCGATATATCACAAGCAACCGTAGCTTTTGCCAAAAACGTTGACACCATAACAACAGAACTTAAAACGAAGAGCTTAAACATCATACATCCTTTGCCTTAATGGCTTTTATTGAGTGGACTAAGGTTAGTATTTTAGAGCCGAACTAAGCGATATATTGCCCTTTTTTAACAACAAGTTAAAGCAGATTATAAGCCTATCGACTAGACCTGTTATTGCCTTTACCGCGAATTTTTTTAAAGGTCATGCAAAACACATTAATTGTCAAACCGTGGCTACCTTATGTTTTCCCATTTTCCTTTTAAGGACATGAGTTTGCCGTTAAAAAGCAAAAAAAAAGCACCAAATCAACATGTTTTGGTGCTTTTAACCATGATAAGCCATGACGTTTTTGTTTAGGCTATTAACGTTGAAATGAGGCAAAAACCGTTTCAAATGCGCCTTGTTGAAATTGTTTTAAACCCGTATCACGAAAATCAATAGACACTTGCGCTTTATTTAAACGCTCTTTAATAATGTTTGGACGAAGTAACTCAACTTCAACATCGTCAATTAACTGAAGCGCAGCTTCAATCTTAAAACCTTGTGAGCCCCCAGCGAACTTGCCTTTAGTCGCTCTTTCTTTGATCACTATCTTATCGATTTTGTAATCTTCAATTAGCTTTTTAAAGGCAAATTGAAACTTACGAATATGTTCGCTTTCAACGCCTTTGCTTAACGCTATTTTTGGCACCCGGATATGAGGAATATCAAACAAGTTATTTTCTAATGCCATTAAACAGATAATCGCATCTTCGCCTTTAATTTCTACACCACAAACTCTCATGGGTTCTCCTTATTAGTCAGATAACGAGATTATATTCTGTTTTGCCCAATCCACCAACTGCAATCCAATAATTGCCCTGTTTTTCGCTAATTTATCAGATCATGCTAAATTGATATTAGCCATATCATTGACCACAAAATAAAACAGGAAATTGAGTTGTTTTTTATTTTTGAGCTAACCTTTAGGACAAATTCATAGTAAAATGAACATCTTACTACTTCATTTTTTCTAACTTGGTACACCGGCATTGCAACCAGATCAATTCACTCAAAAACGACACTTTATTATTACCTTAGGTAAGCTTTTGCATCACTTTGGCGCAACCTCTTACCGCTTAGAAAACCATCTAAAAAGTGTTGCTCGTTTACTTGAAATACCGGCGTCCTTTGTGATCACGCCAACGTCGTTAACGTTTGTGCTTTATAATCCAACCGATCAGCAAGATTATAACTTTATTGTCCGAGTCTCACCTGGCGATATTAATTTGTCGGCACTGGCCAGCACCAACGACTTATTTAATGAGCTCGAAGCCGGTGAATTGACCCTGTCGGAAGCCATCGAAAGGTTGAATGAAATTGCGGCAATGCCCTCGCCTTATCCAAAATTTCTCACCTTTTTGGGGTTTGGCGCTTCTGCAGGAGCCTTTGCCCTTTTGATGCACACCAGTTGGCATGATGTGTTTTGGTCAACCATTGCCGGTTTAATTGTCTTCTTACTGGTTCTTTGGGCTGAGCGTTCAAGTCAAATTAGTAATATGCTGGAGCCTTTAGCAACGATTGTATCGGCTATTTTCCTTAGTGCCGTGACCATGTTCGATCCTAAGGTCAATGTTCCTTTGTGTATTTTATCAAGTATTATCGTTTTTATTCCTGGTTTGAGTTTAACCACCGGCTTAAGTGAACTAGCTGAACGTAGCCTTATTTCGGGCACCGCCAAAGTCATGGATGCCTTTATGTGTATGTTTAAACTATTTTTTGGTGCTATTTTAGGAATGACCGTAGGTCAGCTTATATGGGGACATGTGCCTTTAGAGCCAAGTCCAGAAATCCCTTTATGGACTGCTTGGGTTGCTGTTTTTGTTTTATCGGTATCTCTGATTATCACCTTTAAGTCGCATCTTAAACACGCATTTTGGGGCATTCTGTCAGGCTTTATCGCCTACGGTGCCAGCCTGTGGGCTGCGCAATATGTTGGCGCTTCATTAGCGGCTTTTGTCGGCGCTTTCGCCATTGGTATTTACGCCAACCTTTTTGCTCGCTTTTTTAAAGCCCCTTCAACCGTCGTGCTATTGCAAGGGTTGGTTGTGCTGGTACCCGGTTCCAAAGTTTTCATGGGGCTGACAACATTTGTCACTGGCGCTAAGATCCTTCCGGTAGATCAAATCACTTCGCAGACCTTTTTGATTTTTATGTCGCTGGTCGCCGGACTGATTTTTGCGAACGTTGCGGCCTCGCCAAAAAGCACTCTTTAAAGGTCGTTAATGTGTGCATTTTGTTTGTTGCCATCAACCAACACCCACAATACCCTTTAATTGTGGCGGCCAATCGAGATGAATTTCATCAACGAGCAACACAAAGTGCCCATATTTGGCAAACAACACCCTCGCTGCTCGCAGGGCGAGACTTACATGCAGGTGGCACTTGGTTAGGCATAAATCACTTAGGTCAATTTAGTGCCCTAACCAATATTCGCTCGTTGCCCTTAGCCCCCGCGGGGTTACAAAGTCGAGGCCAATTGGTGCCCAAGGCATTAGCTTCCCCCTCCCAAGTGAATCAAAAGTGGTTAACAACACACGCTCAAGACTATGCCCCGTTTAATTTGCTGTATCAACAACACGATGACATGTTTTGTTTTAATAGCCAAAGCCAGCAAACTATCAAACTTACTAGCGGCTTTCATGCCATTTGCAATGGCGATATATTTGATAAATGGCCCAAAATGACTCAGGGTGAGCAAGCAATGGAAGCCTTGGTTAAGCAACAACGACCGCTTGACCCTAACGCTTTTTTTGCCTTGTTAAACGATCAATCGCAAGCCCCTGATGAGCTCTTGCCCAATACAGGAATAGGCCTTGAATGGGAGAGGATGCTGTCGAGTATTTTTATTTTATCGCCTGATTATGGCACGCGCTCATCGGCACTGATTTTAAAACAGCCTAATCAAGTGATCGACTTTTACGAGCAAAGCTACCAACCCGATGGTAATATTTTTAATCGACAACATTTTCAATTAAGCGATGGTCATTTTAACCAACTATCGTAAATAAGTTGTTTTCACAAAACATATAAACAAAAGAGAATATTATGAAGAAAGTTTGCCTACTAAGCGGTGGCTCATCTGGCATTGGAGAGGCGATAGCTAAAGTATTTGAACAGCATAACTACGCCGTATATAACCTAGATATTAAACCCGGTAAGTTTGGTCATTACATTGAATGCGATGTCAGTAAAGTCGATGAAGTGAAAACGAAAGTGGCCGAACTAGTGGCAATGACAGGTCGGGTCGATGTGATGATATCCAATGCCGGAAAACACCTGTCAGCCAATATTGAACAAACCGATGAGCAAACCTTTGATGACGTATTTGCCCTCAACGTAAAAGGTGCATACGCCCTAACCCAAAGCGTGTTGCCAACCATGCAATCACAGCAAACAGGTAGCATTATATATGTCGCCTCAGATCAAGCCATCATTGGTAAACGCAATTCATTCGCCTACAACTTAAGCAAACACGCGCTGGCGTCAATGGCTAAAACGACCGCATTAGACTACGCCAATTTTAATATCCGCGCTAATGCCCTTTGCCCGGGTACCATTGAAACGCCATTATACCACCAAGCGATTGACAACTACTGCCAACAATCTGGTGCTAATAAAGCAGAAGTTGATCAGCAAGAGGCCGCATTACAGCCCCTAAATCGTTTAGGGCAAAGCGAAGAAGTGGCGCACTACGCACTATTTTTAGCGTCTGAGCAGGCCAGTTTTATTACCGGTAGTTTGCAAATTATCGATGGTGGTTACACTTGTCAGTAAAGGATGGACACATAGCGGGTAAAATTATTGACCCGCACCTGCACTTTTTTGCCTTAGCAGAAGGAGATTATCATTGGCTAAAACCTGAAAATCCACCTTTTTGGCCGGATAAGTCGCGAATTAATCACCCTTATCAGCAACAGGACATAACAAGCTCAAACGTCCCCATAGCCGGTTTTGTTCATATTGAAGCAGGCTTTGATAACACCAGCCCAGAAAATGAAATTCGCTGGTTAGAACAACATGCCACCTTGCCTTTTAAGTCGATTGCCTTTTGCGATTTGGGTGCCAGCGATTTTACTCAACAACTTGCAAGACTGACCCAATATGACAGTGTGGTTGGTATTCGCCATATTCTTGACGACGATGCCAAGGCCATATTGACATCCCCTTTAGCACAAGAAAACCTGCAACAACTGGCTCAACAAAGCTTAATCTTTGAACTGCAAACCGACATCTGCAAGGTCGAAAATTTAGCCGCTGTGGTTAATATGCTTAAAGCCCAACCTAAGCTAGAAGTGATTTTGAATCACGCCGGTTTTTTGCCGCTACAACAACTGACGCCCACACTAAAATCGCTATTATCTCAGCTCAGTCAATTTGCCAACCTTTATGTAAAAGCGTCGGGCTGGGAAATGAGTAACCGTCAATGGCAACTTCAACCGGCGGTTTCGGTTATCACCGACCTAGTGCAATATTTTGGTGACGATAGGGTAATGCTAGCGAGTAACTTTCCGGTCAGTGAACTTGCTCAACCCTATGCAAAGCTGTGGACGAATTATTGGCAGTCTTTTGCTCATACCCCAGAGCTTTGGCAAAAATTAAGTTACCAAAACAGTCATCGCCTATACCGCTTTTAATCGGCTGTTGGCTTATTTAACCGTCATATTAGGTGAACGTTTGACCACCCTATCATTGAGCTCAATGCCTAATCCCGGTGCTTCACTCACTTGAAAATAGCCGTTTACGGGTTGTGGATCTTCAATACAGAGCTCGCGATTCCAATCTTTGATCGCATAGGTATGGTGTTCATGAATTAAAAAATTTGGGATTGCGGTTTCTAAATGCAATGAAGCGGCGGTTGCAACGGGACCACCACAAACATGCGCTTGTATACGCACATCAAACACATCAGCATAGTCACATACTTTTTTGGTTTCAGTAAAACCACCACACAACCCCACATCTGGTTGCAGTACATCAATGCTTTGATCCTGCATATAAGGTTTTATGCCCCAACGATTATATAACCTTTCGCCGCCAGCAATTGGCACATTAACTCGTTCTGACACCTTTTTATGTAAATCTGAATTTAGATAATTAACCGGCTCTTCAAAATACATAATGCGAAACTCTTCCAGCATGTCCGATAATTGAATCGCGGTTGTTGCTCCTGTTAAACTGTGGCATTCAAAAATAAGATCGGCGTCATCGCCAATGGCATCACGTATGGCTTTTAATCGAGCCCGAAACAACGTCATTTCAGGGTTAGTAAAAATCTTGGTACGATCAAAATGCGTAACCCCATTGGCATCATACACAATAGGATCGACCTTAACCGCATCAAACCCTTGCATCATCGCTTTTTCGGCTGCTTTAGCGTATTCCACCGGTTCAATTAATCGTTTAACCTCGCGATCCCAATCAAACTGTAACTGACTGGCGTAAGTTCTCAATTTATCATTAACCTTGCCACCAAGTAATTGATATACCGGCATCCCCAGGGCTTTACCTTTAATGTCCCAAAGCGCAGTGTCTATAGCACTCATGGCGGCATAAATAACAGGCCCACCACCAAGCCCCCAAAAACTTTCTCTAAGCATTCTTTGCCACAGCAATTCGGTATTAAACGGGTTAAAACCTATCAACATGGCATCAGCGATTTCTTTGATCATATGGGCTGCGGCGCTATGGCCTAAGTCATAAGCGAGTCCGGCTTCCCCTACGCCATGAATGCCCTCATCGGTGTGAATACGAACAAAAACCGGATTCCAAACATCGCGTTTTGGGCACTCGATATCAAATATTTCTACGTGGGTTATTTTCATTGTATTCCCTATGATGGCATTTTAAGGTGGATGAATTTAGGTATTATTGGGCAAAGTTAGGATCCAGGCGATAGGCTTTTCTGAGCATCGCAGGCCAAGCTTTTTGGCCGCCACTTAAGCCACTGTGCACCACATTCGCCTGTGCATATATATTGTCTTGAATCGGCTGTGGTACCAAAACAATCTCTTGTGAGCTAGCTTGCAACATTAATTGAATTTCACAAGCCCGTTGTAAATCGTACATTCGCATAAAAGCATCACCTATGGTGGCTCCTAGGGTTAGCGCACCATGGTTGCGCAACAGTAAATGGTTATTAGAGCCCAAATTGTCCTGTAAACGTTGCTTTTCGTCGGGATTAACCGCCAAACCTTCATAATTGTGGTAACTAAGCGATGCCAATGAAAACATTGCATATTGACTTATGGGCAACAAACCTTGTTGTTGAGTGGCCACGGCAATGGTTGCAGGGGTATGCAAATGAATAACACAACCGGCATCGTGACGAGCCTGATGGACAGCACTGTGAATGGTAAATCCAGCGGGGTTAATATCGATGTCACTGCCATCAAGAATTTTGCCATCGATGTCGATTTTGACTAAGTTAGAGGCCGTGACTTCATCAAAGGCAAGCCCGAAAGCGTTAATTAGGTAGGTATTAGAATCGCCGATACGGGCAGAGATGTGGGTATAAATTAAATCGTCCCAGCCTTGATCGGCGACCAAGCGATAACAAGCGGCAAGATCAACACGAGTTTGCCATTCAAGCAAACTGACTTGTTGTTTTAGGTTGCGTTTTGGCAGTTCTAACACGTAACGTCCTTTTGTTGGTTACAAATGATTCTGGCATTCAAAATCGCAGAGGAGTAAACTTAGAACCAGAGTCATTTATTTGGGGTACCACTAACATTGTCTAAATCGAATCTGTCGTTTTTATTTTCACTTTTATTAACTTTACATTTACCAACGGCTTTTGCAATAGAATATCCATTGCCAACCGGTGAAAGTCGAGTCTTGGGTGAACTGACTTATCACACAGTTAAAAAAGACGAGCACTTTCAAAGCATAGCCCAACATTATAATGTCGGATTTTTAGCTCTGATGGCTGCCAACCCGGGTATTGACCCGTTATTACCCGACCCCGGCACAGAGCTTGTGATCCCAACCCAGCTCATTTTGCCGTACGCTAAACAAGAAGGGATTTTAATTAATTTATCGGAATTACGACTGTATTTTTTTGACAAGAAAAACAACACCGTTAACGTCTTTCCAATAGGCATTGGTAAAATTGGTCAGTCTACGCCGCTGTTTACCGATAAAATCACTGAAAAGCGTAAAAACCCTAATTGGTTTCCAACCGAAAACAAACGAGCGGAACATTTAGCCGAAACCGGCGAAGTATTGCCAAAAATGGTCAAAGCGGGTCCTGATAACCCATTAGGTGATTATGCGATGCGCATTGGCTACAGCGTCTATTTAATTCATGGCACAAATCAACGCTTTGGTATTGGTATGCGAGCCAGTGGTGGTTGTATTCGAATGAACCCAGAAGATATTGAATGGTTGTTTAATAACACCCCTATAGGAACACGTGTTCGAGTCATCGACCAACCGATTAAGATGACTTACGTTACGCCACAAAAACGCATGATTGAAGTGCACTCGCCATTAACTCGAAATAACGGTGACAAACCAGAGTTGTGGCCACTACCGAAAAATGTTGAAAAGTTTATTGGTAGCGACCCGAAAGAGCTTGAGCAAGTGTTTCAGTTAATCGAAAAATCAAACGGCTTACCGGTAGTGTTAGATTCTTTAGAAGCCCCTTAATAGCCCTACTGATAAATTTTTCCCAATAAAAAAGGCATTGAGAACAATGCCTTTTTTTTTACAAAATAACTAAATTATTTTTTATAAGAGCTTACCACGTTGTCTAAACGATCGTTGGCTCTATTCGCAGACTTCATTGCTTCTTCAGCCATCATTTTTGCTTCTTTTACATCTGCTGCAGTTTCTTCTTGCGCTGCGGCCATAGCATCATGTTCGCTTGAAAGACTGTCAACCTTTGAAGTTAATGCATCGACTTTACTGGAAAGGGCAGCAATGTCTTGCTCAAGACCTTCATGGCTTGCACAACCGGTTAATGCCAATGCCAAAACGGCGCCCGATAAAGTAAGTAGCTTTCTGTTCATCCTGTTACCCCTGGTTACATGAATTAAAAATTTCGTTGGTTAAAAACCAGTCAACTCCATTATGGCATATAATTGTAAAAAATCAGCTTTTTATTAAAAAAATAAAAGAAAAACAGCTAAAAACAATACGTTATCAGTAGAAAACTCAAAAAATCAAAAAAAACAAGAAATAAATCAACAACAAGCGACAGTTATTTAAGCAAGTGCAAACCCGTATCTTCTTTTACTTTTTCAATGACAATATAGGTATGGGTTTGAGAAATTCCCGGTAAGTCGACAAACTCCCCTAAAACCGCACGATAATTACTGATATCTTTAAACCGTAATTTAATTAAATAATCAAACCCGCCCGCAACCATATGGCATTCGACAACTTCTTTAATGTTGACGACCTTAGCGCGAAATAAGCTAAAAATATCGGACTGGGCACGATCTAAAGTCACCTGAATAAACGCCGACATGCCAACATTAAGCTTTTCCGCATCAAGCACGGCCCCATAGCGTTTAATGTAGCCCTCATTTTCTAACCTTTTTACCCTATCTAGGCATGGACTTGCGCTTAAATTAACATTTTTAGCAAGCTCGACATTAGAAATTCGACCTTTTTGTTGCAGGATTTCTAATATTTGTAAATCAATTTTATCAAGGTTGCGCATATTTTATTCACTTCAGGGTTTTATACTGAATTTTACACATTAAGCAAAATAATGCACGGTTTATTTGATTAAATTCACTAGCACATACGGCGACAATTTATCTACAATTCGCGAATTACAAAACACACAGAACAAGAGTTAGAAGCATGTTATTTAATGGTAATCTGCTCACAAATGATCCAATCAGACAGCAAATCAGAGATCATTATCGAGCCAATGAAAATGATGTTTTAGAGAAATTACTACCATTAGCGGAAGTGGGTGCAAATGCACGCTCTCGAGCTTGGGAAAGAGCTCGCCAATTAGTTGTTCAAATTAGAAAAGAACAAGTTGGTAAAGGTGGCGTAGATGCCTTATTAAATGAATTCGCCTTATCCACCGAAGAAGGTGTGGTATTAATGTGTCTGGCCGAAGCCTTACTTAGGGTGCCAGATAAAGATACGGCTGATTCGCTTATTAGAGACAAGCTTGCTGAAGGTGATTGGTCATCTCATATTGGTAACAGCGATTCCATTTTTGTAAATGCTTCCTCTTGGGGCTTATTGCTTACAGGTAAATTGGTCAATTACACCGATGAAAATAAAAAACAGCAATTTGGTTTATTAAAGCAAACCATTGGCCGTTTAGGTGAACCGGTAATTCGTAAAGCCGTACGTTATGCAATGCAAATTATGGGCACCCAATTTGTTATGGGCCGCAACATTGAATCGGCGGTAAAACGTGCCATAAAAACCGAAAGCAAAGGCTATACCTACTCTTATGACATGCTAGGTGAAGGTGCTCGCACCATGGCCGATGCCGATCGTTACTTTAATAGTTATATGAAAGCTATCGAAGTTATTGGTAAAGCAGCCAATGGCAAAGGACCACAAAAAAGCCCAGGTATTTCAATCAAACTTTCTGCGATTCACCCGCGTTACGAATTTACCCACCGCGACCGTGTTATCGAAGAACTTGTTCCACGCTTAAAGACATTAGCGATGGCTGCCAAAGCATATAACATTGGTTTTACTGTCGATGCTGAAGAAGCCGATCGTTTAGATATTTCATTAGATGTTATTGCGGCAGTATTTTTAGATGCTGACCTAGATGGCTGGGATGGTTTTGGTATTGCGGTGCAAGCGTATCAAAAGCGCGCATTATTTGTCATTGAGTGGATTCGCGAGCAAACTCAAAAAGCCAAACGCCAAATGATGGTGCGTTTAGTGAAAGGCGCCTATTGGGATAGCGAAGTTAAAATTACTCAAGTGGAAGGCTTTGAAGACTTTCCGGTATTTACACGCAAGCCTTCAACTGATGTGTCATACCACGCCTGTGCGAAAAAGTTATTGCAATATCGCGATACCATTTACCCACAATTTGCCACACACAACGCTTACACTGTAGCGACTATTTTGGAAATGACCAAAGACTACAGCGGTTTTGAATTCCAACGCTTACACGGTATGGGTGAGTCGTTATATGACCAAGTGGTAACCAATGACAAAGTACCTTGTCGGGTATACGCACCAGTAGGTGAGCACGCAGACTTACTAGCTTACTTAGTTCGTCGTCTACTGGAAAATGGCGCCAACAGCTCGTTTGTAAACAACATTGTTGATGAAAACATTGCCGTAGAATCATTATTAGTTGACCCGGTAGAACAAGTACAAGCTTGGCAAAATAAATACAACCCACAAATTCCACAATCTATTGAAATTTACGGTGAAGAGCGCGCCAACTCGAAAGGCATTGATTTAACCAATATTGACCAAATCACGCCAATGCGCGACAACGTAAATGCATGGTTTGAAAAAGCCATTGCCAGCGAGCCAGTTGAAGGGGCATTTCCGGTTATTAACCCGGCAAACCACAATGAAATCATTGGCTATCAGCACCACGCTGATCAAGCGCAAATGCAAAACTTAATGGCCACTGCCAGCGCAGCTTATACCACTTGGAGTCAAGTCGATGTAGCCGAGCGTGCCGAGGTTTTATTAAAAACCGCTGATGCCCTTGAATTACATCAAGATGAATTAATCGCTTTATGTATTAAAGAAGCAGGTAAAATTCCAGTCGATGGCGTTGCTGAAGTACGTGAAGCCGTAGATTTTTGTCGTTACTATGCCGCCCGCGCTAAAGAATTAATGACCGACAACAGTGTAACGTCACGTGGTGTAGTTCTATGTATTAGCCCTTGGAACTTCCCTCTAGCGATATTCTTAGGCCAAGTAGCTGCGGCTATTGTCACTGGTAATACCGTGGTTGCTAAACCGGCTGAACAAACCAGCTTGATTGCCCTGCGCACACTTGAACTGATGCGCGAGTGCGGTTTACCAGATGGCGTTGTGGTTCCGGTTATTGCCCAAGGTAGCCAGGTAGGTGCGCACATCGTGCCGGATGAGCGTATTCAAGCTGTTATGTTTACAGGTTCAACCGAAACAGGTAGCTGGATCTCACAAAAACTGGCGGAACGTCAAGGTGAACCAGTACCATTGATTGCCGAAACCGGTGGTCAAAACTGTATGATTGTTGACTCAACCGCATTGCCTGAGCAAGTGGTTGACGACGTGATTGCTTCGGGCTTTCAAAGTGCTGGTCAACGTTGTTCGGCGTTACGTGTATTGTTTTTACAAGAAGACGTTGCCGATAAAATCATTGAGATGATTAAAGGCGCAATGGCCGAGTTACACGTCGGCGACCCTGCATTTTTAAGCACCGATATTGGTCCAGTTATTGATGAGAAAGCCTACAAAGCGCTAAATGCTCATGTTGACTACTTAGCCGATAAAGCCACCCTGCACTACCAGTGTGCTATTCCAGAAGGTACGGACTACGGTCACTACTTCTTTGCCCCTAGATTGTATGAAATCAGCGACTTGTCTGTCTTAAAAAGAGAAGTCTTTGGTCCATGTGTGCACGTGATCCGCTTTAAAGCTGCCGACATCGAAAAAGTTATCGATGAAGTAAATGGCACGGGTTACGGCTTAACCATGGGTATTCATACTCGTATCGAAGAGAAAAGCGAGTACTTAGCTAAACGCTCTAGAGCAGGTAATGTGTATGTTAACCGCAACATGATTGGCGCCGTTGTAGGGGTTCAACCATTTGGTGGTCGCGGCTTATCTGGTACTGGTCCGAAAGCGGGTGGTCCGATGTACTTAACGCGTTTGGTTAAAGAAACCGTTGCTCATGAACTTACGCCATTATCGGCAGAAGAGCTGGCCTTATTAGATGCTAAGTTTAACGAATTTGAAAGCTTGGCATGGAAAGTAGGCCCAGTTTTACAAACTGCGAAAAACGATGAGCTAAAATGGCGCGATGCCGATGTTAACTTGCGCGTATCCGTCGCACGTCAATTAATTGCTAAAATCGCCAACAACGCCTTTAGCGATGTTAACGAGAGCGAATTAGAAGACATCTTAGCCAAAGCGCGTAAGCAAATTAACTACGTTGAAAGCAAGCTGTCATCTCCCACACAGCTACCAGGACCAACAGGTGAGTCGAATATCTTATACCTTGAAGCCCGTGGTATTTTAGTGTGTATTCGCGATCAGCACACGCCAGTTGAATTTTGGTTATTATCAATTTTAACGGCGCTAGCGGCCGGTAATAATGTGATTGCTTTAGTCGATGATGAGTACCTTGACGAAGCACAAGCGTATGAAAAAGTATTGCAACAACTAGGTTTAGTGACCGGTATATTCCAAGCGTTAAGCTTAAGCTACTTGCCGACCGTATTAGCCAATGAATACATCAGTGGCGCCGTTATCGCACCAAACAGCCCGTTGCTTTCATTAGTGAGCCAGCATATTGCGCAACGTAAAGGCGCTATTTTACCGGTGATCACCGCACAAACATCAAAGGTTCTGTTTAATCGACTGGTGACCGAAAAAACCATCACCATCGATACGACAGCAGCGGGCGGCAATGCGTCTTTGATGACTATGGAAAATCTTGCTTAATAAAATGACCTAATAAAGGCGTATAAATGTTGCGCGTATATTAGCATTTGTAATGCGAACTCATAGCTTAAAAAAAAGGCATCCGGTTGAAAAACCAGATGCCTTTTTAATTTGGCCAAAACTTAGTGGGATTGGTCTAACAAGTTAATCTTGTAGCTGTAAATACTGTTTTATTTTTGCTTCGTATTGATCGATTTTCTCGTCAAAAAAACCAACATTAGCGGCGACCACCTCACCGTTTTTGTCAAATAGATAACTGCTTGGCATGCCCTTTAATTTAAACGCCTTGGCAATATTGCCTTTCGGGTCAAAAAGGATGGGGAAATTTGCCGGTACCTCGGCTAAAAACTCGTCGGCATACGATTTTTCAACGTCTAAGTTAACCGTGATCACGGTAAAGCCTTTATCTTGATAACGCGTTTGCATTTGATTCATCCAAGGAAACGATTTACGACAGGGAACACACCAAGAGGCCCAAAAATCGAGATAAACCACCTTACCTTTATTTTCTTCAAGCATATTTTGTAATGCCTGTTTACTGTCTGGATTAGCCTGAATTGAACAACAAAATAACAGCCCAAACAAAGCAAAAGAAACTCTTTTTAAATTCATCAACGAATCCTATACATTAGATTTTAGAAACCAACCCCCTAGTTACATTATCGAGACCTGATTTATATTATTTTGATAGAATACAAACTAACATCACAAGATACAACTAAACAGCTCAAGGCAGGAAAAGATATGCAAGTGGTCGATTATCGGTCGAAAAACGCAGCGCAAGACTTCGTTAAGTCGTTACGAGAAACCGGATTTGGGGTACTAAAAAACCACCCCATTAGTGAAGATTTAGTATCTTCTATTTACAAAAACTGGTTAACCTTTTTTCTTAACGGCGATAAGAGCGGGTTAGAAGTAACACCCGAAGCTCAAGACGGCTACTTTAGCACCCAAAACGCCGAGTCGGCCAAAGGCCACAACCAAAAAGACATTAAAGAGTACTACCATATTTACCCTTGGGGACGAATTCCAGAGTCCTTGCATGAAGAAATTATGCATTACTATAAAGTTGCCTCTGATCTTGCCAGCGAGCTACTCGACTGGGTAGAACAATACAGCCCACCGGAAGTTGCTAAGCTTTACCATGAGCCTTTATCAAGCATGATAAAAGATACCCCAAACACCTTACTTCGAGTGTTGCACTACCCGCCACTAACCGGCAATGAAAACCCTGATGCGATTCGAGCGGCGGCGCACGAAGACATTAATTTACTAACCATACTGCCAGCGGCCAACGAGCCAGGTTTGCAAGTTAAATTAAAGTCAGGGCAATGGCACGATATACCATCTGATTTTGGCAACTTAATCATTAATATTGGCGATATGTTACAAGAAGCTTCTGGTGGCTATTTTCCGTCAACAAGCCATCGCGTGATTAATCCACAAGGAATAGATATGAGCAAGTCTCGTATTTCATTACCGTTATTCTTACACCCTAGAAGCGAAGTCGTGTTGTCAGAACAACACACTCAGCATTCTTATTTAATGGAACGCCTGCGTGAGCTTGGGGTTATTGAATAACAGCATAATCATTTCAAGGGACGATTTTCACATATAAAAAGGGAGCCTTGTTAGGCTCCCTTTTAAACTCCCTGAATTTAATTTTTCTACTTACATGCAGTTTATTCTTGTTATTACTGCGCAGGTTCGTTTATTTTTAGCTTTTTAGAGAAACGAACTCTGGGTAAGCTTCTATACCACAGTCTGACTTGTCAACACCGTTGTATTCTTCTTCTTCGCTAACACGGATACCCATGGTTTTCTTAAGTACAAACCATACGGCAAGACTTGCGGCAAATACCCATGCAAAAATCACAGCGGCACCGTATAACTGAGCACCAAAGGTTGCGTCGCTGTTGCTAAATGGTACGGCCATAAGCGCGTAGAAACCAACAACACCGTGCACCGAGATAGCACCTACTGGATCATCAATCTTAAGTTTGTCTAATGTGGTGATTGAAAGCACAACAAGTAGACCACCTAGAGCACCAATTAAGCTGGCGAATAACGGTGAAGGTGAAAGAGGATCTGCGGTAATGGCAACCAAACCAGCTAGTGCACCGTTAAGGATCATGGTTAAGTCTGCTTTACCCCAAATCATTTTGTTTAGGAGCAATGCAGCAACAGCACCAGCGGCAGCAGCAGCGTTGGTATTTAAGAATATTTGGCCAACAGCGGTTGCATTTTCTGCATCCGAAACCAATAACTGAGAACCACCGTTAAAACCAAACCAGCCCATCCATAAAATGAAGGTACCTAAAGTAGCCAATGGCATATTTGAACCAGGAATAGGGAAAATTTCACCGTTAGGACCGTACTTACCTTTACGAGCACCTAGCAGTAATACACCCGCTAAAGCAGCCGCAGCACCCGCCATATGAACAATACCAGAACCAGCAAAGTCACTAAAACCAGCTTCAGATAGGAATCCACCACCCCAAGTCCAGTAACCTTCCATTGGGTAAATGAAACCGGTTAATACCACAGTGAATACCAAAAATGCCCAAAGTTTCATTCGTTCAGCAACCGCACCAGATACAATTGACATGGCTGTTGCTACGAATACAACTTGGAAGAAAAAGTCTGATTCTAATGAATGGTCAGCACCTTCGGCTTGCGTACCAATTAGACCCGCGATTGACGGTAAGATACCGCCTTCAACGTTGTCTACATACATAATGTTGTAGCCAACCAATAAGAACATAATACAAGCGATTGAGTATAAGGTAATGTTCTTCGTAAGAATCTCTGTGGTATTTTTAGAGCGAACTAGACCCGCTTCTAACATGGCAAAACCTGCTGCCATCCACATAACTAAGACACCTGAGATTAAAAAGTAAAAGGTATCTAGGGCAAATCTCAATTCGGAGACGGTTGTTGTTAAGCTTGTTACTTCTTCCATTTTTAATATCTCCTATTAAAGTGCTGCTGCGTCAACTTCGCCTGTACGAATACGTACAGCCGACTCTAGATCGTATACAAAGATTTTACCGTCACCAATTTTGCCGGTATGAGCAGACTTGGTGATTGCTTCAATGATGCGATCGACATCTTCAGATTTAACGGCAATTTCAAGTTTTACTTTTGGTAAAAAGTCCACTTGATATTCTGCGCCACGGTATAGTTCTGTATGCCCTTTTTGACGTCCAAAACCACGAACTTCACTAACCGTTAGGCCTTCGATACCGACTTCAGAGATTGCTTCTCTGACGTCGTCCAATTTAAATGGTTTTATTATTGCGTTTATTAATTTCATTTCGCCCCCTATGAATAACTGATGTAGTTGTTTACAAGTTACGTACCAACCTTAAAAAGACATTTAAAAACAGTAACTTAATCAAAAGCCCTGTGTTTTGCACTATTATAGTGCACCAAGTTAGTGCTTGGTGATCACAACATAGGTGCGCACCAAGGTGCTCTATCTCAGCCCTTTGATTTAAGTAGTGGCATCTGTCATTCAATATGAGAATCTCAGTCAATGGCAAAGAGCATTAGTCAGAGAAAACTTATGCGGAGCTTATGAATACAAAATCCGTAACCAGTTTGATTACGGATTTTTTTACACGATGCGTTTAAAGATCATTAATTAAAGAGCATCGAACTAATGAGACTTATGTGTCACCGACCCCTTTATTGTTTATTATTGACTACATAATTACCTGTAACATTTGTATTTCCGTTATACGTATAAGCTGTATGTCAAATCTACGGCTGGTAACTAGGCTAGCAACGTTGTATTCAAATGTCGTGGTTAAATCGTTAGCTGTGCCACTTAAATCTTGAGTAAAAGATTCCAATCTGCCAAAGAATAAAGGGGGCAGTGACAAGTGAGAATGAGATTCATCTGTCACTGCCCCCTTTATCCTGACTATCCTGACAACAGGGTAAATATTTTAAATATTATTAATTTTTATTTATATATGCATCAACATAGGAAGTATCCCCGCCATGAGTTTGATACCCAAAACTATAAGCAGATCCATCTTCACATATCATTGTAGTAGCCAGTTTTGATGATATTATCTGTGCTAACTTGTTGCTAGAGTCACATCTTTTAGTCATATTTTCCCATTCATCAAGCATAAATTGGTAATTAGAATCAGGTTTCAGTTGTTCTTTTGGGATATTAAAATACTGTAAGTTTCCTTCAATACTTTCAAATAATAATGCTGATTCCAACTTAAACACTTTATTTATTGCACCAAAAGAAGTGATCTCTTCTGTTACATCCTTATCCCATACAGTTTGGTTTGTGAATAAATACTCTTGATTCTTTGTCTCTATTAAATATTCGTCAAATCCTATAGAGTGAAAATTTGAAGCGTTATCATTTCGAATGAAACTATAATGTTTTTCTTCAACAACTCCCCATTGGATAAGTTTACTATCTTCTGTCAGGGCATATAAAGGCCCTAGCCTTCCAAACTGTTTAATGCTAACAATATTACCTTTATTTAATAATTTATCTTGCGACAAATCGCCCCTCGAACGAAGCACCCCAAAGGGAACTAATATTCCTTGGTCTGTTTCAAAGATTAAGCCAGAATTAGTATCATTAAATGAAAGAGTTTTAAATTCAAACACCCTGTGAATATTTTTACCCTTTAATAATTCTACTGTTTTATCAAACTTTATAAAATTATCCTCGTGAAGAGCTTCCCCTCCCCAACCGAATATAAAATCATTCGAAAGCTTTGCTATAAACTGAGATTCGGAAGCATAAATAGCCGTAACTTGATCATCACCATTTAAGTAATTGCTAACTATTTCACTATTTCCACCGTAATTTTCATTTCCCCAAGTATAAACTGAACCATCAGCTTTCAAAGCAGCAAATGCCTGCGCGGTCTTATATATTTCTATAACCTCTGAGCCGTAATTTAATTGCTCACTAACATCAGAATTATTTCCCCCACATTCAGGGTACCCCCATGTAACAACTGATTTATTTTCTAATAAAGCCACAAATGCACAATCATTCGTCACAATTTTAGAAACTTTATTTGTACCGTCTAGTTTATTCTGCACTACGGCAAAAGAACTATTAACAACATCACTTCCCCAGCTAACTATCGAACCATCAGCCCTTAAAGCGGCATAGCCACCATATTTAATGGTATTAGCGCCAAAATCTGAGCGCCAAACAATTTTTTCTATATCAGTGACAGGTATTTCACCATTAAGCTTAAGCTTTACCTCAGGGGGTAAATAACCACCACTTAATGATTGGCCCCAAGTATAAATGGATCCATCATCCCTTAATGCTGCAAAGCTATCTCCATTAGTTACGACTTTAACGACCTTAATAAATGGATCTATAACCTTTAAGTAAAATGAAGTTTCCTGAGCAAGGAAGTTATCTGTTTCAGCTTGATGTGCTGTAATTTCAACTTCGCCACTACTGATAATATGGACAGTTCCATCTTCATCAACTGTTGCCACAGAAACATCTGAAGAACTATAGGTTAGCTTTCCACCTGTTAAACCAGTCAAAGGGTTTTTAATTCTCTTAACCGCTAAATCAGCTTCCATGTTAGTTTTAACATAAGAAAAACTTTCGCTATCCCCTGGCACTACTATTAATTTAGTTGTCAATGTTTTTGCAGCATAAAGATCGAGTTCAGGTTGGGTTATTGTTATTGTTGTTTCTCCTATGCCGAGTATACGTATTCCCCCATATCCCGCTCCTGAACCATTTATTCTAGCCACATTAGGATTACTCGATTGCAAAGAACCATGGTATAAGCTCCCTTCAATAGGGCGTAATGTGTAGCTTTGAATCCACTCTCCAGAGCTGCTATAAAAAGGATTATATGGAATGATTATTTCTTCTTCATAAATTAATGGGCGCTTGGTAGATTTATTAACGACTAATTTATAACTATCACGAACCCAGGTTCCATTGATTCTTTCAGATGCAGTAATGATTGTTTCACCTACCCCCCATATTCGAACTTGCCCTTCATAAGGATCAACGGAGGCTACATCTCTATTACTTGATTGATAATTAATGAAGAACCCCAATGAACTCACAGCTTTTTGAGTAAAAACTGGGTCTTCATACTCTTTTATAACGTCTTCCCCTGCATAAATAGTGGGATTAGATGGGTAGCCAACTCTGAGCTTAATTTCTATTGACTGTTCGTGAAACAAGTCACTACCTTGTTCTTTAATAGTTAAACGAGTCGTGGAAATGTGCTTTGTTTTAAATTCGCCTGTGTCTTCGTTTAGAGATATAGGAGCATCATCTGGAACAGAAAAAGAGAATGTGCCACTATTTCCACTATTTTGAAAATCTAAATAATCACTAAGTTGATAAAGTAAGTCATTAGAGTATTCAACATAAACTTCATTAACTCCAAAATCCAAAGGTTGCCCGTTACCTTTATCAATGGTTAATGTATACTGAGCGCCTTTTGAAAAGTATAAGTTGCTCTCTTCTTCAAGAACTGAAATTGTTACAGTGCCAATATTATTGACAGTAACGACACCAGTTTCTTCATCAACACTTGCTATTGAAGGATCACTACTGGTGTAGAGTTTTTGGCCCCCATTTCCGCCCATAGCAGCTTGTTGAAAGACTTTGTCGTCAATGGTTTTAAATAGCTCTAAACTTGAAAAATAGATAGGTTCACCATCTGCCTTTTCCACTTTCAGATCAATAGTTTGAGATTGTGAAATATAGTTTTCTGATTCGAGTTCGGTGAAAGTTAATTTAACTTCACCTGTATTGTAAAGTTCAATAACGGCGAACCCTCCACCGTCAAATACTTTAGCAATGCTTTCATCTGAGGATTCAAAAGTCATATCTCCTTGGTTGCCACCAAAATATTCTAACTCAATGAATTGCGAAGAATACTGAACAGTAAGTTCATCAATTACCTCTAGAAGAATACCATGACCTTTATTTACAAATAGTGTATACGAGGCTTCCTGAGAGAAAAACTCAGAGCTTTCATTTTCATAGGCTGTAATTTGAGTTTGGCCTACCCCTACTATCGCCACCTCTCCTGTTTCAGGATCTACTATTCCTACAGACTCATTACTAGATGAATAGCTAATGCTTCCGCCATTGCCTCCACTGGCTATTTGAGAATAAACTTTAGTATCAAAAGTTATTGACACATTTTCCCCTATAACTAGAAGCTCTCCAGCTTTTTGAGTGGTACTGCTGTTATCTTGTGATGGAGTGTTATCTTTTGGGGTAGAATTATTGGAATCCCCACCTCCACAAGCAACCAATAAAAAAGTTAGACAAAAGATAGGGAAATATTTCATTCAAGTTCCTTCTTAAAATTAAAGCGAGCCATTACAGCAAAAATTAACAACCATATAACAATGAGAACAACAAATTGTAAAGTAAAAGTTTAAAATTAAAAAAAAGGGGGGGCTGTAACAAATTATAATCAGACGCATTTGTCACCGCTTCCTTTTATTTTTTATTGGACGCCCGAAAAAACAAAGCCCCACCATCTAAGGGCGGGGCTTTGCGACCTATATTGGTTTATGGGACAAATTCACCCTGCTTTCGCACACGTTCAATAGCAAAAACGAAGCGCAACCAAGTTAATGGGAAATCGCTCAGTTTAAGCCAAGTTAGTCGTTTTGAGTAGATAACTCTATAAGCTTTAAGGCGGCATTGAGTCGAGTATTAAAATGGTAATAAATAAACGACACAAACAGCGCCACAAAACATAGCAGTACTGCCAAAGTTAAATTTGCGCTTAACTCAAACGCGAATAATCCTACCACTAATAAGCATAAAAAAAACGAGTACAATATAGACTTAAAGGTAAAGTTAATATGGCCTTGTGCGACCTTGATTAATTGCTCTTTATCCATGATTAAAATCTCCCTGATTAAAAAAACTAAACGCCCAAAATAACTAAAAAATATTCAGCTAACGTGTTAAAAGCAAAACAGTTTAAGGTTTTTCACCCTCAATTTAAGCTTGTTATTCATAATGAGCTATTACAAGCACAAGCCTTCTTACCATTTTGTTGAAACCACTCCTGGTAATGACCACTTGAACAGCTTCGCTTTACATTGCGACAACTTGCCGCGTTGTAGCTCATATCCTTATTGGTCGTTTTTTCAAAAATCTTCCCCAAAATAACTTCAGCAATTTGGTGACTCATAGGTTGAGATGAACAGCCAGAAACTAAAATAATCGTCACTAAAAATAGGTACTTCATGCGATCTCCATTTGCATAGTATGCCTTAAGCAATGGTTGGCTGTAGGCAAAAAGGTAACGTAAATCAAAGTAAATCATGCTCCACATGAGACTTAATTTGGTTATTAAGCTTATGTTTTAACTAAAAATAGATGAAATTACAAGATACAAAATGAAAGCTAACATCAAATTAAAAATACTCGGCAACATCAAAGATGCCATTGCAGCATACCAAAAGCCTTCTTTAATGTTGTGCTTTGTCTGCGGGCGAATTTTTAAAGACGTCGCCCCTTTATTAAATTCATCACTCGATGTGAAAATGGCTTTAAACATATATTTATAAGCCGGCAGACAAATAAGGCTCGATATGGTTAAGCTTAATATGGCTATCGTAGGTATAAACGTCATATTCACCATCCGTTCTAGGTAAACCGAATACTCCAATCCAAAGCGGTTAACTTAATTGATGTTATATACCAATTGGATTAAGCAGAATTTTTTGGCCAAACAGTTCGTCATTTCGCGGGTTTTTCAACCACGTTATTGTTCATTTTTTATTTACCACTCCATTGAATCAGATCTGATAAATACTTGCTAGAAATGAATTTATTTATGTATAAGTTTAATAAGGGTAAAAATCTGATTTGGTTTGGTTATTTAGCGAGAACCGTTATCGGCTGGGGTTAAGAACACTTTACTAGCAGTATGGGGTTAACGCGAAGTAAGGGGATGAATAAGGGGTGGTATATCCATTTTCTGTCACCGGCTGTTCTGCCCGTTATATTGGGTTTGATAGCGAGTGATAGAAAATTTAATCGTTAGGATTTAAATAGTAATTAACCAATTTAGAAATTTTTTGGTATCACCAGAATTTTGGAAACTAACAATTTTAAGGGCTTTGCTGTCTTTAAAGACAACGTTGAATTTGTTCACCGAAATGGTTGAAATTGGTGGCTGGGCATCAATGCTTGCGCCATTAAATGTATGGGTCATATATTTATACTTATATAATTACGAGGGGGAGCCGTAAGACAAAAAAATGAGGGGTAATTCAAGAAGAGGTTTTTACGGTAAGAAAAAAGGCTAGTAAAAACTAGCCTTATAACAAGCTAAATTACTATTAAACAGCTACAACGTTAGCAGCTTGAGGACCTTTTTGGCCTTGCTCGATAGTGAATTGTACTTGTTGACCTTCAGCAAGAGATTTGTACCCTTCTGAAACGATTGAACGGAAATGAACAAAAACGTCTTTACCACCTTCGCTAGGAGTTAAAAAACCAAAACCTTTCTCTTCATTGAACCATTTTACTACGCCAGTTACTGTATTAGACATAATTGAAACCTTTTATTAATTAAATATTTGTGGTGGAAATCCACCGATTAAGCTATAGACGAATATAAGTAAAACATTTACCAGTAGAGCAAATGAAATACAAATTCGACTTAAATTAATAAAAGAAGAAGAATAAACACATAATGCAGTAGTAGATAAAGCTTTAAATTTCTAAAGCGAGACTACAATACGCTATTAATTCCCCCTTGTACACACATTTATCAATTCTTTTTTTATGAGGTCTGGCTATAGGGCTCTCTTGAAGGGGGGAATAATGGGTTCAATAGATAAAATTAGAGGGGCCAAATCGTTTGTATTAGCCGCTACACATTGCATTTTTGTATTTTTGTATTTTGGTATTTTGGTATTTTGGTATTTTGGTATTTTGGTTCTAAGTGTTAGTTCAACCTCATTGAAAGCGATAGAGTTAAGCTAATACCAACCCCACTAATACCAACCCCCTAAGTTTTTGCTCACTCAGGAAAATAGAAAGGTTTTTAATGCAAGTTATTGATTGCAGACAACGGTCATTGGTCATTCCCTTGTCAAAATCAATAAGGCCGAATAAAAACCTTAAAACTCGCCCTTTGGGGGCATCAGATATTCATTAATGGCTTGAAATTTTTGTACCATAGAATGACTATGCTAAAAAATTTAACGTGTTAATGAACCTCGGATGTCACGCTGTGTGGCGCAAAAACTTAATGAGATAGGTATAAACACAACAATAACTCACGCACCACTTTTGCGGCAAACACATCGCTATTACCGGTTGAGTCTATGCATGGCGATAGCTCAACCACATCACAACCAACAAAGTTTTTAGTGCGTAAAATTTTACACAGACTAACAAATGAGTGGAAATCTTCACCGCCTGGCTCAGGGGTTCCAGTACCAGGGAAAAAACTAGGGTCAAAATAATCCAAGTCAAAGGTCAAATAAATGGGTCTGTCATCGTCAATGGCGGCAACCATATCAAGAAACTGCTGACGCGATGTTGCCAGTGTGTCGTTGGCACGCATGTATTGATACTCTTCTTTGGTACCAGAGCGAATACCATATTGAATTAACTGATGACCTGGTTGAAAGTGGTCAAGACTGCGACGAATAATCGAAGCATGAGAATAATGGTAACCTTCATAGCCATCACGTAAATCAGCATGGGCATCTAAATGGATTAATACCATATCTGGGTATTGCTTAAGGTAGGTTTTAATGGGTGCATACGAAATCGAATGCTCACCACCTAAGGTCATGATTTTTACATTATTAGTCGCTAAATCAAGCCCAGAAAACAGCTGTTCAAAATCGTCACTCGCACTCTGCCATTGTTGCTCGGTATGTTGTTGATTGTCATAATTAACCGCCCCTGGAAGGCGTAAATTGCCCAAGTCAATAAAACGAACATTTTCAATGTCGGCATCCAGATATGGCGAGTAAGACTCTATACCATCTGACACAGCGCGCAACGCATCTGGGCCATCTTTAGTGCCTTTGCGAAAGCAAGCGGTACCGTCAAATCCAAAACCAATAAGGTGAATGTGATTAGCGTAAATACCGTCGTTAGATAGGGCAAAATCGTACAAACAATCGGGCTTGTTTAAAGGTACGGTGATACTTGCTATTTTCTCAGTCATCATACAAATATATCTAGGTGAATTAGGGGCCGATATTATGCAAAAAAATCAATTAAAGTATAGTGCTTTTTTCCATCTATAATACATATGGTTGTTTTATTAGCTTGAGTGTATGCAAATCAAAAAATATGCCATATAAGAGCAAAAAATTCTTGCCCTAGCGCAAACAAAAAGTACAATGCACCGCCAACAAGTTAGCTCATAACAACAATTATTTAGTAACCTTTTTCTTTGAGGATCCGCTATTGTTTTTCGAAGGTTCAGAAAAAAAAGCAGAAGTCACCATACACCCTAATAGCATGTCATTATTAACCGATGTTAGCGATGACTTCTGGGCTGACTTGGTAAAATGCTGCAACGCACAAATTCTTTCTTCTATTAGCAACGACAAATGTAAAGCCTTTTTGCTTTCAGAGTCTAGCCTCTTTGTATGGCAAGATAGAATTTTGATTTTAACATGTGGCGTTACCCACTTGGTTAAGTCGGTAGAGTACTTTATAAAACATATTGGCATGGACAACATTGCCCATGTGTTTTATCAGCGTAAAAACGAATACTTTGCCCAAGCCCAATTTAGTGCTTTTGGTGATGACATCAAATTACTAAACCAATATATGTCAGGTCGCGCCTATCGATTTGGTGAATTAGACGGTCATCATAACTACGTCTTTCATCAAGACAATAATTACCAAGCAGACAGCGACGATAAAACCTACGAGTTGCTTGCTTATCAAATCAGTGAAAATGCCTCGAACATGCTAACGCGACCGGGGCTTAGTGCTGACAATATCCGTAGCTTCCTACAGTTAGATCAATTATTACCTGGCTTTGAATTAGACGACTTTGTCTTTGACCCCTACGGTTATTCGGTCAATGCCATTAAAGACAGTGATTACTTAACCATACATATTACGCCACAAGCAGGCAGTAGTTATGTGAGCTTTGAATCGAGCCTTAATTTGATCGCAATGGCGCCTAAAATACTTTATGTTTTAGAACCAAGTTCGTTCGACTTATTGGCCTTTAACGAACCCGAGTTCGCCAACATGATCGAACAGCATATTCCTGCCAGTTATATTAGCCAAACCAAGGTAGCCGAAACCTTAACAAACGGTTATCAGGTAAGCTTTGTAAACTACATCGTCCCACAACAACATTTTATCAAGCCAAGAGAGCTTGATGTTACAGGAGAAAACCATGCACTCTGAGTTATGGATTGAAGAAAAATTCGAAGACTTTTTAGGACTGCGTATTAAAGTCGAAAAAGTGTTATTTTCAGGTAAAAGTGAGTTTCAAACTGTCGATGTTGTCGAAACCAAAGGGCACGGTAAAATGCTGTTAAACGACGGTTTAATTATGGTGACGGAACGTGACGAGTTTGCCTACCACGATATGATCAGTCATATCCCTTTATTCGTTCACCCTAACCCCAAAAACGTGCTGGTTATTGGTGGTGGCGACGGCGGTACCGCACGTGAAGTGCTGCGCCATAAAAGCGTTGAAAAGTGCACCATGGTTGAAATTGACGGCATGGTAGTAGATGCGTGTAAAGAGCATATCCCGCAAACATCGAGTGAGCTAGACAACCCCAAATTAAACTTAATCATTGGTGATGGCGTTAAGTTCGTCAAAGAAACCCAAGAAAAGTTTGACGTCATTATTGTAGACAGTACTGACCCTATTGGCCCTGCAGCGCCATTATTTGGCCCTGAATTTTACGCTGACGTATACAACTGTTTATCAGAAGACGGGCTAGTGGTTTCTCAAGGTGAGTCGTCTTGGTATGCCTTAGAAATTCAAAAGTCGCTGCTGCAAGTACTCAATAGCGTTTTCCCACAAACTTATTTATACAGCTTTAGTAACCTAACCTACCCTGGTGGTTTATGGAGCTTTACCTTTGCCAGTAAAAAATACCACCCAATCAACGATTTCAACGCCGAACGCGTGGCAGCCAGTGGTTTAGACTTTGACTACTACAATGCTGAACTGCACAGCGCAGCATTTGCCTTACCAAACTTTGCTCGCAAAGGCTTGGCGGGACTTATTGCCAACGGTTAAGGTTTAACGGTTGTTGTAATTAAAAATACCAATGGGAGCTTTAAGCTCCCATTTGTGCATTCATCTACCTTGCTAACAAATATTGGTCTAACTGCTTTTAAAGTGGATTTGGCTATAAACAACCGTGGTATCGTTTTCCATAAAAACAACCGACTTAGGCTGATTACTTTCCGATGGCATCGAGGCTAACGGTGCATTTATTAATAAGCTAAAGTAAATTTTAGACCAACTGCCACCACTTCTATCTAAGCCAAAAAAGTCACAGGTCAACTGTTTGCATTTTACATTTAAGAGCTCAAAGTCATTGCTCAGCTCATGCTGATCAATCATGAATTTTAATTCTTGTTCCATATTGGTCGCCCAATATTCATCGTTGCTCGGATCTTGTTTTAATGGTGGCTGAGTCAAAAACTCATTATTGTTTGAAATAAGTGATAACATTTGCTCGCCAGTTTCAGCTGACATATGGGCAGAAATAAGTTCATTGATCATTTTTTTATGGGCTTGTGACCATTTCACTAAGCCTTGTTCAATCATTCGTTGCGTTTCATCTGCGGGATCAATTAACTGAATATTGTTGTCAATGCTGTTGTCTAGGTCTTGTTCGCTGTCGTTTACTAGGCTCGAATCTTGGGCAAAAAGATCATTATCAAAATCCTCATAATCACCTTGCTCGGTAATCGTTAAATCTTCAATCACTTCATCTTCAAGGTGGACTATTTCGCTGTTATTCTCATGCAAGCTTGCTAATTGATGAGCATTTTGGGGTTGTGCGTTATCGCCAATATCGCTATTGACTATGGTCACTTCAGTGGTTGGTTGATTAACAATTGGATACAGAGCATAACCAACAACACAGCAGGCAACTGCAATGATGATATGAAACATTGAGCGAATCATTGATACTCTCCAGACTGATTTTTTTGATTATTTTAAATTACTATAATCAATAACTTAATCTAACAATCGAATTCGCGCAAACAAAAAACCAATAAAAACTTTAAAGCTTGCGAATAAGACTCAAAATAGCACTTGATAGCACCCTCTAGTACTTTACATTTGCCACCGAGACAATTACTCTTAGCAAGGAACTTAGAGGTTTTATGTTGAAGTCATTTTTTAATACATTAATTTTGTTGCTGAGCTTACTTGCTGTATTCGGGCAAGGACTTGCTAACGCCTCAATGTCGTGTGCGCAAATGTCTTCGCATCAGTCACCTCAACAAACAACAGAACGCTCTACCGAGCACCACCATACTCAACCGTTAGAGCTTTTGCATGCAAACCATCAGCAAGGTCATGATGGCCATCACATGGTGTCCAATGTTGAACCTAGTTCAGTTGCCAATGACCATCATAATAACAGCCTTGATTGTTGCCAAGATCAGTGTTTTTGCCCGGCAAATGGTTGTAGCACAGCATCCATGCTGGTGTTAAAAAGTAGCTTTTATTTTTCGCCTCTGTATGCAGACAAAGTGAACGTCGCAAAATTTACCCTAACGCAATCCACTCTATCGAGCCTTTATCGGCCGCCCATTTCACCTATCCTAGGATAAGTGCGCCCAAAATAAGCCGTTTTAACGGTATACCTAACATATTTGGGTTAAAGCTTAGCCAATTTATTATCGCCCGACGCCTTAGCCAACGGTTACTGATTGACCATTGGTTATCTACCCCCTAGGCGAGGCCATAAAACAGCAAGGGTTTTATGTTGGGGTGCAATGTTTAAACAAGTATTTAAAAATTAATGGTTCGTAAGATGAAAACATACAATGTCGTAAAGAGTTTGCTGTTATTACCACTTTGCTTATTGCCTTATTTAACGATGGCTCAAAGTGTATCCAATAAAGTAGAAACAAAACACCAAGCAAGTGAGCAGCAAAAAAGCCATCAACACCCCGCAGCTATTGAGCTCATGGTGTATAAAACCCCAACATGCGGTTGTTGTTCTAAGTGGATAGATCACCTTGAGCAACAAGACTTAAAAACCCAATCAAAAGACTTGCAAGACTTATCCATGATCAAAGCAAAATTTGGGATCAAACCGAATATGCGTTCGTGTCATACAGGGGTATCTAAAGACGGTTATATCTTTGAAGGTCATGTTCCGGCTAAGTTTATTAAACAGTTTCTGGCACATCCGCCAGCTAATGCCATTGGTTTAAGCGTCCCAGCCATGCCCATTGGTTCACCTGGTATGGAAATGAACAATCAGTTTATGCCCTATCACATCATGGTTCTGTTTAAAGATGGCAGCCACCAAGTCTACGCCAGCGTCAGAAGTCTTGAGGAGCAATTCTAATGTTACGTTCTGCGTCGGTTTTTAACCATGCCATCTTCTTAGCCTGTTCTGTGCTTTACTCAAGCGTAAGCTTTGTCGCTTTGGCTAATCAACAAACGGTAGGCATAACTCTAAAGCAAGCCATACAAACAGCTCAACAAAACGATCCCTGGTTTATCGCCAACCAACTGCAACGCCAAGCCACGTTAGATAAAAGTCAAGCCGCCGATGCTTTACCCGATCCCACTATGTCGTTGTCGCTATTAAATCTGCCAACTGACGGTTGGGATTTTAACCAAGAAGCGATGACCCAGTTTAAAGTTGGCATTAACCAACGCTTCCCTCGTGGTGAGACTTTGGCTATCGCCAAAGACAAATTAGAGATTCAGGCACAAAAGTATCCTGTTTTGAGAGAACACCGCCAAGCGCAATTAGCCTTGATGGTATCTCAAGCATGGCTAGATGCGTTTGAAGCTGAACAAAATATTGCCTTAATCAACAGCGAGCGTGGCTTATTTGAACAAATGGTCGAAATTGCCAACGCCAACTATGCCTCCGCTTCGGGGAAAACGCGACAAACCGACGTGATCAGCGCCCAACTTGAATTGATTCGTTTAGAAGATCGACTCACTGTACAACAGCAAAAACACGAAGTAGCCATGGCAAAACTTAACCAATGGTTACTCACTTCTGAAGGTCAAAATCATTTCGCAAGCAATTACGCCCGAACCCAATTTCACAGAGTGAGCGCGCAACTACCTAACTTACATTCAGCCGTTATGGCGTCGTTATTACAACAACCAAAGGTCGAAGATATTGCCGAGTTGGTGGTCAATCACCCGTTAGTTAAAGCCATCGATATAAATCAGCGAGTCGCAAACAAAGATATTGCCCTCGCCGAGCAGCAATTTAAACCGCAGTGGGGAGTAAACGCCAGTTACGCATATCGCGCCGACACCCCAAACAATCAAAGTCGCGCCGACTTTTTCTCACTAGGGGTAAGTTTTGACTTACCTTTATTTACTAACAACCTACAAGACAAACACTTATCGGCATCTAAAACCCAAGCAGAAGCAATAAAAAGTGAAAAGCTGATGCAAATGCAACAGCTTATCGTTGAAGTACAAACTCAACTTAAACACTTGGCCCGATTAAAGCAAAGACAGCGTTTATATCAAGGCGAATTAACCGCGCAATCACATGAACAAGCCGAAGCAGCATTAACCGCATACACGAATGATGACGGTGATTTTGCCGAGGTATTACAAGCTCGTTTAAGCGAGTTAAACATTAAAATTGCGGCTTTAAAAATTCAGATCGACACCTTAAAAACGCAAGCACAATTACAATATTTGTTGCATCAAAGTCAGCAGCAAAATACGCCATTATAGGAATTTTGGAATCATTATGAAGTTATCAACTCTCCCTCTACTTACCTTAGTCATAGGCGCTATATTGGGAAGTAGCGCGGTTTATTTGTTAAGTCCGCAGCCATCAACCTCTGAGCAAAATACCAAAAAAGCGGATGAACCGTTATATTGGGTTGCGCCTATGGACGACAATTACCGCCGTGACAAACCGGGAAAATCGCCTATGGGGATGGACTTAGTGCCAGTGTATGCCGAAGCAAAAAGTAGTCAATACGGCCCTGGGGCAATAAAAATCGCCCCCAATGTGGTGAATAACTTGGGGGTTAGAACCGCGACTGTGACCAAAGGCAATATGCGTAATGATATTGCCACCGTCGGTTATGTTACCTTCGATGAAGACAAACTTATTCATATTCACCCGCGCGTAGAAGGCTGGATTGAAAAACTTTATGTCAAAGCTGCTGGCGAGCCTGTCACCGCAGGAAAACCTTTGTACACCCTATATTCACCGCAATTAGTAAACGCTCAAGAAGAGTTTTTAATCACCTTACGACGTCAAGATAAAGGCCTAAAAGCTGCGGCAAAAGAGCGTTTAAAAGCTTTGCAGTTATCGGATCGTTTTATCTCACAGTTGGAAAAAACCAAAACCGTGCAACAGTCGGTAACTTTTTATGCTCCTCAATCAGGGGTCATTGATGGTTTAAAAATTCGCGAAGGCTTCTTTGTAAAACCCGGTAATACCTTAATGAGTATTGGCCAACTTGAACAAGTGTGGGTTGAAGCCGAAGTGTTTGAAAGCCAAACCGCCAGTGTTAAAGAAGGCTTAGAGGTGTCAATGCGACTCGACTTTTTACCCGCCAGGGAATGGCTAGGGGTTGTTGATTACATCTACCCAACCCTAGATTCAAAAAACCGTACCTTACGGGTTCGCCTAAAATTTGATAATCAAGACTTGGCATTAAAACCGAGCATGTTTGCACAAATCGTTATTCACTTAGAGCCAGTACAAGATGCGATTTTAGTGCCTAAAGAAGCGGTAATCCGAACAGGTAAACAAAATCGTGTGGTATTGGCGTTAGAAGATAACCAATTTAAATCGGTCGAAGTTGCCATTGGTCGAGTAAACAATGAATACATTGAAATTCTTGATGGTCTTTATGAAGGCGACACCATTGTCAGTTCGGCGCAGTTTTTAATTGACTCAGAATCTAGCAAGCACTCTGATTTTAAACGAATGAGCACAGCGCAACTCCCAAGCTCGGTTTGGATGACTGGTGACATTAACAGCGTGATGGCCAATCATCGCATGGTCAATATTACCCATGCAGCGGTAACAGAGTGGGATTGGCCAGAAATGACGATGGACTTTAGCGTTAGCGAAGACGTTGACTTTACCGCTTTAGCGGCAGGGCAAAACTTGCATTTTGAAGTCAGCAAAACAGCCGATGGCCAGTATCAAATTACTGGTATTCATATTATGAGTGAAGCCATGGCCTCTGATTTCCCATCAGCGACGGTAACCGGCACCATTAATCAAATTGATGCCAACAACAAGGTGCTCAATATCTCAAGAGGTCCTATTGAAAAATGGGATCGCCCAGCGACCACTATGGACTTTACTTTAGCCGCTGATTTGCATGAACAGTTGTTTCAACATAGTGCTAGCGAGAAAAACAGTCAGTCTAACGCCAGTTTATCGGTCGGTGATGAGGTGATTTTTACCTTTGAAATTCGTGATGGTGACTTTGTCATCGTTGACATAAAACCTGCCCATAATGATGCCATGTCAGACATGGATCACAGTCAGCACTAACAAGGAAAGGTTATGATTGAACGTATAATTCATTGGTCGGTTTACAATCGTTTTTTTGTCATTCTCACTACCTTAATAGTGATATTAGCTGGCATATTTGCGATTAAAAACACCCCGGTAGATGCGATCCCAGATTTATCTGAAGTACAGGTTATTGTAAAAACCTCTTACCCTGGTCAAGCGCCAAAAGTCGTGCAAGATCAAGTCACCTACCCATTAACAACAGCCATGTTGTCAGTTCCAGGGGCCACAACAGTTCGCGGTTTTTCGTTTTTTGGTGACTCTTATGTGTATGTGATTTTTGATGATGACACCGACCTGTATTGGGCTCGAACTCGGGTATTAGAATACTTGTCTCAAGTCGCGCCAACCCTGCCAGAAAACGCTAAGTCTCAACTTGGCCCCGACGCTACGGGTGTCGGCTGGGTTTATTTGTATGCGTTAAAAGATACCACAGGTAAACACGACATCAGTCAACTGACCAGTATTCAAGATTGGTTTTTAAAGTACGAATTGCAAACCGTAGATGGCGTCTCTGAAGTCGCTACCGTGGGTGGTATGGTGAAACAATACCAAATTGTGGTCAATCCAGATAAGCTTCGCGCATACAACATTCCGTTAAGTTTAATTCAGTCCGCGATTAAACAAGGTAACCAAGAAGTAGGGGCCTCGGTGGTGGAAATGGCCGAAGCTGAATACATGGTAACAGCGACAGGATACATAAAGTCGATAGAAGACTTAGCCGCCATCCCACTGCGCTTTAACGTTAATGGCACCCCGTTATTATTGGGCGATGTTGCGCAAATCACCTTGGGCCCACAAATGCGCCGAGGCATTGCTGAGCTTAATGGCGAAGGCGAAACCGTTGGTGGTGTGGTGGTTATGCGTTATGGTGAAAACGCGCAAAAAACCATTAATGGCATCAAAGCAAAATTACAATCTTTACAAAATAGTCTGCCTGCAGGCGTTGAAATTGTCACCGTCTACGATCGTTCGAATTTAATTGAGCGTTCGGTCGATAACCTATGGTCAAAACTCACCGAAGAGCTTGCCGTGGTAGCGCTCATTTGTGTGGTATTTTTATTTCATGTGCGCTCATCTATCGTCGCAGTCATAAGTTTGCCGATGGGGATTTTAGTCTCGTTTATCGTCATGTATTTCCAAGGCGTAAATGCCAACATTATGTCACTAGGCGGTATTGCTATTGCTATTGGGGCAATGACCGATGCGGCCATTGTAATGATAGAAAACATGCACAAGCACATGGAACGCACCCCGCTTACTGATCAAAACCGCTGGCAAATAGTGGCAAAGGCGGCCTCAGAAGTTGGCCCTGCGTTGTTTTTCAGTTTACTTATTATCACCGTGAGCTTTTTACCTGTCTTTATACTAGAAGCGCAAGAGGGTCGAATGTTCTCACCTTTAGCCTACACCAAAACGTATGCGATGGCGGCGTCAGCAGGCTTGGCCATTACCTTGGTTCCTGTGCTCATGGGTTACTTTATTCGCGGTAAAATCCGACCTGAAAACAAAAACCCGATCAATCGCTTACTAATCGCAGCTTATCGTCCCGTACTTGCAAAAGTGTTGCAGTATCCTAAAAGTACCTTAATGTTGGCGCTGATTGTCACCGTCATTGGGTTTTCGCCTATCGATAAAATTGGTAGTGAATTTATTCCACCTCTTGATGAAGGCGATTTAATGTATATGCCAACTACGCATCCGGGTATATCTATTGGTAAGGCGCGTGAGTTGCTGCAACAAACCGACAAACTTATTCGTACCATCCCCGAAGTTGAAAATGTGTTTGGTAAAGTAGGTCGAGCCAATACCGCAACCGATCCGGCTCCATTGACCATGATCGAAACCTTTATTCAATTAAAGCCACAAAGCGAATGGCGCGAAGGGGTCACTACCGAGTCTCTTAAACAAGAATTGGATGCTTTAATTCAGTTTCCGGGCCTAACCAATGCTTGGGTGATGCCAATAAAAACGCGCATCGACATGTTGGCAACTGGGATCAAAACACCGGTAGGTATTAAGGTTGCTGGTCCAAATTTAGATACCATTCAAACCATTGGTCAGCAAATTGAAGACGTATTAAAGGACTTTCCCGGTACCGCTTCGGTTTATTCAGAACGAGTTGCTGGTGGCCGCTACATCAAGGTTGATATCGACCGTTTTAAAGCCGCGCGTTATGGTTTAAATATTGCCGATGTGCAACAAGTGGTCGCAACCGCCATTGGTGGGGTTAATATCACGCAATCGGTTGAAGGGCTTGAACGTTACCCGGTCAATTTGCGTTATCCTCAAGATTATCGTGACTCTCCCGAACAATTAAGCCAGTTACCTGTGATCACTCAAAATGGTCAACGTATCGCCCTTGGTGATATTGCCCGTATCTATGTTGACGATGGCGCTCCAGGCATTAAAAGTGAAAACGCCCGCATTAACGGTTGGACCTTTATCGATATCGAAGATGTTGACATTGGTACTTACGTTAACAATGCCCGCGCTAAAATAGAAGCCGAAATTGACTTACCTGCAGGTTACTCTTTGAACTGGGCTGGTCAATACGAATACATGCAACGAGCAGAGCAAAAGCTTCGCTATGTCTTACCTCTTACACTGGCCATTATTGTGATTTTATTGTACCTAAACTTTCGCAGTTTGGCCGAAGTCACGATGATTATGTTTACCCTGCCTCTGGCAATGATTGGGGGCATATGGTTGATGTACCTGCAAGGCTTTAACTTTTCGGTTGCCGCAGGTGTAGGCTTTATCGCCTTGGCTGGGGTTGCGGTAGAAATCGGGGTGATCATGCTGGTGTATTTGAATCAGTCGTATCATCAGAGCGTTGCAAATTTTCAGCAAAAACAGCAACACTTTGACCAAGACGCATTAATCGAAGCGATTGAACACGGTGCCGGTCTAAGGGTTCGTCCTGTTGTAATGACCGTTGCAACCATCATTATCGGCCTGTTACCTGTACTTTACGGCACCGGCAGTGGCTCTGAAATTATGAGTCGCATTGCCGCGCCTATGGTTGGTGGCATGGTGAGTGCGATTGTATTAGCGTTATTGGTTTTACCTGCGGTGTATTTGTTGTGGCGTCAACGACAACATCGACTCTAGAGTCAATGTATAGAATTTATGCAAGTGTATAAATTTTGTTAACTCCCTAGTGCAATACATGCCCCTTTATGAGATAACATAGTGTCAGTAAAGGGGCATGGAATGAAACGTTTAAACAATAACAATAATATCGCTAAAAAAAGCAGGAATTTACATAAATGGTTGATGGCCTTTTTTGGTCTGCAATTTATGATGTGGTCGGTCACTGGCGCCTACATGGTGTATTTAAATATCCATTTTATTCATGGTGACACCTTGGTTAAAAACCAACAAATAACCATCGATAGAGCTCAAATTAACCTACCTTTTCAAAGGCTATATCAGAACTACCCGAATATCTCTAATCTGTCGTTATCGACAATCCTCGACAAAGCGGTTTATCAATTTGAGTCCAATGGCGAAAAGTTCCTGATTGATGCCAGCACCGGCGAGCAACTTCCATGGCTCAACAAAGAGCAAGCAATACGCATAGCGCAGCAAGAGTTCACGGGCAACAGTCAAGTAAAACAAGCTCAACTATTGCAAACGGTTGCGCCCGATGAATTAAGCCCAAGACATTTACCCGCATGGCGGGTCGATTTTGACCATTGGATGGCGCCAACGTTGTATGTTTCCCAAACCAGTGGCAAAGTGGTGACTAAGCGCCACAGTTTTTGGCGCTTGTTCGACTGGATGTTTCGCATTCATGTTATGGACTATAAAGACAGCGAAGTTGATAATACCTTGCTTTTAAGCTTTACCGTCAGTGGCTTATTTGCCACTTTATGTGGACTCGTGCTGACATACACCCGAACAATTAAACCCCGTTTAAGCAAATTAGTCGGAGGCGCTCGATGAAAAATATCAGAGTACTTCACAAATGGGTTTCGCTTGTGGTTGGTCTGCAGTTTTTAATTTGGCTAAGCACAGGCTTATATTTCAATTTAATGGACTCAACCAAGGCAAGTGGTAATCAATATCGACAAGCCATTGCCAGCCAACCCGAATTTGATTTAACCTCGTTGGTTGCGCCAGATAAGATTCTAGCCAAAGCGCCAGCTGCGATAAGCATTCGCTTAATCAGTTTACTCAACCAACCTTATTATTTGCTCACTCATGAGCAAGGTTTATATCCGCATTTTAAAAACAACTATTCACTCTATGATGGCTACCTTGCAAAAAAGATCTCAATAGATGCTAATTTTGCCAAGGCCTTAGCGCTGCAATCTTACAGTGGCCCGGGAAGTGTCATAGCTTCAACGCTCATCACATCAAACATTGAGGGGTTTGCCAAACAACAAAACCCGGTATGGCAAATTGGGTTTGATGATGCCATCAATACCAAGGTTTATATCGAACAAGGCAGTGGCCGAGTGGTGGGCCACAGTGACGATGATAAACGCCTTGCAGACTTGTTTTTTACCTTACATTTTATGGACTACACCAATGAGGGAGGGTTTAATAACATCGCTATTATGTTTATGGCTTTTGCCAGTTTATGGCTTAGCATAACGGGGGGCATTTGGACCTGGGATTTAATTAAGCGTGGTCAATTATCCCTTAAGCGCGCAGTAAGCGTTAAAGCTTAGCGGGTGTTAAATTCGCTAAAATGGGTCATGATGAGTACTCTTTGCTTACTTCACGGGCAAACTCGTCAATCATCTTTGGCACTTCTTTGGCAAAGAGCATACTCATATGTGATTGTTTGATCACTAGGTGTTTGCTCATGCCGTCAATTTCGGTTTCTTCGACTCCGACCGTGCCATCGGATTCTTCAATATCTTCTCGCAAGAATTTGTCCATAATCGGTCTTGCTCCAATTTTAACATTACCGGCAATCGATATAAGCTGTTGAGGGTAATTCCAGGTTTTCGCAAACTCTTGCGGGATCAGGCCAAATTGAGTCGATGTGCCTAAAATCGGATCGAGTTTAAACTTGGCCATATCTTTGACTATTTTGGCACCTTGATGCGGGGTTCCTAAGGTGATCACCATGGGGATGGTGTCTGTAGAGAACTGACGTGAAGCCAAATAATGGGTGATCACTAACCCACCAAGAGAGTGCCCGACAAGAATGGTTGGCCCTTGCCCTATCGCCTTATCAAGCTTGGCAAACACCGAATCTTTATTTGGTCGCACGGTATTATAGGAAATGGTTTGAACTTGCCACCCTAGTTGGCTCAGTCGTCTCGCCATCGGTACCATGACCAAGCTGTTCATAAATAAGCCATGCAAAAGCACTATTTTCATCTCATTCCCCTGCTAGGCTGACTTTGGCTTGATCGCCGTTTGGCGCCGGCGTCCAAACACTTTGGCGATATCATTTTGGATCATATAAAGCGCAGGGATTAAAAATAAGGTGATCACAGTGGCAAACATGATGCCAAAACCCAGTGATATTGCCATTGGAATAATAAATTGAGCCTGTAAACTGGTTTCGAAATACAGCGGTAAAATACCAAAAAAGGTGGTCAAGGATGTGAGCAAAATAGCGCGAAAACGTTGCACCCCAGCATTAACAACAATGTCGATTAACCGTTGACCATTACCTTTTGCCTTGTTGATAAAATCAACCAAAATAAGTGAGTCATTAACCACCACGCCGGTTAGGGCAATAAAACCAAACATCGACATCATGTTAATCGTTTTACCCATAATAAAATGCCCCACAATCGCCCCAATAATACCGAATGGGATCACCGACATTATCACCAAAGGCTGAACATACGATTTGGTCGGAATGGCAATTAACCCGTAAATAAGAAATAAGGCGATAAATGCCGCCAAGGTTAATTGGGCTAAAAAGTCTTGTTGGTCTTTACTGGCCCCTTCCATACCACTTTCAACGCTTGGATGATCGGCTAAAATAGCGGGGATAACATCACGATTAAACTCTTCAATGATTTTTCGAGACTCGACTTTTTTGCTGTCAATTTCGGCGGTAATTTTTATCGTCCGTTTTTGGTTTACTCGAGTGATTTTGGAATAACCTTGGCCTATTTGCACATCCGCGACTTGATAAAACGGCACTTCCATGCCACTTGGGGTACGAACCCACATATCTTCTAAGTCAGAAATAGAACGTCGTTCTTGCTCTGGATAACGGATCATCACCTTCAGCTCGTCACGCCCTCGTTGAATACGCTGCGCCTCTTCACCATAAAAAGCTTGTCTAACCTGACGCCCTAAATCGGATAAGGTAAGCCCCAACACTTCGGCTTCGGGTTTGATTTCTAGCTTGATTTCATTGCTGCCCCGACTAAATGAATTACTGATATCGACAACCCCATCATACTCAGACAGTTTTTGCTGTAATTTGGCGGCGGCGATCTCAAGCTCAAGATCATTGTTGCCGGTTAATTGAAACTCCAAAGCGGAGCCACCACCGGCATTGGTTCCGGCAAAGAGTTTAAATTCTTTCACACCGGGGATCTCACCAATTTCTTCACGCCAGAGCTTTTCAATTTCAAACGCATCTAAGTCTCGATATTCGGCTTTGGTGAGCTCCATTAAAACGCCCCCGCCTAAATCGCCATTGGTGTAAGTCAGTAGGTGCTGGGTAAACGTTTCGCCATTAACCGCGTAACGCTCCGCCACGCTGTAACCGGCGGCGGTGATTTCATTTAGTGCTTTATTACGCATTTTGGGCGATGAACCGTCGATCATAGTCAACTGCCCTTGCACAAAATCACTGGGCACGGTTGGAAATACTTCCACTTTAACCAATGAACCTGATACCAAGCCAATGGAAGTAAACAAGATGGCGAAAAAAAGTGCCATGGTGTTATAGCGGTACTGTAATGCTTTGCGGACCAAGGGTTGATAAATTCGATGCACGAAACGATCGAGTCCATGTTTAAAATTCAACTGAATACGATGAATGATGTTTTTGGTGTTAGGATCAATCTCGGTGTAGGTCATATGGGCTAAGTGCGCTGGTAAAATCCACTTTGACTCAATCATCGAAAAAATTAAACACAACGACACCACCACCGAAATCGACAAAAAGAAGCCGGCAAACGTCGCATCAATAAACAGCAATGGCGCAAAAGCTGCAATGGTGGTCAACACCCCAAACGTTGCCGGTATCGCAACCCGATGCGCGCCACTGATAACATTATCAATATTATGGCCACTTTTGGAGACATTGGAGTAAACACTTTCTGCAATGACTATGGCATCATCCACAACAATCCCCAGTACCATAATAAACGCGAACAACGAGACCAGATTGACCGTCACCGCCCATTGCCCCAGTAATGGCATCATCATAAAGGTGCCAAGGAAACATATCGGAATACCAATCATCACCCAAAATGCGACCTTAATTCGTAAAAACAAGGTTAAAACCAAAAACACCAACAAGGCGCCGATCCCAAGGTTTGAAAACATCATATTGAGGCGTTCAGACAAATAAAACGAGCTGTCGGCAAAAATATTGATGTAGGCGCCTTCTGGCAGGGTCTTTTGCTTTTGTTCGACATATTCTTTAACTTGCTTGGCAATACTTAAGTCGTTTTGATTTGAGGTCGATTTGACCCGAATGTTGGTGGCATGATTACCGTCAAACCGAGCAAAGCCCTCATCTTCAACGAATGTATCTCTGACCGTAGCGATATCACCCAAGGTTAAACGGGTACCATCGGCATTGGTTTTTAATACCAACTTGGAAAACTCTTCGCCAGTATATGCCTGCCCTTCGGTACGAATTTGAATGTAACCACCATCCGATTTAATGGTGCCACCTGGTAAGTCTAAAGAGGAGCGATTAATCGCTTGGCTAATAGCATCAAAAGTCAGCCCGTATTCTTGTAATAATAATTCCGACACTTCGATCGAAATTTCATAATCTTTAGCACCGACAACTTCGGCAATATTAACCTCGGGCAAAGCAACGACTTCATCACGAATATCTTGTGCCAGTTCTTGGCGCGCCCGTCTATCCATTTTGCCGTTAACCGAAAGCCACAGCACATCACCTTCAAATTCTTGTTTAAACACCAAAGGCCGTTCAATTTGCCTTGGAAACGTTGTAATGGTGTCTATTTGCATTTGAATTTCATCGAGCTTTTCTTCCAGTGTGTAACCACTGCTGATCTCGATAAAAACCTGCCCCGCGCCCTCGGTGGCTTCCGATGTGATCCGCTTTAAGCCTTGAATATTTTCCAAAACCTCTTCTATTTTTAACAACACCGACTGCTCAACGTCGGCAGGCGATGCACCATTATGAATAACCGAAACCACAATCGTATTAAGGCTAAACTCAGGGAACATTTTTTTGGTGATGGTGCTGTAAGAATATAAGCCCATCACGATGATAAGAAACATTAATAAATTGGCCGCCACCGAATTATGGGCAAACCAAGCGATGATCCCCTTGTGTTTATTTGCCGTTGTCATCGTACTCGTCCGCTGTATTCACTAATTGGGTTTTATCATCGGCTTTATCTTGATCGGCAGGGGTTGTTTCACCCCGCACTCTAAGTGGCATGCCTTCAACGGCGGTGACAATTCGTGTTAATACCAAACGATGCTTGGGCTTTATGGTATTTTTGACATAAACATAGTCGGCATCGGTTCTGATCACCTCAACATTGATGATATTTAACCGATTATCTGCGGTGATGGTGTGAATGGTATTGACCCCACGAAGCGCCGTACGTGGCAATTTAATGACCTCATCCATGGTCTTACCCACGATTCTGGCTTGCACAAACGTGCCGATACGCAGTTCAGCATCCTGTTCACTGTTATAAAGGTTATATGGGTCATCTATGTGTGCGACCAAATAGTGTACCCGAGAGTTTTGGTTAACCACCCCTTCATAACGCGAAATATGAGAGTTCCAATACGTTGGTACTCCACCTTGGTCGGCATATATTCGTACTTGCTGGCCTTTAGCCCCCAAATCATTAACCTTTGGTAGCGTGAGAAAGTTGACATCTTGTTGCTTAATTGGCAATCGAACCTCGGCATAATCGATGGCAAAGGCTTTGGCTATTTGCCCATTTACCGACACATATTGGCCAATATCGACATACTTTTCGGTTAGTAAAGCATCGTAAGGGGATCTGATTTTAGTTCGGGCTAATTTAATTTTGGCTCTCTTTAGCTCCGCTTCAGCCGCTTTGATTTCCGCTTGTGCCCTTTTTAATTGTGGCACCCTAAGAGCAAGCGCCGGTGCTTGTGTTAACGGCTTCCCCGTCATTCGCCATTCGTCTTCGGCTTGTTTGGCTTGAGCCTGCTCTTGAATGTAGGCGGCCTGTCTTGATTCGAGCCTTGATTGTGCCTCAAGAAGGGCCACTTCATAAATAATGGGGTCTATTTCGAGCAGCACTTCCCCTTTTTTAAAGAAACCACCAATGTGTAATTTATCTGAAACGGCAACCACCATGCCAGATACTTCGGAGATTAAGGTTGTTTGGGTTCGGGGACTGACGGAGCCTTGAGATTTAACTTCAAAGGTTACCGTTTCAACGTGAATATCACTGACTTCAACTAAGGGAGCCAAGTTTAGCATTGGCTTTTTTTCGGGTTGTTTGGCCAGACTCGAAAGTACAATATAGCCAAGCAGTCCCGCAACAATGATTATAATAGGTAAGCCAATTAACAAAAGCTTACTGCGCGTGTTGCTTGTGCCCTTAGTACTATCTTGATTCTGTTGATTCATCTACTTTTGTCCATGAGTCGTATCAAACTCAGCAAAAAGTTGCGACTTACATAAACATTTACCGAGCTTACTATTTTTATACCACACTGTTTATTTTTCCTACAGTATCGTAAAACTCACTCAATAAGCAATTACTCAATCATCAAGGGGGATGTTTATCTTGCAATAAATTCTTTCCAACTGCTTAGAACTTGGATGAAATCTTCGAGCCCACAACTGGCAAAATACGATTGTTCAAAATCTGGCGCATCTTCTTCTAAGTTTTCGGGTACATCAGCATCATCGAACGCCGAGCTTAACTCGATGCTGGCATCTTCGGTAGTTAATAAAAGCGTATATTCACGACCAACAAATTCTTTTTCATCATTTAAGGAAGCGCTGGTTTGCAACCTTGTAGCTTGCGCTAAGATATGTTCTAGACGGGCTTCATCTTGCCCTATTTCGGTTTCTAACCAAGGGCCAAACGCTTGGTGCTCAAAGCTGAACAGCGCCATCGGTTTACCGTCAATAAAATCTTTTCTAAATTCGTATTCCATAATATTAACTATTTATAAAATCAGGCAAAATAGGCTCTTTAACTTAAGTATTTATGTTTTCGTGTCATTTCGCCAAAAAAATTGGGCAATGATTGTATCATTGATTGCTGCTGTACGGTTGAGAATAAAACCGCTGCTGAGGCAGAAACTTTGCCCTTATTTTGAGCTCTTTAACTTGGTGAGAGAATGGCTTGCTGGTAAAAGTTGAACCTTGCACTTACTCTACGATAGGATGACGGGCAAAGACATGAACAAATTTACCATGAACAACATTCAGCTTGAGCTAAATTCTCGACCACAGATTCGACAGCACATTCGCCAACGAAGGCGCCAACTAAGTATTGCGCAACAACAAGATAGCGCGAAAAAGTTATGTCTTCAGCTTTGCCAACACCCGCGTATTGCTAAAGCTCGACATATTGCCGTTTATCTGGCCAATGATGGCGAAATCAGCCTATCGCCTTTTATTCAATGGTGTTGGCAACAACAAAAGCAGGTATACCTGCCTGTATTGCACCCATTTACCCAAGGTAACTTACTGTTTTTGCACTACCAGCAAAATACCCTGTTGCAGCCAAATTCATATCAAATCCCCGAACCGGCCTTGGATGTACGTAAAGTCATACCGACCAATCAACTCGATGTGATGATCACCCCGCTAGTGGCATTTGATGTCAAAGGCAACAGACTTGGCATGGGTGGTGGCTTTTACGATCGCACATTAGCCAGTTGGTTTCGTGAAAGCAAAGACAAAGCCAGCGCTGATACCGAGGCTTTGTACCCCGTTGGAGTGGCACATGAATGCCAACAAGTTCCGGTGCTTCCTATTGATAGTTGGGATGTTCCGTTAGCCGAAATTATAACGCCGAAAAAAACATTTCAAAATCAAGCATTGAACTGTTCCATGTCGTCAAGCTAAGAGTATAATAACAATACTTAAGTTAAGGATAAGTCCAAACACCCTAACCTGATAATAGGAATCGCAATGACCCAAGATGAAATGAAAAAAGCCGCCGCAATAAAAGCACTCGAGTTTGTTGAACCAGATACCATTGTCGGTGTGGGCACAGGTTCTACGGTAAACCATTTCATCGATGCGCTTGCCACCATTAAGCATACTTTAGTTGGCGCCGTTTCCAGCTCAGAAGCTTCAACCCAAAAGTTGGTGGAATATGGTATCGAAGTTTTTGACTTAAACTCTGTTGATAATTTATCAGTGTACGTTGATGGCGCTGATGAAATTAACAATCAAATGCATATGATCAAAGGTGGCGGTGCTGCCTTAACCCGTGAAAAAATTGTGGCTGCGGTTGCCGACAAATTTGTGTGTATTGCCGACGCGAGCAAACAAGTCGATGTATTGGGCAACTTCCCACTGCCGGTTGAAGTGATCCCGATGGCCCGTAGCTATGTCGCGCGTGAAATTGTTAAGCTTGGCGGTGATCCTGTTTATCGTGAAGGGGTGGTTACAGATAACGGCAATGTTATTTTAGATGTGCATAACCTACACATTTCAGATCCTGTTGCGACGGAAACAAAGCTCAATGCCATCGTTGGTGTGGTTACCAATGGTTTGTTTGCCGAACGGCCAGCCGATGTTCTGATTTTAGGAACCGAAAACGGCGCAAAAATCGTCGTTTAGTCAATCTTCCCCCCAAATAAACTCAGACCAGAGCGTAAAACCATCTCTGGTCTGCTGGCCTTTCCTTTAAGAGTTTTCGCGCAATTTAAACCTGCCCTTCTGTTGTTAACAAACTTTATTCTAAATCGTTAGGAATTGTTAAAAATTGCTTTCGAGTTTTCACTCTATATGGTATTTTAATTGCTCAATTTGGATATCTAGCCATCTATAAATTATTGCCAATAAATGGCGTTATCATCGTCTGTGGCAATTTGTAGATACTAACTGGGACAACCGACATCATGACCAGAAAGTCATTACAAAAAGATAAAATTCGTATTCTTCTGCTAGAAGGCGTGCACCAATCAGCCCTTGAAATTTTAAAGTCAAATGGCTACAGCAATATTGAGTATTTAAAAGGGTCATTGAGCGATGCCGAGCTTAAAGAAAAAATCGCGAACGTGCACTTTTTAGGTATTCGTTCACGCAGCCAAATTAGCGAAGATGTTTTGGCTCATGCCAATAAGTTGGCGGCCATTGGCTGTTTTTGTATTGGCACCAATCAGGTCGATTTACCTGCGGCTCAAATTTTAGGGATCCCAGTTTTTAACGCCCCATTTTCAAATACACGCTCGGTTGCTGAATTGGTTTTAGGTGAAATTTTATTATTACTTCGTGGTATACCAGAAAAGAGTGCATTGGCACATCGAGGGATCTGGCATAAATCGGCTGATGGCTCGGTCGAAGCTCGTGCCAAGACTCTAGGGATTATAGGTTACGGTCACATTGGTACCCAATTAGGGATCATGGCTGAACATATTGGCATGCGAGTAAAATTCTACGACATTGAAACCAAATTACCGCTTGGTAATGCCCTGCAAGTTGAAAGCCTGACCGAATTATTAAATCAGTCTGACGTAATAAGCTTACACGTACCTGAAACGGTATCAACCCAGAATATGATCGGTGAAGCCGAACTAGATGCGATGAAACAAGGCGCTATTTTAATCAATGCCGCCCGTGGCACGGTGGTCGACATCGATGCATTAGCTAACGCCTTAGAATCGAAAAAAATCGCTGGTGCAGCCATTGATGTATTTCCTGTCGAGCCGAAAACAAATGATGAAGAGTTTATCTCTCCTTTAAGAAAGTTCGACAATGTGATCTTAACCCCTCATATTGGTGGCAGCACCAAAGAAGCACAAGAAAACATTGGTCGAGAAGTCGCTGGCAAAATCATTAAGTATTCTGACAATGGCTCTACCTTATCTGCGGTTAACTTTCCTGAGGTATCTTTACCTTCGCACGAAGGCCGTAGCCGACTGTTTCATATTCACCATAACCAACCAGGTGTGTTAACAAAAATCAATATGGCGTTTGCCAACCATAACATCAATATCGCTGCTCAATACTTACAAACCGATGATAAAATTGGTTATGTGGTAATAGATGTTGACTCCGAAGACAGTGAGATTGCCTTAAAAGAGCTTAAATCTATTGCTGGCACCATCCGAGCACGATTAATTCATTAATCGTGCAAAAACGTCACTCTATTAAGGGTGACGTTTTTATCTTCAAAACATCACCATTATGACACATCGGTTTGCTGACGCCTTTTCATCATCACAAGCTTATCATCAGCAAACAAATCAGATATGATGTTAGGGTTAATAAAACCATCTCTATTAACATACTCGGATGGAACTTTAGAATAAAATCAAGGGTGACTTTATTACAACTATGAACGGTATCATGATGTTTATGAGGTCATTGCCTGGGGCTCATCGGTGGGGACCTGCTTTTTTAGCGTTTATCACTTTTACCTTGCTCTCTTCTCCTTTGCTTGCCTATGCACAAAGTAATCAAATTACGGCCCAAGAAATTGAACAGTTAATCAAGTTTAATACCCAATATCGGCGCAGTAATTTTGAACAATTTCAAAAAAACATCGAACGCCTACAATATCATCACGATAAGCTTTCCCCAAGACAACAAGAAGAGCTGATATTTTTTCAAGCTTATGAGCTCAGTGTTCAAGGTGATATTGATGGGGCGATTTTATTACATCAAAAGTTAACCAACTCTCATAACCAACATATTCGTATTCGCAGTATTACTCTTGAATTAAACTTGCAAGTTATTGCCTCGAACTACGCAGAAAGTAACCGATTAGTCTCTTTATTGCTAAACGAGGTAAAACACCTCGACGACGATCGTTTAATCAACAAACTGTATGCCAGTATTGGCTATTTTTATTACCACATTGGTGATTTTAATTTAGCGACAAAGTACCAAAACTTATTAAACTTAAATAAATTATCCGCCAGTGAAAAGTGCTTATACGGCACCTATTTGAGACTCGCACAACTTGGGGCCGGCGAGATTGCCGCTAACGCCGCTGAGGTCATTGATTTAATCACCTATTGCAACAACATTAAAGAGAGTATCACGGCCACCAGTTTGATCTTGTCTAATAGTTCGCATCTGATTGAGGAAAACCAAGCAAACGAGGCGATTAACGTTCTTAAAAAGTACGAACAAGTTATTTTAGACACCAATTTTGAGCCTCATATCATTGGCTTATACAGTGAATACTTAAATGCCTTTTTAAAAGCCGAGATGCTTGAACAAGCTAAGCCTTATGCCGAATATTTAGTAAGTTTTGCCAATAAAAGTAACGCTTGGACAATGGATAATGCCAAGAACTTGGCGACCTATTTTTCCCTTAATAATCAGCCACAAAAAGCATTAGAGTACCTGCAACAGTATCAAAGCCTTAAGCAACAAGACCAAGAATTGCAATTAAAAAACCTCTTAGCCCAAGCTCAGGGTAATCGACAATTTAATGAGATTAATGAACAGCTTATTGCTAAACAAAAAAAGTCAAAACAATACAACTCTTTGGTTGATGATTTAACCGAACAAAATAAGGCTTTAGTAAATACCTTATTTGTAGAAAAAATTGTCATTGCCGTTTTATTTGCTGTTTCTTGCTTGCTCTATGGCGTGTTATTTTTCATTCGTTCGCGTCAGCAAGTCATCTTAAATAAGAAAAATTTCGACCCAGTGACGCAAACTCTTGCAAGACGTTTCTTTTTTGACCAAATGGCCAGCTCTATTTATCAAGCAAGACTTGCTTCACAGCCTTCTTGTATGCTGGTTTTTGCCGTCCATGGATTAAAAGATGTTAATCGTCAATTAGGGGTCATGGCAGGCGACAATTTATTACGCCATATTGTCAGTAGCATTCGCCCATTATTAGCGAACAATGATCTTATCGGGCGAATTGGTGCCAATGAATTTGCCATTTTACTGAGAAATCAATCCGCAATTCAGGCTGAATCGTTTATAAAGCAAATTAATCATACATTGAAAATCAAGCCATTTACCGATGTAACTAACCCTATACCGATTCACTTGAACACAGGTATTGCCGATACCACAGTTTGTAAATATGTGCCCAAGCAATTATATAAAGATGCTTACAGTGTTTTTTTACAATGTAAACAAGAACCCGAAAAAGCCATCGTTCGCTACACGCCTTGTCATAAACAACGGCCAAGATTCCAGCAGATGAATAAATTAAAGTATGTATTTAAATCATGAAGATGAATTCTATTTACCCTAGTAATGTGAGTAAGTTAATGCTTTTTATGACGGTGTTAGTACTGCTTTCGTTGCTTGCTAAACCGGCCTTAGGACAAAATACATTACGACCAATAAATGATATTTTTGAGGAGGCTATGGCACTAAAAAGTGCGAATCATCAAAAAAGTTATTTATTATGGTATGAGTTAAAAGAAAGGCAATATGAGTTGAGTTCAGAGCAGCGACTCGATTTGGTGTACTTACAAGCCTACCTACAAATGATGCGTGGCCTGCATCAACGGGCGATTGAAACACACAGTAACCTGACCATGGTAAAAGATCCTAACCTCGCTTTAAGAGCATACTCAAATATGATGAGTATTGATCTTCTTAGACGAAATTACCTAGGTGCGACAAAATACCTTGTCCCAATTGTCGAATTACTGGAAAGCCGAGATGTACTTAAAAGTGAATTCATCAATACCGCTTTGGCTTCGCTTAGTAGTTTTTACCTGCGCCTTGGTGACTATCAAAGTGCCTATAAATATTTACAACAGCTTGATATGGAGCAGCTTGACGGTCGAGGTACGTGTTTAATTCAGATTCTTATTACCCGAACGCAAATCTATTTAGATATTATTTCATCTAATGATCAATTAATTACAGATACCATTGAACAATGTCATCAAGTCAATGAACAAGTGGCAAAACACGGCTTTATTAACGAAATTGCGTACATGTACCTCAACAAGCAGGAGTTTGCGCAAACCATTGCGTTTTTGACCCCATTTATGGAAGAAGTGACTGCCCAAAAAGCCAATAATAACAGCGCCGAAATTTTTGCGTTTTTGTCTCAAGCACTATTGGCCCAAGGAAATGAGCAACTCGCCTACGAATATGCCGTTAAAGGGCTAGAGTTTAGTAAAAACATTGCCAAGTATCTGCCTGCAAAAGTCGCCCATGAAACCTTATATCAGTTGGCCTTAAAGCAAGGCAATGACCAATTAGCGTATCAACGTTTGCAATCACTGATGTCGATAAACAATGACTATGTTACCAACCAACATTACAAAACCTTAGCACTAGAGCAAGCTAGAAGAGAACTAAACGGGTTAATAAACACCTCTTCTCGTATCGACACGCAAGCGCAATTAGAACAAGATATTCAATCGATACGACAAAAGAATCATGTAATTTTTAGCCGTTATGTATTTTTAGAGCGGCTGATTCACTTGGTTTTAATTTGTCTGGTGCTGTATCAAGTTAGGGCAATTATTTTAGGGTTAAAAGAGTCAAAAGACGTTAAAAAACGATTACGCTACGATTATGTCACCCACGCCTATACCCGAAAATATTTTTTTAACCGAGTCGACGAGCTAATAAACGAATATCAAACGCGTGGTTTACCGTTTACCTTTTGTCTTTGTAACATTGATCGCTTTCACCAATTTAATTTGTTGCATGGCAATGACAGGGGCGATAAAGTCCTTAGAGATATTATTACAACACTGCTAAATATTTGCCCTAAAAACACTTTGATAGGACGTTTAGGCGGGGATGAATTTGCCATTGTACTGCCACTTAAAAATATCTATCACGGCTCTCAAATTATTGCGCAATGCCAACAACAAATTCATACCAGTGAATATCTCAACAATCAACTTGGCCGTGAGTTATCGGCCAGCTTCGGGGTCACAGATACCATCATAAGCGGTTATAACATAGATGCGTTATTACAAGATGCCGACCAGATGCTCATTAAAGCCAAAGCCTCTGGTGGCAATACCATTGCCGTTAAAAAAACCGAAAAAGAGAACGCTCTAGCCACTTTGCCCCATAAAGCTTTCGAGAATTAAGACGGCTGAGTGACAATCAACATTGTCTTTTTGTAAGTTTCGATAACCGCCGTATTCAAACAGCTCAGCTTTAGCGTCTGCGGTGGTCAAACGCTCATCTTGAAGCACATTGTTAATCCCAAAACGGCCGGTTAAGCGGTTGGCAAACTTCTTCGCTCGCTTACTCATTGGTTGTTCTGTGCCGTCCATATTTAACGGTAAACCGACCACCAACAAATCGGGTTGCCATTCTTTAATTAAAGTCTCTATTTGTTGCCAATCTGGAGTACCGTCTTTGGCTTTAATCGCTTTTAAAGGTGATGCTGTTGCGGTGATCTCTTGACCGATGGCTATACCAATATGGCGGGTACCAAAATCAAAGCCCATAAGGGTTCTATGACCCATTTCTTTGCCTTTTTTGGCCATTGAAGCTGTTTCCTTTTAAAACGTAAGTTTGCGGGTAGAAGACAATGCGATTACGCATGCCCGACTTGCGAAGACAAGTGGCCTAAATCAATGCCAAGTTTGGCGGCGGCGCGTTGCCAACGCAACTCGATAGGCGTATTAAACAAAATGTCTTTATCGGCGGGGATATTTAGCCACGAATTTTGCTGCATTTCGGCTTCTAATTGGCCAGACGACCAACCGGCATATCCAAGCGCGACAATAAAATCTTGCGGCGCCTCGTCACCACCTAGCGACAATAAAATATCTTTTGAGGTGGTGATCATGATTTCATCATTTAATGCCAGTGAACTTTCCCAGCCCTGTTGCAAGTTGTGTAACACAAAACCACGATCGGGCGACACGGGGCCACCAGCAAGGACCCGTTGATTGAGCTTTGAGGTATCGTTTTTATTACCATCAATTTGCAAAAGTAATTCGTTTAAGGTAATTCTTACTGGAATATTAATCACTAAGCCCATCGCACCTTGATCATTGTGCTCACAAATGTAGGTGACCGTTTTGTGGAAATACGGATCTTGCAAGTTAGGCATCGCAATTAACAATTGGTTTTCTAAACTTTCCATATAGATTCCTTCATAGCAGGCACGAGTCATTGGTACTTTTAGGCCATCAGCCTGCTTAACCATGTTAGACCTTATTGAACAAGGGTTGACCTAATTAAACAGACCGACTTTTTACCATTTCTATTTTAATAATAATGGATTCTGCAAAATTAACCCTGTTTCTGTGCTAATTGTTGCTCAATGGCATCCATAAGTTTCCCCGAAATATTAATCGGGTAAGCTTTTTCTATTTCACGGATACAGGTTGGACTAGTCACATTAATTTCTGTTACTTTATTGCCGATAATATCGAGACCGACAAAAAATAACCCGCGTTTTTTAAGCTCTGGGCCAATGGTTTCGGCGATCATTCGATCGGAGGCCGATAATGGGCGTGCTTCCCCGCGCCCACCAGCCGCTAAATTACCTCGAGTTTCCCCTTGGGCAGGGATTCTGGCCAGACAGTATGGCATCGGCTCACCATCAACAATTAATACCCGCTTATCGCCCTCTAAAATTTCAGGCAAATATTCTTGCACCATCGCATACTGAGTACCATGAGCCGTTAGGGTTTCAATAATAACCCCGGTATTTGCTTCACCCGGTCCCATTCTAAAAATAGATGAACCGCCCATACCATCAAGAGGCTTGATGATCACATCTTTTTCTTGTTGATGAAAAGCGCGAATAAGATCACTTTTTCGAGTAACGAGCGTTTTGGCCGTTAAGTTCGAAAACCAAGCCGTAAACAGTTTTTCATTACAATCTCGCAAGCTCTGCGGTTTATTAACAATCAAACATCCGGCTTGTTCTGCGCGCTCAAGCAGATACGTCGCATAAATGTATTCGGTATCAAAAGGCGGATCCTTGCGCATCAGAACAACGTCTAAATCGGCTACCGCAATATCTTCAACCGGTTCTAAATCGTACCAGTGTTCGGTGTCATCATAAACGGTCACTTTCGCCGCGGTTGCTCTACACTCACCTTGTAATAAATATAAGTCGCTCATTTGCATGTAGTAAATCTGATAACCACGTTGCTGTGCTTCAAGCATCATTGCCATGCTCGAATCTTTAACCACATTTACGCCTTCGATTGGGTCCATGACCACACCCAGTTTAATTGTCATCTGCTGTTCCTGTTTTAATAAAATAAATTTGTTATACCAAATCGCCAAATTTACATTGCAATGCAGTAATGGCGGTTAACGCGGCCGTTTCGGTACGTAGCACTCTGGGTCCCATCAGAACCTCGACAAAACCAGCATCACTGGCTTGTTCGATTTCCTCAACCGTTAAGCCTCCTTCTGGCCCTATCAATAAGCGTACTTTTTGGGTTACCTGGGCCAAGCCCATAATTGAGGTTTTAGCTCTCGGGTGCAGATTAATTTTTAGTGCTTCGGTTTGTTGTTGCGTCCACTCTTGTAAGGACAATGGCGCTAACACTTGTGGAACCTTTGCCCGTCCTGATTGCTCACACGCCGCAATCACAATCTTTTGCCACTGTTGACGTTTTTTGTCTAATCGTTCGGCATTAAGCTTGACCCCACAACGCTCAGTAAACAAGGGAGTAATGGTATTAACGCCAAGTTCGACAGACTTTTGCAAGGTAAAATCCATGCGATCGCCCCGCGAAATCCCCTGCCCTAAGTGAATGTCTAATGGCGATTCGTTTTCGACCTTATTTATGTCAGTGATTTCAGCCGTTGCCCGTTTTTTTTCAACGTCAACTAAGCGAGCTTGATAATCACAACCATCGCCATTAAATAAAGTAATGTGATCGCCAGGCTTGAGTCGCAATACCCTAACCACATGGCCAAAGGCATCATCGCTTAACGTTACTAGGCTATCACGGGTAAATTCACTGGCTTGATATATTCTTGGGTTGCTCATAAATGCTTGTCTTAATTGATATATTAGATTGGGGCATGGAAATAAAATACAATAACTTGCTAGCTTTTATTCTAACAGAAAAAAAAATGCCAGGGTAACCCTGGCATTTCGTTAACAGATATATGACTTGCCTTATAAACCAGCAGCCAAACGCAGCGCGTCTGCTTTGTCGGTTTTTTCCCAGCTAAAGGCGGTAAACGTATCATCACCAACGGTCATTTCATATGGCTCACGACCAAAGTGACCATAGGCAGCGGTTTGTTGATACATTGGATGCAATAAGTCTAGCATCTTAGTGATACCGTATGGACGTAAATCAAAGTTATCACGAACGATATCAATTAATGCTTGCTCACTAATTTTACCGGTACCAAAGGTTTCAATTGAAATAGACGTTGGTTCGGCCACACCAATAGCGTAAGACACCTGAATTTCACAACGATCGGCTAAGCCTGCCGCAACAATATTTTTTGCCACATAACGACCCGCATAGGCAGCGCTTCGGTCAACTTTTGATGGATCTTTACCTGAGAAAGCACCACCACCGTGACGAGCCATACCACCGTAGGTATCAACAATGATCTTACGACCGGTTAAACCACAATCGCCTACCGGACCACCAATAACAAAACGACCTGTTGGGTTGATAAAGTATTTGGTATTTTCGTTCAGTAATTCCGCTGGTAACGTATGCTTAATGATGTTTTCCATCACCGCATCATGTAAGTCTTCTTGCGAAATTTCTGGGTTATGCTGCGTTGACAAAACAACAGCATCAATCGCCACAGGCTTATCGTTTTCGTAAATAAATGTTACTTGCGATTTAGCATCTGGACGTAACCAAGGTAATACCCCAGATTTGCGCATTTCAGCTTGACGCTCAACCAAACGGTGTGAGTAGTACAATGGTGCCGGCATTAAGGTTGGGGTTTCATTGGTTGCATAACCAAACATTAAGCCCTGATCGCCCGCGCCTTGATCTTCAGGTTTGCTGCGATCGACACCTTGAGCAATTTCTGGTGATTGTTGACCAATTAAATTCATAATGCCACAAGTATCACCATCAAAACCGACTTCTGATGAGGTATAACCAATATCGGTAATGACCTTACGAGTAATGCTTTCTAGATCAACCCAGGCTTCGGTAGTAACTTCACCGGAAATAATAGCAACACCTGTTTTAACCATGGTTTCACATGCAACTCGGGCATGTTTGTCTTGCGTAATAATGGCATCTAAAACCGCATCAGAAATCTGATCTGCAATTTTATCTGGATGACCTTCAGATACGGATTCGGAAGTAAAATAATGTTTCGACATGTTGCCTCTTCTCAGTTAAATAACGCGGCTAGGTGCCTCAAATAGCTGGGCATTACCGTCCGGATTCATAATTTTGATGGATTTTACCTTGCTTTATTCTATAAATCTACCTTTTTACGTCTAGACGTCTAAATGTTTATTCAATTTATTTGCGGTGCGTCAAAAGTATAGTTTTAGCAATATATTTATACCAATGCCATTAAGTTTTAGAACAAAAAAGGCCTCGCTAGAGCAATCTCTAACAAGGCCTTTGGGGTATTTAGACGTGATCTAACTTAGTCGGAATCTAGACTATCAAGGGTCAGCCCTTTCATTCCTGTTACGGTGCTACCGCCTTCTTTGTTACCTTTTAACTTAATCATTAAGCGCAAATCGTTTGGTGAGTCGGCATGATGTAGCGCATCGGTATAACTGATATGCCCGCTTTGGTATAAATCAAATAGAGCCTGATCGAATGTCTGCATTCCAAGCTCTCGAGATTTACTCATGACTTCTTTAATTTCACTGATTTTGCCTTTTTTGATCAGCTCGGCAATATAAGGTGAGTTAATTAAAATCTCAATAGCGGCTTTTCGCCCGCGTCCATCCCTTGTCGGTACCAATTGCTGAGCAATAACGCCTCGTAAATTTAATGCCAAGTCAAACAACAACTTACCATGTTGCTCTGCGGGAACTAAATGCATAATTCGGTCAATGGCTTGGTTGGCATTATTAGCATGCAAAGTCGCAATACATAAATGACCGGTTTCAGCAAAACTTAAAGCGTGCTCCATGATTTCTCTTGAGCGGATTTCACCAATAAGAATGACATCAGGCGCTTGTCTTAATGAACTCTTTAGGGCGGCGTCAAAAGATTCCGTATCGAGACCGACTTCTCGCTGGGTGATCATAGAACGATCATGTTCATGCACAAACTCAACCGGATCTTCAATGGTTAAAATATGTCCACGAGCATTATGGTTTCGATAACCGATTAACGACGCCATCGATGTTGATTTACCAGTACCGGTACCACCAACAAACAGCAGTAGGCCACGTTTACTCATCACCAAATCTTTTAAGATGGAAGGCAACCCCATTCTGTCAACATCCGGTATTTCGGTAACGATTCGACGAACAACCATGCCCGGCATTTCGCGTTGCCAAAAAGCCGAAATACGAAAGCGCCCAACATCTTCAAGCGATAGCGCAAAGTTACACTCTTTGTCTTGATGAAATTCTTTCTTTTGGCGCTCAGTCATCGCACTCTCAACCAGCTCAAGCGTGGTTTCTGGAGTCAAAACTTGCGTATCTATTGGGGTTAATTCACCGTTGATTTTCGCACTTGGCTGTAATTTAACCGTGATGAATAAATCGGATGCGCTTCGCTCGACCATGGTCTTGAGCAACTGATGCAAATACATTGTAGGCGCTCCTATTAGTACGACGAGAACTGATTCTTATCTTGCGCTTTGCTCATCGCATCTTCACGGGTGATAAGCCCTCGGCTAAGCAAGTTTTGTAAGCATTGATCCATCGTTTGCATCCCATGCGACATACCGGTTTGAATGGCTGAATACATTTGTGCCACTTTATCTTCACGAATAAGGTTACGAATCGCTGGAACCCCGATCATAATTTCATGCGATGCAACACGGCCACCACCCACTTTTTTGATCAAGGCTTGCGATATTACCGCACGCAAAGATTCAGATAACATGGAACGCACCATCGATTTTTCTTCTGCTGGGAATACATCCACAATACGGTCTATGGTTTTTGGCGCCGAGGTTGTATGCAAAGTACCAAATACCAAGTGACCCGTTTCGGCGGCGGTCATCGCTAAGCGAATGGTTTCCAAGTCACGCATCTCACCAACAAGGATAACATCGGGATCTTCACGTAAGGCCGAACGCAAGGCGTTGTTAAAACTTAAGGTATCACGATGCACTTCACGTTGGTTAACCAGTGATTGTTTGTTTTCGTGAACAAATTCAATAGGATCTTCAATGGTTAAAATATGGTGGCGTTTATTTTCATTGATGTAATCCACCATCGCCGCGAGGGTCGTTGATTTACCAGAACCCGTTGGCCCGGTAACTAACACAAGTCCACGCGGGTTATCGGAAATATCACGAAATATATCGGGACAGCCTAAATCATCTAATGATAAGATCTTACTTGGAATGGTACGAAATACAGCGGCCGGACCACGGTTTTGGTTAAACGCATTGACCCTGAAACGAGCAAGATTCGGTACTTCGAAAGAGAAATCCACTTCCATGTTTTCTTCGTATTCTTTTCGTTGTCGATCGGTCATAATGTCATACACTAAGGCATTGACTTCTTTGTCTTCTAATGCCGGTACATTGACTTTGCGTACATCACCATCAACCCGAATGGCCGGTGGCATACCCGTCGATAAATGTAGGTCGGATGCATTGTGCTCAACACTGAATGCTAGTAACTCGGTAATGTCCATAATGTCCCTAAATTATTTTTGTTAGATTTAATATAATGATGAATATTGCTCAAAACCTTTCACGCATTCATGCGCAAATAGAATCCGCATGCAATATTGCTAATCGCCCACTGGGTTCTGTTAATTTGTTAGCAGTCAGTAAGACGAAACCAATAGAGTTAATCACTCAGGCGTATGCCGCAGGCCAACGTCACTTTGGCGAAAATTATATTCAAGAAGCGGTTGAAAAAGCCCAACAGCTCGCCCATTTAAATGACATCTGCTGGCACTTTATTGGCCCAATTCAATCGAATAAAACCAAGCTCATTGCCGAGCATATGGACTGGGTTCACAGCATCGACCGTGAAAAAATTGCCAAACGTTTAAATGATCAACGTAATCATAACATTACCCCTCTAAACGTTTGTTTACAAGTCAATATTAGTGGGGAAGAGAGCAAATCTGGGGTAGATATTGACCAACTGGATGAGTTAGCGGAATTTGTCGCCACTTGTCCACACTTGGTTTTGCGCGGATTAATGGCCATACCCGCCAAAGGCTGCGATCAAACGACCCGAGATAACTTTAACCAAATGGCGACTTTGTTTCAGCGCTTAAAGCGCGTTTATCCTAGTATGGACACGCTTTCTATGGGAATGAGCAACGATTTAGACTTGGCCATTGAATGCGGTTCGACCATGATTCGAGTAGGTACCGCAATTTTTGGTACCCGAGATTGACGCGTAATTTTTAAGCGTCAATGATGAAACAAAACAACAACAAATTTGAAAGAGTAAACGAATGAAAAGAGTAGCATTTATTGGCGCTGGTAATATGAGTCGCTGTATTTTAGTGGGCATGGTCAACAATGGCTTTGATCCTAATAGCATTATTGTCAGTAACCCAAGTGCACCAAAACGTTTGGCCTTGCAACAACAATACGGCGTGTTGCAAACGGACGATAATATCGAAGCAGCAACCTTTGCTGACGTTATTTTTTTGTCGGTAAAGCCGCATTTAATCAAACAGGTTTGTGCACAAATAAAGTCCGCCATGGACATTCGCCATAAATGCTTTATTTCGGTTGCCGCTGGGGTGTCATTAGAACAGATGCATTCGGTCCTAGGCCAAGAGGCACACATTATTCGTTGTATGCCAAATACACCATCACAATTAGGATTTGGGATGAGTGGAATGTATGCCCCGTCACATATTGATGCCGACTATAAGGCCTTTGCAGACCAAGCGCTAAGCAGTGTTGGCAAGGTGCTATGGCTGGAAACAGAAGACAAAATTGACGACTTAATTACCGTTTCAGGCTCTGGCCCAGCGTATTTCTTTGCGTTTATGGAAGCGATGCAGCAACAAGCCATCCGCTTTGGTTTTGACCCTAAAACCGCTCGCACCTTAGTCGAGCAAACAGCCTTAGGCGCAGCTCAAATGGTGGTCCAAAATAGCGATGAAATCGCAACCTTAAGAGAAAACGTTACCTCTAAAGGCGGTACAACCCAAGCCGCACTGAATCAATTTGAGCAAGGTGGCTTAGCCGAATTAGTGACTCAGGCGATGGAAAAATGCAAAGCCCGAGCCAAAGAAATGACACAAAGTAACAATTCTTAAAAAATAATGTGTATCATTAGTGATGTATTTCATTAATAACAATATCTAAATAAACGCTTTTTACGGAGTATTCATGGAAGCTGTGATTTACCTTTTAAATTTTGCCTTTGGTGCCTATGTGATGCTGTTGGTGCTTAGGGTGTGGCTACAAGCGGTTCGTGCTGACTTTTACAACCCTTTTAGTCAATTTGTGGTAAAAGCAACAAATCCTGTTGTGGTTCCATTTCGTCGCTTTATTCCTGGTTTTGCAGGGCTTGATATCGCCACCCTTTTGGTCGCGTTTATCATCGCCTGTTCAAAGTATGCCGTCTTAACGGCGGTGCAAGGAGCGGGCATCGATGTCGTTAGTATTTTGTTTATTGGTTTGCTTTTTTTAATTAAGCAAGCTGGTACCTTATTATTTATGATCATGCTGATCATGGCATTAATGAGCTGGGTGGTGCAATCACCATCTCCCGTGCAATATGTATTTCATCAATTAACCGAGCCTTTTTTACGCCCTATTCGCAAAATATTACCCGATTTAGGCGGCATTGATTTATCGGTACTGGTGGCATTTTTGATCCTTAACGTGATAAATATTTTGATCACCAGTGTCATTCCGGTCTGGGCATACATTTAATCGTCAACGATTGACTATACTAATAACCATACCCACTCTGGCGGCCAGAGCGGGATATAAAAAGGAGGCAAAGATGGTGTTTTCTTACTTTAACTCTGTTAAGGCACTGGTTTTATGTATCTGCGTATTTTTGGGTTTGCTCGCTAGCGCGCATGCAGAAAACATGAAAGAATTCGACGGTCTTGAAGTTCATTACATTGGTTTATCAACCTCTATATTGCAACCCAATATCGCCAAAAACTATGGCATTGAACGCAGTCGTTACACTGGCTTTGTCAATATATCGGTGCTTGATAGTACCAAACCTGACAAACCAGCGAAAAAAGTCGCGTTAGCAGGTTACGCAACCAACTTAGTTGGCCAACGTATTCCTCTAGAATTTGACCAAATAATTGAAGGCAAAGCGATTTACTATATCGCCCTTGTCGACTACCCAAATGACGAAACATACAACTTTAACATTCGTATTTTTGATCAGGGTAAAGAGCATTTGTTAAAATTTAGCCAGAAGTTTTACGTGAATCCATAGTCCCTTAATTCACTCACTTATATGGTGCATTGTAAAATGTGCGATATAAGTGAGCCTCTATCTACATTAAGATCACCAAATGAAAAAAATAGTATTAGCGACCTCCAATCAAGGTAAGGTTAAAGAGCTGAGTCAGTTGCTCGCTCACCACAACATCGAAATATTGCCACAAAGCGAGTTTAATGTGCCGGATGTTGCCGAAACAGGCACGACTTTTGTTGAAAACGCCATTATTAAAGCGCGTCACGCTGCTAAAATCACGGGCTTAGCGGCAATCGCAGATGACTCTGGTTTAGAAGTTGATTACCTTAACGGAGCGCCAGGTATTTATTCTGCTCGCTATGCAGGAGCTGGCTGCAACGACAGCGACAACAATGAGAAATTGTTAAAAGCGCTTAACGGCGTTGCAAAAGAAAAGCGCACGGCACGATTTCAGTGTGTATTAGTGTATATGCGACATGCTGAGGACCCAACACCGATTATTTGTCAGGGCACTTGGGAAGGCGAGATTGCCGAGTCGCTACATGGTGAGCAAGGCTTTGGTTATGACCCGTTATTTTGGCTTGAATCAGAGCAAATGACCTCAGCCCAATTACCAAGAGAGCTGAAAAACGCCTTAAGCCATCGTGGCAAAGCTTTGGCAAAGTTAGTCTCTGCCTTTAGTTCTAAGTAAGCGAGCGTATATCTTGTTATCACTGCCCCCATTGTCTTTATATATTCACATTCCTTGGTGCGTACAAAAATGCCCATATTGTGACTTTAACTCCCATGCATTAAAAAATGACATTGACGAAATGGCCTATGTGTCTCATCTATTGGCGGATTTAGACAAAGACATTGAGACGTTTGCCATAGACCGCCCTTTGCACTCGATTTTTATTGGTGGCGGTACCCCAAGTTTGTTTTCGGCCAAGGCGATTGAGCATTTACTTACCCAAGTTAAACAAAGGTTTAGAGAAAATCCTGACCTTGAAGTCACTCTAGAAGCCAACCCAGGCACTGTTGAAGCAGACAAGTTTATGGGCTTTGCTAAGGCCGGGGTTAATCGATTATCGATTGGGGTTCAAAGTTTTGAATCGGATAAATTGATTAAATTGGGGCGCATTCATGATAGTGAACAAGCGATAAGAGCGGCCGAAATTGCCAAGCAATGTGGGGTCAAAAGCTTTAACCTTGACCTTATGCACGGGCTTGAAAGTCAGTCGGTTGACAATGCTTTAGACGATTTACAACAAGCGATAGCATTAAACCCACAACACATTTCTTGGTATCAACTGACCATTGAACCCAATACCGCTTTTTATTCAAAACCTCCTACATTACCTGAAGACGACGTTCTTTGGGATATTCAACAACGTGGTTTTGCATTGTTAACATCGGCAGGCTATCAGCAATACGAAGTATCGGCTTTTAGTAAAGGCGCAGAATATCAAGCCAAACATAATTTAAATTATTGGCAGCACGGCGACTATTTGGGTATTGGTTGTGGTTCGCATGGAAAAATAACCAACCCAGTAGATAACAGCATTACCCGAACGGTAAAAGTAAAACACCCAAAAGGCTATATGGACGCGGATCGTGATTACCTAGACCAAACGCTTTTGGTGGCCGAGTCAGATCGAGCATTTGAATATATGATGAATCGTTTGCGTTTATTTAAACCGTTTAAAGAGCAAGACTTTGAACAAGCCACAGGGTTGCCAATTAGCACAATCAGCCAAGCACTGACTCAGGCTAAAGATAAAAAGCTATTAGAAAAAGTCGACACGAGTTGGCAAATCACCCCATTTGGTCATAGATACTTAAACGACTTATTGGCGCTGTTTTTATAATAAACCTGGTCGTGGCGACAATATCGCCGGCCAACAGCAGCGAAAGTCTAGTGCAAGCTTAGGTAAATTAAGCATAGTAAGCGCTTAACGCAAACAAGAAATCGCTATGCAAACAGTATGGAGTTGGCATTTGCCCTAAAAAATGAATCAAAATTCAGATCAGTATTTTATGCAAAAAGCCATCGAACTGGCAAAAGTCGCCGAACAACAAGGTGAAATTCCAGTTGGGGCCGTCTTGGTATGCAATGATCAAATTATTGGTCAGGGTTGGAATCAGTCAATTCAACGTCATGACCCTTCTGCCCATGCCGAGATGGTCGCTATTCGCGATGCGGGGCCTAAGCTGGCCAACTATAGAATGTTAGACTGTACCTTGTATGTCACTTTAGAACCTTGTCCTATGTGCTCTGGTTTGCTGGTTCATAGCCGCATTAAGCGTTTAGTCTTTGGTGCTAAAGATTTAAAAACAGGCTCTGCTGGTAGTGTCTTTAATTTGGTCGCTAATGATAAATTAAATCATCAAGTTGAGGTTGCTACCCAAGTCATGGAAGAGGCATGTAGCGAGATGTTGTCCGCTTTTTTTAAACGCCGCAGAGATGAAAAAAAAGCGTTAAAGCAAGCTAAAAAAGCGCAACAAAAAAACGAAAACGGTTAAGCCAAACATTACCGAGCACTAAAACCAATGGCTCGCTCTTCAATGCTTTCACTTAACACCACTCGAAAGTAGACCCGATAACGGTTGTTGATTTTGCGTTGCGATGCCCGAAATAAGCGCCGACGCTGGTTAATATGTCGATTTCTCATAAGTACCTCTATTTTTATTAAATTTATTTATTGAGTATAGATGCTAGCATGGCTCTATGACAGTTTAATGACAGCCTTAATTTGGCGATGAGACGGCCTCTTCAGGCATGTTTATAGCCGGACTAAAGCTATTGGCCATTTCAGATTTTTTTTCGGTCATAAACACCAGCGTGTCATAATACGCTCGTATATTTTCGACATAACGCACCGGCTCATCACCTCGAGCATAGCCGTATTTGGTATTTTTATAGTACTTACGCTGTTTTAATAAGGGTAAAGATTCTTTCACTTCAACCCAACGATCGGGATCTCCCCCTTTTCGTTGAGTGATAATACGCGCATCTTCTAAATGGCCCCAACCAATGTTGTAGGCGGCAAGAGCAAACCATCGACGGTCTGGCTCTTTTATTCGAGCCGGAATTTTTTTGATCATTTGCTGAAAGTATTTGGCACCACCGCGAATACTTTGCTCAGGATCGGTACGACTGGTGACTCCGACTTGTTTGGCGGTAGGCAATGTGAGCATCATCAACCCCCGAACCCCGGTATAAGAGGTTGCCTCTGGGTTCCAATGCGACTCTTGATAACTAATAGCGGCTAAAAAGCGCCAATCAATATCTTCGCCATATTGTTCAAATAAAGATTGATACTTTGGCAATTTATTATCGATGGCCTTAATAAAGGTACGGGTATCAACATAGTCAAATGATTGTATATGGCCATAGTATTTGTCTTCTAGGGTTAATAGCGTGCCGTCGTGATGCGCCTTGCCAAAAAACTCGACTAAAGACGCAAATAAACTGTCATCCGAGTGTTTGCTAACAACCCAAGCCAAAGGCTTTTCATCTTGTAGGGTAATGGCCGAGCTCACTTCAGGATAATAACGCCGATTAATCGCTAAGGTAATACTATCGGCAATGGTGTAATCAAGACGCTCTTGTTGAACCGCTTCAATCAGTTCGTCGCTGTCATATTCGTTGGTCTCTTGCCAAGACAAATTAGGGTACTTTTGTTGCACCGACGATAAAAACTCTGCATGCGATGAATGGGCGGTAACAACCAAACTGCCCTTAACCTCATCCAGTGTTTTTGGCCAAAAAGCGCCTTGTTTAAAGATAAGATGTTGACTGCTACTGCTGTAGCTTGGACTAAAGCGATACTTCTTTAAACGCTCTGGGGTAATGGTTAAACCGGCAGCTAATATATCAACTTCCCCATTTTCGATTTTAGGGAATAACTCTTCTAAATTGTAACTTGGCACAATTTGCAGTTTTAACCCCATAGAATCAGCGTATTTTTTCGCCAACTCATATTCAAAACCAACGGGGCCTTGTGGGCCAATATAATAACTGGTGTTGCCATATAAGGTACCAACACGCAATGTTCCTCGATTTAAAATATCTTGAAAACTGTTCGGCTTTGGCGATGGTAAACAACCCGACAGAACACTTATTATGGTCACCAAAAGCAACCAAAAGCGGGAACATCTAACACTTGTTTTGGGGAAAAGACTCTTCATATTTTTATAATTTTAGTGGTCAATGATTAAAAAATTAAACCGATATAGTTAAAGGTAATGGAATTAGTTTTGTAAACCAAGTGTTTTTATCTTATCAAAGAGTGTTATTTCTTTTATAATGCGCGCGAAAATTCCACATAAATAACCATGGTGATCGAGTTTATGGAAATCCTTCGCGGCGCTCCGGCGTTATCCGATTTCAGAATTAGCAAACTGCTAAATGAATGTGAGCAGTTATCCTTGCCTGTAACAGGCATCTACGCAGAGTTTATGCATTTCGCTGAGTTAACATCTGCACTCAGTGAGGACGACTTAAGTAAATTAAAAAAATTATTAACCTATGGCCCTACCATAGAAGAGCATGAGCCTAAAGGCAAATTACTCCTTGTTACTCCTCGCCCTGGCACCATTTCTCCTTGGTCGTCAAAATCTACCGACATCGCCCATAACTGTGGCTTAAACAATATCATCAGATTAGAACGTGGCATCGCTTACTACATCGAAACGTCTGCTCCGTTAAATGATTCCCAATCAGCTCAATTAGCAAGTTTATTACACGATCGTATGATGGAATCTGTGTTTGAACATTTCGATGATGCTAAAGCTTTATTTGTTCACGCCGAACCTGGCACCATGACTTCGGTTGATGTTATTGGTGGTGGCCGTGAAGCCTTGGTTAAAGCAAACCAAGACATGGGCCTAGCCCTTGCTGAAGATGAAATTGATTATCTGGTTGAGAACTTCATCAAAATTGGACGTAATCCAAACGACATCGAACTGTATATGTTTGCTCAAGCGAACTCAGAACATTGTCGTCATAAGATTTTCAATGCTGACTGGACTATCGATGGGGTCAAGCAACCTAAATCATTATTTAAAATGATTAAAAACACCTATGAGACCCACTCAGATTACGTCTTAAGTGCTTATAAAGATAACGCCGCGGTCATGGTGGGCAGTGAAGCAGGTCGCTTTTTCCCAAACCCACAAAGTAAAGAATATGAATACACTCAAGAAGATATTCAAATTCTAATGAAGGTTGAAACCCATAACCACCCAACGGCCATTTCTCCTTACCCTGGCGCGGCTACGGGTTCTGGTGGTGAAATTCGTGACGAAGGTGCCACAGGTATTGGTTCAAAACCAAAAGCTGGTTTGGTTGGTTTTAGTGTATCGAATCTACGTATTCCAGACTTTGTACAGCCATGGGAAACAGACTTTGGTAAGCCAGATCGCATTGTAAATGCCTTAGATATTATGATCGAAGGTCCACTAGGTGGCGCCGCATTTAACAACGAATTTGGTCGTCCAAATATTCTTGGTTATTTCCGTACTTACGAAGAGCAAGTTAAATCATTCAATGGCGAAGAAGTTCGTGGTTACCACAAACCTATTATGCTTGCTGGTGGTTTAGGTAATATTCGCGATGAGCACGTACAAAAAGGTGAAATTGTTGTTGGTGCAGCCCTAATTGCTTTAGGTGGCCCAGCGATGAACATTGGTCTTGGTGGTGGTGCTGCGTCAAGTATGGCCTCTGGACAATCTTCAGAAGATTTAGATTTTGCCTCGGTACAACGCGACAACCCAGAAATGGAACGTCGTTGTCAGGAAGTGATTGACCGTTGTTGGCAGTTGGGTGATGACAACCCGATTTTATTTATTCACGATGTTGGTGCTGGTGGTTTATCGAACGCTTTCCCTGAGTTGGTTGCTGACGGTGGCCGCGGCGGTAAGTTCGAACTGCGTAATGTACCAAACGATGAGCGTAGCATGGCACCACATGAAATTTGGTGTAATGAATCACAAGAACGTTACGTATTAGCGGTTGCTCCTGAGCGTTTAGAAGAGTTTAGTGCGCTATGTGAGCGTGAGCGTGCCCCATTTGCTGTTGTCGGTTACGCGACCGAAGAAGAGCACTTAACACTGACCGATAGCCACCATGAAAATACCCCAATCGATTTATCATTGGACGTATTATTAGGTAAGCCACCAAAAATGCATCGTCAGGTTGAAAGCAAAACACAAGCGGGTGAAGCCCTAAACCTTGAGCAAGTAACCCTAGCCGATGCCGCCGATCGTATTTTACGTCTACCGACAGTAGCCGAGAAAACGTTCTTGATCACCATTGGCGATCGCTCTGTTACTGGTATGGTTAATCGTGACCAAATGGTTGGTCCATGGCAAGTTCCTGTTGCTGACTGTGGTGTTACCGCAGCGGCGTTAGATTCATACCACGGTGAAGCCATGTCTATTGGTGAGCGTACTCCGGTAGCCCTACTTAACTATGGTGCCTCTGCACGTCTTGCGGTAGCTGAGTCATTAACCAACATCGCTGGTACCGATATTGGTGACTTAAAACGCATTAAGTTGTCTGCTAACTGGATGGCTGCAGCAGGTCACCCAGGCGAAGATGCCGGTTTATACGAAGCGGTTAAAGCGGTTGGCGAAGAGCTATGTCCAACATTAGGCCTTACCATCCCTGTTGGTAAAGACTCCATGTCAATGAAAACGCAATGGCAGCAAGACGGCGAAGACAAGTCAGTAACCGCCCCATTGTCGTTAGTCATTACTGCGTTTGCCCGTGTTGAAGACATTCGTAAAACAGTGACCCCAGAGTTAAGAACCGACAAAGGCGACAGCCGTATTGTGGCGATTGACTTGTCAAAAGGTCAAAACCGTTTAGGTGGTTCTTGTTTAGCGCAAGTTTATAAGCAATTAGGTACAACAACCCCAGATGTTGACTCACCAGAGCGCTTAAAAGGCTTCTTTTATGCGATGCAAGAATTAGTAAAAGAAAACAAACTGCTTGCCTACCATGACCGTTCTGACGGTGGTTTATTTACCTCTGTCGTTGAAATGGCATTTGCTGGTCACACGGGTGTAGACATTGACATCAGTAAGCTTGCAGGCGATGACTTAAGCGTATTATTTAACGAAGAGCTTGGTGCGGTTATTCAAATCAAAGAAAGTGACGTTGATGCGATTCACCAAATTTTTGCTAAACACAACATCCTTGATTGTTGCACCGATATAGGTCGCATTAATAATGACGATCAAATTCGTTTTGTCCGTGATGAGCAAGTGGTACTAGAAAACTCTCGTACTTACTACCGCACGGTATGGGCTGAAACAACCTACAAAATGCAGTCTTTACGCGATAACCCTGAATGTGCTGAGCAAGAACATGCACTGAAGTTTGACACCGAAGATCCGGGCTTAAACACTCATTTAACATTCGATATTAGCGAAGACATCGTGGCCGAGCATATTGCTAAAGACGCAGTCGATGAACGTAATCCAAGAGTTGCGATTTTACGTGAGCAAGGTGTTAACTCTCATGTTGAAATGGCGGCAGCCTTTGACCGTGCTGGCTTTATTGCCGTTGACGTTCACATGTCAGATATTTTATCTGGTCGTGTAGATCTTGCCGATTTCAATGGTTTAGTTGCTTGTGGTGGCTTCTCTTACGGTGACGTTCTTGGTGCCGGTGAAGGTTGGGCTAAGTCGATCTTATTCAACGAAAATGCGCGTGAGATGTTCCGTACCTTCTTCCATCGCGAAGATACCTTCTCGTTAGGTGTGTGTAACGGTTGTCAAATGCTTTCAAACTTAAAAGAAATCATCCCTGGTGCCGAGTTATGGCCACACTTTGTGCAAAACAAATCAGAACGATTTGAAGCACGTTTCTCTTTGGTTGAAATTCAAGACAGCCCTTCTATCTTGTTTAAAGATATGGCTGGCTCTCGTATGCCTATCGCTGTTTCACACGGTGAAGGTCATGCAGAATTTGCCTCTGAGCAAGCGATTAGCGCGGCGAATGAGTCTGGTACCGTTTCTATGCGTTATGTCGATAACTACGGTCAAGTAACCGAAACCTATCCATGTAACCCGAACGGTTCACCAGATGGTATCACCTCTTTGACCACAACCGATGGTCGAGTAACCATTATGATGCCACACCCTGAGCGCGTGTTTAGAACCGTTGCTAACTCATGGCACCCAGATGAGTGGGGCGAAGATTCTCCTTGGATGAGAATGTTTAGAAACGCCCGTAAGTTTATTGGCTAAGCCGATTTAATTACGTTCGTTTTTTAATCAAAAAAGCCTTACTGATTGATTTTGATCAGTTAAGGCTTTTTTATTTTTGTTAGTATCCCTGCCCTTTTATTTTCTATCGCTTTGTTGTGTTGTCGTTAGAGCAAGCAAATTTATGATTTCAACCTATTTAACCTACGCCACTATGTCGGCATTGGTCGCATCGACCCCTGGTCCGTCAAACTATATTGCCGCCCAAAATGGGGCTAAAGCCGGTTTAAGAAAAGCCAGTTTTGCCATTACCGGCCATATGAGTGCCATCTTATTATTGGCGTTTTTTTCTGCCATTGGCTTAAGTACTTTAATCATTAACAGCCCTATTGTCTTTACCGGTTTACAATGGTTTGGTGCTGCCTACTTGTGTTATTTGGGGATTAAAATTATTAAAGGCAGTTTGGCGAGCAGTTCGGGGGCAACAACAACCCCTCAACAAGAGTTGCAAGGCTCAAGAAAACTATGGCGCCAACATTTTCTTATTGCCGCCAGCAACCCCAAAGCCATGCTATTTTTTACCGCGTTATTTCCGCAATTTATTAACCCTGAGCAAAACCTGCTTGAGCAGTTTATTCCGCTTGCTTGCATCAGTTTAACATCGTCGTTTATTTTTCCGTTTGCTTACGCGTTAGTTGGCAAAAAGACCGCGCAATTAGGTCTACCTGGCCCAATTCAAAAATATGGCCAGGTATTGGTTGGGATTTTGTTTATGGTGTTTGCTTTGATGTTGTTTCGGCACTAGTTAGACTCAGTTCTTGCTCGCTCGATTTGACCTCAAGGTCGGTGCAAACCCACTGACTGGCGAGCAAAGATAAGGTCGCAATACCAGCGCCAGCATAAAAGACAAGGGATGGATCATACAGCCAAATCATTCCAAAGATAGCCGGAATAATCACGGCTGCAATATGGTTAATGGTAAAACTTACCCCTGCATTAGAGGCGATATCGGCAGGATCGGCTATTTTTTGAAAGTACGTTTTAATCGCGATTGCCATGGCAAAGAAAACATGGTCAATAATATATAAACCGGCGGCCAGCTGAGCATTGTCCACTAATGCGTAACCACAAAAGACCAAAATAAGACCTAAGTATTCTAGGGTTAACGCTTTGCGCTCGCCCACCACACCTATCCAAGCGCCTATTTTGGGGGCCAAATAAATATTCAAAACATGGTTAACCATGTAAAGCAAGGTGATATCTGCCACCGAATAACCAAATTTTTCAACCATCATAAACCCTGCAAAGACCACAAAGATTTGTCGTCTGGCGCCGCTTAAAAAGGTTAATAAGTAATACAGTGAATAACGTTTGCGTAATACCAAATGTTTGTGCTGAACAACGTTTTGTTCAAACTTGGGCATAAACAACCAAAGCCATAAGGTAATGGCAAAACCTAAGCCGCCAAAAATAACATAGGCCCAAGAATACTCGATGCTAAAAACACTAAAGGCAACCCATATAAAGCCATAAACGACAACGGCGGCGATTGACTTTATTGATAACAGCCGCCCCAATTTGGCGGGTGCTTCGGCTTTACTAAACCATTGTAAGCTCAATGATTGATTAATGGTTTCAAAATAATGAAAGCCTATCGACATCAGCACTGTGGTAGCGTACAAGCCGTATTCAAATGGAAACAGCCCTGTTAGCGCAACCCCAAGGGTTAATAACGCCAGCGAGAGTAAAGCAAACGTTTGCTCTTTAATAACCAATAACACAAACACCGCGGTAAACGCTAAAAAGCCGGGTACTTCTCTTAATGATTGCAAGATGCCAATTTCTGCCCCGCTAAAATTCGCCGCTTCTATGGTGAAGTTATTTAACAGCGCCATCCAACCCGCAAAACTTAAGGTCATGATAACGCCGGATAGAGCTAAAAATACAAAGGGGGTTTGCCAAGGTTTTAGCCCTGTTTGCGCAGTGTGAGAAGTCAAGATAGTGCCTTATGCCAAAAGTCGGAACAGTTTTTTATTTTAAAGCATGCGAACCACAAGTACAGACACAATTCCCTTAAAGTTTGCTCACCGCTTTGGATTTCTAGAATTTTGCTTGTCAAATGAACAACCGAGTCAGTATGCTAATGACCATACGCTAAAATGATAAGATAAAACAACAAGATGAAAAAACACGAGCACATACCATTAAGCGACTTTATTGAATACCCAACAGCAGAAATGTTGCACCGTTCTGAGCAGTTTTTTAACGACATTAAACGCCGTCATTCGGTGCGTCAATTTAGCACCAAAGCGGTCGATAAAGCCATTATCGAAAACTGCATCAAAGCCGCAGGCAGAGCGCCTAGTGGGGCCAATCATCAACCTTGGCATTTTGTCGCTATTTCAACCGCAGAGGTTAAGCAACAAATCCGGCAACAAGCCGAATTACACGAACAAGGCTTTTATGCTGGAAGAGCGGGAGAAGAATGGTTAACGGCCTTAAAACCCTTAGGCACAGATGCCAATAAGCCTTACTTAGAACATGCGCCTTGGTTGATCGCTATTTTTAGCCAAAAGCGTGGCGGCGTCAGCCCTGACGATGAAAAAACCAATTACTATGTCCATGAGTCGGTCGGCATTGCCACAGGCTTTTTAATTAATGCCCTACATCACAGTGGCTTAGCCACCTTAACCCATACCCCAAAGCCAATGTCTTTTTTAAATAAAATATGTCAACGCAATGATAACGAAAGAGCTTATATGCTTCTCGTGGTTGGCTACCCCGCTGCCGATGCCACGATTCCAGTACATTCTACGCAAAAAAAATCGCTGGCTGATATTGCCACCTTTTTATAACAAGTCGTTGGGCAAAGTGACGAGCGAGAATGCATTCGCACACAAAAAAGGGCTATGAATCATCAATACATAGCCCTTTGTTTTTATCACTGTTTCACACCAAAAAACCGACCTTTACCCAGTGCTAATAGGCATGTGTTTTTAAAATTTAACGCCGTTTTAAGCGGCGAGTAATAGCTTGCTAAAATGTGAAACGAAGTGGAACTGAGCAAGCTGTTACGAGTCCGACTTTAAAACCTTGTTATGGCTTCAAAAACTCAAATATCCCAGCCGCTATTAAACTTGCTAAAATAGCTTGGCCATTTGTCCACAGAAATATTGATCTAGAACCTTTAAATAAATCTTTATTCTTATTTATAGTATCTGATTGCTCTTTATCGTCACCTTTAGTTATATCAAATATTACATCTTCACCTGATATTTTTGATAACTTCTTAAAAGCCTGATTCGCTCTACTGCCACCAATATTGAGAAAGAAAGACATTACTAGTTTGGAGCCTATTATCAGTGACACATAAACTGGTAGCTGATTTTTTTCTGAAAAAATTTCAGGCACAGTGAATGCAAAGTAACATAATATAAACACTAAAGAGGCTGGGATTGAATAGTGTATAGTACGTGCAACTTGAGTTTTATACTTCTTAAGAAACTCATAACCACCAGATAAAAGTCTTGGTTGCTTTTGACCTGAATGCCAATCTTCGACAACGCGCATTATATCTTTGCTTAATTTGTCATTAATATGATCAGTCCTACAAAAAACTGGGCACATTAGGTTTTCTAAGTTATCTAACTTATCTGAATCATTAGATGCTAATAATTGTAGTAAATTTCCTTGTTTCATACCTTTGGCAATTCTAATAAAAACAGAGTGCTTCAATGGGTTATCTGTATCAAAATCAGAAAACAAAAAATGAACTTTTATAGTAACTTCTTTAGTTTTTTCAGGATCATTCCACTCAGATGATTCAAAGTCTTGGAATGACTTTTCTATAAACTCTTTATCAAACCCAACACCGACTGTAACTGTATAGTCTTTAACTTTTACAAGTTTTAGCTGCTCAATTAAGTCTTTGACAAGCTGTATGATATCTCCCTTTGAAACTAAAACTGCACCATCAAAAGGCCTAGTTCTAGTTGTTGGCTCTCCATGAAGCATGTAGAAAAAATGCTTTAGCCTATCGGTGTTAACTTCTAGAGATACCGACTTTTCAACATCTAACGAACCAGCCTTTGGCATTAACGTTTGCTCCATGATTTAATTTACTCCTAAGTTTGAACTTGAGCCATAACGCCCCATTCAGGGGCTGATAATAGCTTGCTAAAATTGTGAAGCGAAGCGGAACCGAGCAAGCTGTTAGCAGTCCCGTTACTGTAATGGTTTGTTATATTTTTTCTATTTTTAACGATGCTTTGTCAGGCTTATCCATTCCCAAAAAAGTTTTTGTGTATTCGGTTACACACTTAAAGTCATATTTAGCATTTGCTTCAATAACCTGAATGGCTCTAGGGTGTGCATAACTGTTCCCAATCATACAAATTGCAACAATGTTATATGTTCCAGCTTCTAGATAGACACTTTCCCAACGATCTTGCTCAAATGCTGATGTGTAACCAATGAGTTGATTTCCTGCAAGGTCATACACTCCAACTATCATCGCCTGAACTTCATTCTCTAAAAAGCCAACCGACTTAGTAGTTAAATTAGCTAATTCGTTTGTTGGTATACCTGATGGATTGTATGTTGCAGGTGTTGATTTACAACCAGACAAAAACAAAATAGTTACAATTATTCCTAGAAACTTCACAAATTACTCCTTTAAAAATATAACGCCCCATTAAGAGGCAAAAAATAGTTGGTTATACTTGTGAAGCATGAACAAAACCAACTGTTTTTTGTCCTGCTTGATTGTCTTGTTAGCTTAATTGTTCGAGTTAGCCTATATCACCTCGATACCTTTCAATTATTTTATGACCACAAGTTTTACAGATTAAATGCAAATCTCTTAACTCCATAAACCCAGCGGTTGGGCCTGCTCCCCAACCGGCAACTAAAGCTGATAAGAACTCTTTAATTTTTTCCTTTTTCCCTATTTTGGCCTGATATTGAGGTTTTACAATTACTCCTACATGCTCTTTATCTTTATTGCACTCTTTGCAAAAACGTACTTCAATTTCCATGCCGATTCATCCATTTTCAGGGTTAAGCTAACGCCGCCATATGGGGCGGAAAATGCTTGGCTATAATTAGCGACGAAGGAGCGCAAGCCAAGCGTTTTGCGTCCCTTCCATAATGGCTTTGTTAGGCTTCGATATTATGAGCACATTTAGCTTCTTCGAATTCCCACAAATCGGCTTCTTCACCTGCCTCAAGTAATTTATAAGCATGGAAAATATCTGTATTGGCAGGAACATCAATAGCCAACAACTTTGATTCTGAACCCTCATAGGTACAACCGATACTTTCTAATTTCTTCCAAACTTGGGCAAACTCATCTGTATCTAAAACCCCGTCCTTTAGCAATATGCGGTAAGTAGAACGCCCCGAGTTTTTATGAACACCTAAAACATTAGGTATTTCATTATCATCGGCTATTACAACATCTTCAAAGCTATAGCCATATGCACCAAATGGTGAATTTTGGAGTATAAACAATCCCTTCCCAAGTGGCTCAGCCCAAAGTGTTTCGGCAGATGCATTGAGAACATTTTCAGGTGGTAACTCAATTCTAACTTTTACTAATTTGCTCACAGTTAACACCTAGAAGCCTAACGCCCCAATAAGGGGCTGATAATGCTTGGCTATACTTGTGTAGCGAAGCGGAACCGAGCCAAGCTTTAGCAGTCCCGTCACTTTATTGGCTTGTTATGTAACGCTGCAAAGTACTCTACAATTTCTTTAACTGAAGTGACCTTGAAACAATAAAGTGGCTCCCAACGGAAATTAAAAGGAATCCACCACCAATTCATTGAGCCCAAATAAAATATAGTTTCTTGCTTTCTAAAGTTAAACTTACAACCTTTCAGTAGAGAACCAAATTTTAGACTCTTAGGCTTACAGTCTTCGTTTAACGCTTCCTGTGCTTCTATAATTGATACCATATTTACTTCGAGAGTGAGGTGTCCAAAACTAAAGCCGGCTTTTCCAATTTTTACTGAAATCGGATTGGAATTTTCAATGTGCTCAATTTCAATATCATCCAGTGTAAATTTCATACTCGCTCAAAAAGTTACATAAAGCCCCAATAAGGGGCTGATAAATGCTTGGCTAAACTTGTGTAGCGAAGCGGAACCGAGCCAAGCGTTAGCAGTCCCGTACTTAATTGGCTTGTTATGTGTAATTACGTATTGGGCCACCCAAATGCTCTTAGCCAACCGACTGTTACCCCTGTAATTTTTATGCCAGCAATAAACCAAAATAATGGCGCATCATCATTGAGTAATATTGGACCGCCTCTACCTGGAGTGTGTCCATTGGCAATATCGTAAAAAATTGAACCAACCAAAATGATTGAAACTATCGTAGCTAAGATTGCTTTATTTTTTTGAATCTTCATTGTTGGTTATTCTTTTACACATAACAATTTAATAGTGCGCAAATTGCGCATTTTTCTACCACGCCTTTGCTCATTTCTATTCCATTAATATTATTAGCAAGCTTACTAAACTATTGCTGCATAAGGAAATGTTTTCTACAGGGTAATTAATTAAAACGACAAAAATGCGCAATTCGCTCATTTTGCTGAATATAGGGGCGGTTGGTGTTTTTTGAGAAAAAAGAAGGCGAATATAAAGTATTTTTTAAATGACTGCTCTTTGCCTTAGCGAAAATTTACCGCGCAGTTCGTGTTCGTGTTAAGGATATAAAGCAAAAGTTAGTTGCTGTAACAGGCTATGTATTCATTTTAGGAAATGACAATATTTGCCCAATAAAAAATCCCATACATACGGCACTTTGTGCGCAGCATATATAGGACTTTCAATGTTTTAATTAGCTTTGTGCTCACCAAAGTTAAATGGTGCTTTATTCTGGCTTTCTATTAAGGATTTTGGCTTTTAATATCATCAACTTTTCTGTCGGTTTACCACCTTTGGTTCCGAAACTTTCTAATCGATTTAACGTATCCATGCCTTTTACAACTTGACCAAATACCGTATGACGACCATCAAGAAAACGGGTTGGTTTAAAGGTGATAAAAAATTGCGAGCCATCGGTGCCAGGCCCCGCATTCGCCATACTTAAAATACCGGCTTGGTCATGACTCGCTTCTTCATGAAATTCACCATCGTAGCGATAACCTGGATTGCCACGTCCAGTGCCCTCAGGATCACCACCTTGCGCCATAAAACCAGGGATCACTCGGTGAAAGGTCAACTCATCATAAAAGCCAAGCGAGGTCAGATAAATCGTACTTGAAACATGCATCGGGGCATATTCCGGCATAAGCTTAATTAAAATGGTGCCTTTGTTGGTTTTTAATTGCCAGAAGTAGTCTTTACCAGCACTAAAGTCCAATAACGGCGGCTTAGGTAAATTAGACTTCCAGTTAGGCTTTGATTTATCGATTTTCTGCTCAACAATAAATTCTTTAATGGTATTGGTCGCAGGATCGTCATTAAGCAACCTACCAAAGAACAGAGCTAATAAAGCAAAGACATACACAACGGCTAATTTATAGACAAATGATTTCATAGATAAGACTTCTTTTGAGACATATGTTTAATGGTTAAACAGTATAAAATAAAAATTTATGAAAACCCACGTTGTTATAATAATTTGTTTTTTATTCGATACTTAGGTGCATTAACAGGGTAAATTATGAGGCTTTTTGTATCGCCATTAAGCGCCCTTATCCCCGTTCAATTTGGGCATTATGTACATGTTCGATTAAATCAGGAAAAAACAGCTCAAACACGCGTTGATAATGTAGGTAGTGTTGCTCAACCTCATCAATAGCGCCAACTAAACGATTTTGAAAGCGAAGACGAGCTGAAATACCATCTAAAGCGCGACCAATATTATTCAAATCTTGATAACCCTCTAGCCAGTTCTGCTCAATCATTAACTCTATTTTACTTCGCATCATTGGCGGCATTAATGGCAAACTGGGAAGCAATAACTGATATTGTTGCTGGGCAAATTCGGCCAGCGAGATGGCCGAATAAGTCTGCCAGCGTTGGGCAAGAAAGTGATCAAAAACCACATCGGCAATAACAAAAGAAAAACGTTTGCGGCTTGAAGAAAGATGTTCTTTAAGTGTTTTAACTTCAGGGTGTTGGTCGGTAAAGCGATCTATTGCTCGGTGGTTATTAACCCCGTTTAATACCTGTGCGTTAAATTGGCTAAGATCGATGCCTTTACAAAAGTCAGCCAATAAATTGCCAAAAACGGACTCTGGTGTTTTTTTGGCAAAATACAGGTGGGCAAGATAATTCATTAAACGCGAAATGGGTGATTATGCGCTGTAGCAGGCTTAACTGAAGTCAAGCTCAATATGGGTACAACCGTTTTGACAATAAATGCCTGGCGCATCGCTTTGCTCTGGTAACACCAGTTTTAACACGCTGGCACAAGACTTACATTTTATTTCACGCCCCGCCATCACTTTTTTGATCACCGCTTTTTGATCATTAAAGGATTTCGCGGTCATCTTATTAATTTTACTAAAATCAACTGCTGTCATACTACTTCCGAGGTGTTGCTATCACATTTTATTATCCACGAGGAGGACAATACCAGCCATCATAGATGCCATCAAATCTTTTTGCTTGGGTTTCTAATAATTGCTGATAAGCCATAATATTGTCATAGCTGGCTGGCATTTCAGGGTACGCTGTTATCTCCCAAGGATGCTCTGGGTTTTCAAGGTAAGGGCAAAACGATAACTTTTGGTTGTTTACCAGCAAAATATTACCAAACTTTAACGCCTTTTCTTGCGAGGGAAATATAACAGAAAATTGAATTTCACGAGGTCTTTGCAAATCATCACCATCTAGTTCCATGCTCCAAAGCATGTTGCCATTTGGGTCTATGGGAAATTTGGTTGTGTCTCTTAGCACCGGGTACCATCCTTTATCAAATAAAAAGCATTACTATTCAAGTTTAGCAGTAATATTTAGTTTTGTTGAACCGCCTGCTTGACCCGAAATAAGGTAAATACTTCGCCACTAACAAGGTGTTGATATTTGAATACCTCTTCACTTAACTCAATGATTTTATAGGCATGATAGTTTTCTTCATCTTCCATATCGGCCGCATAATGCTTGCCATCAACGACCTCTTCTTCGGTGATTGTAAAGTGAATATCACCAACCAATCCCCAACTGCCAATTTCACTGACTTGCTCGCTTAAATGCCCATCTAAATGGAAGGTATAGAAGGTAAATAGAAAGCGACCATCAATGCTCATTTCAGCCAATTCGCTGTAGCTGTGCTCACCATCTTTGCCGCCACGATGCCATTTACCGACTAATAAACTTCGATGATACATATTCTTTTTCCTAAGCTCTAAGCTGACTTTTAAGCAGATTAACAAAACTGACGAAAAGATGTTGGTTAAAAACCGAAAAAACACGCTAAATTGCATGTTTTCTGGGTTATTGAGTTGATTTGAGCAATCAAACTTAGTGATAATCTACCCACAATAAATCAACAATACCCGATTATGTTTCAAATTCAGTTTAACCGACTCACCTCTTTGCTTGCTGCTACGCTGTTATGCATAGGCTTAAACGCTTACGCAAACGAGACAAAGCGAGCTTTAACCCTGCCCGATATTATGCAGTTTAACCACATCGAGAACGCCACCATCAGTGATGATGGCAAATGGATATCTTATTTAACCAAACAAGATCGTGGTAACAGTGTTTTTCATCTACAAGCGGTTGAGGGCACTGAGCATTTTAAGATTGACCATGGTATTAAAGGCACGTTAAGCAAAGATGGACGTTATTTAGCGGTTGAAGTAAGCCAAGATTTACTGACCAAAGAGCAAGCCACTGAGAAAGAAAAAAAGGCCTTTTTAAACGATTTGGTGGTGATTGATTTAGCCACCGCTAAGGAGCAAAAATTTAACGCCATTGAAGCGTATGCCCTTAGCGATGTAGCGGGTTTTATCGCCTTTACTCAAAAGCGTGACCACAGCAAAAAACCAGAAGATGCGTCAGAGCAAGAGCAAACTAATCATGAGCCCGCACAAGACAAACCTGAGCAAGAAGCATTATTTAACAGCAAACGTATAGGCTACGATTTAACCTTGGTGAACTTAGCAAACCAATGGCAAAACAAAATTAATGATGTTGATGCGTTTGCCTTTTCTCCTGTCGATAACTTGCTGGTATACAGCCAATCAACCGAACACGGTAACTTAAACGGTTTGTTTGCGCTTAACTTAAGCAAAGAAACTAACAAAGCAACCGACAAAGCCGTAGATGCCAGTGTAGAGCTGCAACCAAGTCAAATTTTGGCTTTAAACAACAGCAGTTTTGAACATTTAAGTTTTAGTCATAACGGCCGTTACTTAGCGTTTTTACAAGGCGACTTTAGCCATAAAATTAAAACCCGTGAGCACAATTTACACCTTTGGTCGGTGCCCACCAAAACGCTAAAAAACATCGCGTATGACAGCGCTAACTGGTTTATCTCTAATGTCAACAAACTGACTTGGAGCCAAGATAATGAGCGTTTGTTTTTTGGTTTTAAAGCGCAACAAGCCAAGCCAGTCACTGTCGATACCAACATAGCGTCTGAAGAAGATTTATATGATACAAAAAAAATGGTTGCTAAGCGTAATTTACAAATTTGGCACGGTGACGATGCGCTGATAAAAACCAATGAAAAGCATCAATTAAAACAAGATAAAAAGCATTTTTATACCGCCGTCTATCACCTTGACGATGATCGTTTAGTACACTTAGCCGATAAACAAGTAAGGCAGGTTAAAGCCAGCAATAATAGCCACGCGGTTATTGGCTCTAGCGACTTAAATTACCGTAAGTTACGCACATGGGAAGGCTTTTTTAATGACTATTATGTGATTGACTTAGAAGATGGTCGTAAAACCCAAATCGCCGAAAAATTAGCAAGTAGGCAGGTAAAACTGGACGATTCGGGTCGATATGCGGCGTTTTATCAAGACGGCGATATTTGGGCTTACGATGTTAAGCGTCAAAAGCGCATCAACTTAACCCAAGACTTAGCCACACAATTTGCCAATGAAGATCATGATTACCCAAGCAAACCACCAGGTTATGGTATTGCTGGTTGGGTTAAAGGTCAGGATGCGGTTTTGGCGTACGACAAATTCGACATTTGGTGGCTTAGTCTTAACCCGAAAGAATCAACGTGTTTAACCTGCGACATGGGCCGGGTCAACGCATTACAGTTTCGCATTAATGACTTTGATAAAGAGCAAGACTTTTTCAAACCAGACGCCACCTTATTATTAACAAGCTACAATGATGAGGCTAAAAATTATGGTTTTTACTCGCTGAGTCTAGATAACCATACATTAACCAAGTTACGTGAAGAAAATAAAAAGTTTCGTTTTATCGCCAAAGCAAAAGAGAGCGACACATTATTATTTACTCGAGAAGACTTTAACGAATACCCAGATCTTTGGGTATCGGATTTAAACCCTGCGAACGGGGTAAAGCTCACGGCGGTTAACCCACAAAAAGAGCAATTCTTATGGGGCCAAGCTGAACTTGTGCAGTGGCACTCTTCGATGGGCGTAAAACACCAAGGGGTATTAATTAAGCCGGCAAACTATGTTGAAGGGGTTAAATACCCTGTTGTTGTATATTACTACCGTAAGTTCTCGCAGCGCCTATACGAGTTTAACCAAATGAAGGTTAATCATCGCCCTAATTTCCCTTATTACAGTTCAAATGGCTATGCCATTTTCTTACCCGATGTACATTTTGAAGTAGGTACGCCCGGCCACTCTACCAATAAGTCCATTTTACCGGGGATCCAAAAAATCATCGACATGGGGGTTGCCGATAAAAACGCCATAGGTTTACATGGGCACAGTTGGAGTGGCTATCAGACGTTGCATGCCATTACTCAAACCGATGTTTTTGCCGCAGCGGTTTCTGGGGCTCCGGTATCGAATATGACCAGTGCCTATTCTGGCATTCGCTTAGGTACCGGGCTTGCGAGACAGTTTCAATATGAACAAGGTCAGTCTCGTATTGGCGCCAGCTTATTTGAGCGACGTGATTTGTATATTGAAAACTCACCGGTATTTTTTGCTGACAGGATCAATACCCCGTTGTTGATCCAATTTGGTGATATTGATGATGCCGTACCGTGGCAACAAGGCATAGAAATGTACTTGGCCATGCGCCGACTCAATAAAAACGTTATTATGCTGCAATATGAGGGTGAGCCTCATCACTTGAAGAAATACCCAAATAAAGTTGATTATTCTATTAAGATGAAAGAATACTTTGATCATTATTTAAAAGGTAAACCTGCGCCACTTTGGATGACAGAAGGCGAACCTTATCAACAAGCTAAGCAAGATTAACAACAGCAAAACCGCCAGCTATCTGGCGGTTTTTATTTTGCCAAAAAATAAATAGGCCGAGTCAATTTAACCTGACACATCATGCCTTAATAGCGAAAAGAGCATGCGATAATCGCGCATATTGTGGCGCCCAATACGGCTCTAAATGCAACTGTAAATGCGACTTTAAATTCGGCTCTTTGTCGAAGCAATGTGGATGTTTTACAGACGTTTAGTCAAGCTTACAAAAGGGCTATAACGCGCTTTTTTAATTCGCAGATTCAATCCGTAATTTCAATACGTATGGTAGGAAGTTTATGGCTTAGGGCGTTGCGCCTCTGCTCACATTTTGCTGCAAGCAGAGGGCTTTAATCAATCATTTTTAGTGGGGATAAAACTCAAGAGCTGAGGGAAAAACTTTCGACTTTCTTTCGCCAATTGAACTTGTTCTTCTAATACATCTTGCAGAATTTGCTCATTGGTTAAAGGATTCGCGAGCACAACCCGAAAAACCAAGGTCTTACGACCATCGTATTTGGCCACTTCAATACGGGTACGGGAAACAAACGATTTACCATTTTCACGTTGGCGCTTTTGAATAAACTTAGTCAAACTGTCTAACTTCACATTAATTTTAAGCGCGGTTTCTTTGTCAGCAGACTCTAAGTATTGTTGCACTTCGTGCGGTACATAGCGATAGGTTAACAAACACAGTTCTGGCTCAGAAATCAGTTCAAAGTCTGGGTGCGCTTTAATCAAGTTGGCAAAGTATTTAGCCTTTTCAATGCTCTGGTCAATCAGCATTTCATAGCCAAGACGAGAAATAATATGCAAACTTGCATACACCATCATGGCCATGCCAGGGCGAGATCCTTCAAGGGTATGGCTACCCAAATCTTTTGAACCTCGACGCAAAATATATTCGGCATGATGTTCAATCGAAGCAACCGCCGATGGATTCTTAAATACCACCAAGCCCGCGCCCATAGGCACATACATTTGCTTATGCGCATCAATGGTGACAGAATCGGCCAGCTCTACCCCATCAAGTAAGTTACGATGGGTCTTCGATAACAAGGTCGCACCACCCCAAGCCGCATCAACATGAAAATGACATTGATACTTTTTAGCAATCGCCGCCATCTCCTTTAATGGGTCAATATTCCCGGTTTCTGTGGTACCCGCAACGCCGACAATCGCCATGACTTTAATGTTTTGCTGTTGCAAGCGTTCACATGTTTGTTCAAGTTCATTTAAATCAATGCGGTTATTCGCATCGGTTTTTATCGCAATAACGTTCTCACGACCAATACCTAAAACATCGGCGGCTTTCTTTAAAGAGTAATGACCACGAGCTGACACCAATACAGCCAAACCTTGGTAATTATAATGCGCTAACGCTTTATGTAGGCCTTGATTGGCGACCCCAGTGAAGTCCCCTTGTGGCTTTAATAAAGTGTTTCGAGCCACCCATAACGCGGTAATATTGGCAACCGTACCACCAGAGCAAAAGGCCCCAAGAGAGCTGTTAGCATTGTGCATCCACTGCTGGTAGAAGTCTTCGCTGTTGCTATAAACAAGTCGGTGCATCATACCAAGAACCTGACGTTCAAGTGGGGTAAATGCTTTTGACGTTTCTATTTTTACCAAGTTTTGGTTTAACCCTGTCATTAATTTTGACAGCGGTAATAAGAAATACGGCAATGCCGATGTCATATGACCAATAAAGCTTGGCGAAGAAGTATGAACAGATTGAGAAATTAATTTTTCCAACAAGTGATGGGTATGATCCGACACATAAGTAGGCTGTTCAGGAATAGAAGAATGAGCAAAATCTTTTTCAATTTCGCTCAAAGGCTTGTCTGTTGCGACAATATGATTAGCCAAAAATCCATTTAGATTTTGAGATATTTCAGCTTCTATTTTACTTAACGTCGAGTCAGGGGCTTCTGGGATTGTAAAAATCCGCATCATGGATTCATACGTTGCCTCAGCCGGACGCTTATTATCAAAAGAATCTACCATCATTTAACTTTAAAAATATTGCATTTTCATACGAAAAAAAATTATCGCTATAATACTCTTTTTTTTTCACTATTGTGAAAAAAATCGTATATAGACCAATTGCTCGGGCCGATTAACCCCGTTTATTCGACTTTTTATATCAACAAAAGATGACTAATGTGGATTATCGAGTTAGCACTAATTGCCAACATTTTTGCCCACTCGCTAAGTATTTCGCTTCAAATGGGGTTAGAGGCGTTTGTTCAGGCACCGGTTTTATCTCACTTTGCCAACCACATATTTTGGCCGCAAACTCAAATTCTTGCAGATACAATAACCAGTTACTTCGAAGCTCAAGGGTATCGCCAATTTTTAGAATGTAGGGAAAAACCGCACTACCGTGCCATCGACGTTGCACATGTTTTGCTTTAGGCCATGGGTTTGGATACAAAATATAATGCTTTTGAACCGGCCATTTGGCGTCGACAACCAATCGAAAAAAATCGTTTAAGTCGGCTCGCACCAAGTGAAAATTATTGGCTTGCCATTTATCTTCAACCTTTCTTGAAATCCGATCAAACGATTTATCAACACCAATAACCAAGGCATCCGGATTTTGTTCGGCTAAAATACGAGTACTTTGGCCAACCCCACAGCAAGAGTCCAAAATAACAGGACCATCAAATGCTTGCACAATCGCGTTGATTTCATCAAATGCCTGCTGAGTGTGCGTTGATATAGGCTTTTTAAATTCGCTATTTAAGTGTTTTTGCACAATATCTTCAAGGCTTTCATGAATACCCGGTTGATTTGTGACTATCGCTTTTGAATCACCAAATGACATTACGTTCTTAAACCTATACCTTTTGAAATTAAATACATGGCGATGGCGTATAAACTCACAATAAACACCCCTATGACCGAAAATGCTACCGTTAAGCTTACATCTGAAATGCCTAAAAATCCGTAACGAAATGCATTAACCATATACACAATCGGATTAATTTGCGACACCCCTTGCCAAAATTCTGGCAACAAAGAGATAGAGTAAAATACCCCACCTAAATAGGTCAGCGGTGTTAACACAAATGTAGGAATAATCGAAATGTCATCAAAACTGCCTGCAAATACCGCATTAATTAAGCCTCCTAAGGCAAACACTGCAGAGGTTAAGCACACGGTAACGACAATCACCGCCAAATTATGAATTTGAATATCAACAAACAATAAGGATATTAAGGTGACAATCAAACCCACCAGCATACCTCTGGCCATACCGCCACCAACATAGCCTGCAACAATAACCCAGTTGGGAACCGGTGCAACCAACATTTCTTCGACGTTTCGTTGCCATTTTGCGCTAAAAAATGACGACGCTACATTTGAGTAAGAGTTGGTGATCACCGACATCATGATCAAACCGGGAACAATAAATGACATATAATCAAAGCCCCCCATCTCACCAATTCGCGAACCAATTAACGAGCCAAAAATAACAAAATATAAACTGATGGTGATCGCTGGTGGGACCAATGTTTGCACCCAAATACGCATAAAACGATGCACTTCTTTATGCAAAATAGATGATAACGCAACACGATTGCGAGAAGCCGTCATATTATTTGTCTCCTTCTTGGCCTTTACCGGCAACCAAATGCACAAAAAGCTCTTCTAAACGGTTGGATTTATTACGCATACTTTTTACTTCGACCCCTTGTGCAGACAATTGGGCAAAGACTTGGTTAATGCTTTTTTCTTTATCGATGTCTACCTCTAAGGTATGGTCATCTCGACGCCTTAAGGTATAACCATCGAGGCTCAGCTCTTGATTTGATGGAGATAACGGCTCAATATCCAACACAAACGTCTCAAGGTGCAGTTTGGCTAACAGCGACTTCATGGTGGTGTTTTCAACAATTTGACCGGCATCGATGATCGCAATATTACGACAAAGCATTTCTGCTTCTTCTAAATAATGGGTGGTTAAGATGATGGTCATCCCTTGCTCATTGAGCTCTCGCAAGTAATCCCACATATGACGACGTAATTCGATATCGACCCCTGCGGTAGGTTCATCTAAAATCAATACTTTAGGTTCATGCATTAGGGCGCGAGCGATCATTAACCGACGCTTCATCCCGCCAGATAAATTACGCGACGGTTCATTGCGTTTTTGCCAAAGATCTAATTGGGTCAAATACTTTTTCGCACGCTCATGCGCTTCGTTTCTCTCAACACCATAATAACCGGCTTGATTGACCAAAATTTTTAAAGGTGCTTCAAACTGGTTAAAATTAAATTCTTGTGGCACTAGGCCTAAATAACTTTTCGCTAGGTCCAATTCGCGGTCAATATCATGACCAAAGACTTTAACAGTGCCCGCTGTTTTATTGACTAACGAAGTGATCACGCCAATGGTGGTCGACTTACCAGCCCCATTTGGCCCAAGAAGAGCAAAAAAGTCGCCTTTTTCGACCGTCAAATCGATGCCTTTGACGGCTTCAAAGCCACCTTTATATGTTTTTTTTAATCCCGAGATTTCAAGGGCTGGTAGCATACATTATTCCTAAATTATTTATGGTTTTGTCCAAGCCAATAATGGGTCTTCAGCAAAGCCGGTTAGGCCTCTGATTTTAATCTCTTTTATATAAGGGCTAGGAATTAAAAATCAAGTCTGACCTTATCGTGATAAACTGACATAAGTGACGACAAAATTCTTTTATGCTTTAGACCACGATGATAAACAAACGTAATTTACAACAGGCTTTAATTAACCACCTAGAGCTACAACTGGCAAAAACCATGGCATCGGCTGAAACCGCGCGCAAAGCGGCCATCGACGACCAAAGCAAAGCCGAAACACAATACGACACGTTAGGCCTAGAGGCATCTTACTTAGCGCATGGGCATTCTGAGCGAGCACAGGCACTAATCAGCGACATTCAACGCTGTAAAGAAGGGCTTGAACAACTTTCTCGCTCGCCTAAAGTGCAACTAGGCTCTATTGTAGGCATTACCTCAACACTAGATGATAGCAAACAAGACGACTACTTTGTCGCACCAGCTGCCGCGGGGTTAGTGCTTTTACAAGAAAACAAACGCATCACGGTGATTACGCCACAGGCGCCCTTAGCGCAAGCCATTTGGGCTTGCGAGCTTGACGATGAAGTGCGCATTATCAAAAAAGGCCAGCAAATAATCGCCTACATCAGCGAGCTCGACTAAGCACTGCGTCTTTATTGGCTGCTCCTTTACTTGAGCTTATTTAAAGTTATTGAGAAAACAAAGCTTTTAATTGCTTAATGTCGACCTGTTTGTCGTCAATTTTGACATAAGCCACGTTGTCAGCAAAGACAATGGTAGACTCTACCACACCTGGAAACGAATTAAGTTTAGAAGCCAAAGATTTTGCTTCTTCTTCGTTAGCAAACACCACCGAAAAGCTCAGGCTTTTTGAGCGTTGTATTTTTTGCATCCCCAAGGCCAATAAATACCATGTTGCTAAAATAAGAAAACAAAATAAAAATACGTCATGGCGGGCAAAGTAACTTTGCATTATGCCACCACACAAACCGCCGGCGAAAGCACCAAAAAACTGGCTCGATGAATACACCCCCATCGCCGTACCTTTTTGCCCTGCCGGTGAAATTCTTGATAAGTTGGCCGGCATTGTCGCTTCTAAATAATTAAATGCAATAAAGAACAAGACAACAAACGCGGCCATTGAAAAGACGCTTAAATGAAATTGCCAAAGCAATAACAAACTGGCCATCATTAATAATATGGCCGCACAAAACACCTGCTTTTCTTTATCTTTTTTAATTGCCCAAATCATAAAAGGCACCATGATCACAAAAGACACCAATAAAGCAGGTAAATATAATTGCCAATGTTGTGACACCGCAAAACCAGAGTCAACTAGTAACGGTGGCAAAGCAACAAACATGGCGGTCATACATAAATGCAAAATAAACACGCCATAGTTCAAACGAAATAACTGTGGGTGAGTAATAAATTGGAACAATTTATTGGTATTTGCGACATGATCGCCTTTTGGTGCGGTATGAAGTGCACTCGGAACCACAAATAACACCAAAAATATGCCTACAATCGCTAAAATTGCGGTTAACAAGAATAAACCACTAAGGCCAAACTGAGCGGCCACAATAGGCCCCAGCACCATCGCAAGCGCGAACGATAAACCAATAAACATCCCAATAGTCGCCATGACTTTGGGCCGTTGTTCTTCTCGACTTAAATCGGCGGCAAGCGCTAAGGTAGCAGAAGCTATGGCGCCCGTACCTTGTAACGCGCGGCCAATGACTACCCCATATACGGAATCAGAAAAAGCCGCCACCAAACTTCCTAAGCAAAATAATAATAAGCCTGAAACGATCACCGGTTTACGACCAAATTTGTCGGATAAAATACCCATTGGGATTTGTAAAATAGCCTGAGTGAAACCATAGGCACCAATTGCTAAGCCAAGCCAAATGGGGCTATATCCCTCAAGGTGGGTACCGTAAATAGCAAAAACAGGTAAGATCATAAACAAGCCGATCATTCTCATACCAAATACGGTGGCAAGAGAGAGAGAGGCTTTCTTTTCTGTGCGGTTTAATCCAATAGCATTCATATCTTGATTCATTAAAGACAAAAAACAACGCATTTTAACATGCTAGCAGTATAAATCATCCGCTAAACCTTTACAGATTGTAAGATTTACTGATTGAACACAAACTAATGTACAAAATGTTGCTGTAGTTCGGTTTTTACAGATTCAGGGATCGCAACAGAACCTTGCTTTTGATAACTAAAATGCACCATAACGGCGTTGCCACTCGCGCACTTTTGGCCTTGTTGCCACGCTTGCTGATGAACCGTAAATGAAGAATTCCCCATATGCGAAATATAGGTTCTAATTTCTATATCATGTTGTAAGTAAAGCTGGGCGTGAAATTCAACCTCCATTTTAGCCAAAATTAACGGCCAATTGGTTAAATCAAGATCAGGGGAAAATAATTTAAAAATCGGAGTACGAGCCCCTTCAAACCACACAGGAAGCAGAGTGTTATTAATATGGCCAAGCGCATCGGTATCGCTAAATCTTGGTGTAATGATTTGTTTAAACATAACTTTTTTACTTTTATTGTTGTTTTAATGTTTGTAGATACTGGGTAATTTAGCAGAAATTTGTCATAGTATCGCGACAAATATTTTTCACTATAAAGGAGAATAAGTGAATATTCGATTAAACATAGTCGGCTTACTCTTGAGTTCATTGCTGTTAAGTAAACATACCATCGCCGACGACACCTTACTGCCCCCAATTAAAGAATTTAGCGGTGCAAGTTTAGGGTTTATGCAAACAGACAACGGCCCTTGGCAAACCCCAGCAGAAGCATTAGACCTTTTTGATACACCAAACTACCAGCAAACTTTTGCCTATGTAACAAAGTTGGTTGACAGTGATCCGCGTTTGCATCTGTTATCTCTTGGTAAAAGTCCACAGCAACGCGATATTTGGATGCTTGTCGCATCCAGTGATGGCGCCACAACCGCAGAGCAGTTGCAACAAAACAACAAACCCACTTTGTTAATTCAAGCTGGTATCCATGCTGGTGAAATTGACGGGAAGGACGCCGGTTTAATGTTACTTCGAGACATTATCAAAGGTGATAAAGCGCACTTATTAAATAAGGTAAACGTGCTGTTTATTCCCATTTTAAATGTTGATGGTCATGAACGCATTAGTGTGTTTAATCGAGTTAACCAGCGCGGCCCTTGGCAAATGGGGTGGCGAACCAATGCGCAAAATTTAAATTTAAATCGCGATTACGCCAAAATCGATACGCCTGAATTGCAACACCTGATACGGATGATCAACACTTGGCAACCCGATTTATACTTCGACATTCACGTTACCGACGGTGAAGATTATCAATACGATTTAACCTATGGCTTTAATGGTCATTATGCCGACTCTCCAAATATCAGCAATTGGTTAGAGCAGACCTTTAGGCCTAAAGTAGACCAAGACTTACTCGCTAACGGGCATTTACCCAGCCCTTTGGTATTTGGTTTAGAAAAGAAAAATTTCGCCAAAGGACTTTATGGTTGGACCGCAGGTGTTAGGTTCAGTAATGGTTGGGGCGATACCCGTCATTTGCCCACCATATTGGTTGAAAACCATTCGTTAAAACCATATAAGCAACGTGTGTTAGCCACGTATGTGTTTTTACAAAGTGCGATTGAGTTGCTCGCTCAGCAGCACACATCACTGATTCAAGCGACTGAAAAAGATCAAGCTCAACGCCCCAAAAAGCAAACACTTGCATGGGATTTGGACTTTGAAACACCTGAAAAAGCAGATTTTCTAGGTATCGACTATCAAGTTAAAACAGACCCGATTACCGGCATTGAATACGTCGATTGGACAGGTAAAGACCGGTTGTATAAAGACCTTCCGACATATTGGGCGCGAAAACCCGCTATTGTGGTTGATGTACCAAAAGCCTATTACGTCCCCATAGAGCATCAACAAGTCATTGAACGTCTGAGCATTCATGGCATTGAAATAAGCCAAGTCGCCTCGTTACCAACAAATGATTTATTCGAGCTTAGTGCCAAAAACTCAACATTTGCCAGTGCACCTTTTGAAGGCCATTTAACCGTTAAAGCGACCTTTACCGAAAATAACGCCAAGCCAAAAGCCCATACGACTTATGTAAAAGTATCCACCGACCAACCCCTTGGCCGCCTTGCTGTCGCATTATTGGATCCTAGAGGCCCTGATTCCTTTTTTAGTTGGGGATTTTTCAATCAAATGTTTCAACGAACGGAATACATTGAAAGTTATGTTGTGGCCCCTTTAGCACGCAGGATGCTTATGCAAGATAGCGCTTTAAAGCAAGAGTTTGAGCAAGCATTTCCCAAACAAAAGCAAGCAGTGGGAGAACATAAAGATAATCTACAAACAAATGCAGATTCTGACCAACAGCGCATGCAGTGGTTTTATCAACGCAGTAAATATCACGATAGCCAATACTTGAAATATCCGGTGTTGATTGAAAAATAACACCGCTTGAAAAAATAAGGCATCAGATTTAACGTATCTGATGCCTTTTATTTTACCCTTTATAAAGGGCGCTGTAGATGAAAAGTTAAGTTATGCACCGAACCAATAGATAACCAGAATCTCTTAGTGCAAGGTAACTACAAAAAGCGCTTTAAAATACGATCTATTTGCGTCCACTTTATTCTACGTAGTAACTCTTTGGGCTTTTCCGGATAATCTTTAACCGACTGCAAGTCGTTAATCGAATTAATGCGATTGGTATGTTGCAATATATTATCCAGTTCTTTGTGCCATTGGGCTTTTAACTGTTGCTGTTTATCGGTTACCAACAAGCCATTTTCTAAATCTAGACTCCAGGCCCTTGGGTTTAAGTTACTGCCTGTAATTAAGTGGTAGGTATCGTCAGCGACCACACCTTTTAAATGATAACTGTTGCTTTCATGCTTCCATAAACGGATGTTAAGCAGACCTTTATCAATGTACTTTTGGTATTTCTTAATAAATATGGCCAGTAAGCGCTCATAAAGATAAGGCACGATGCCTATCGTTGAAAACTTATCTTCATCGGTAATGTAAAAATCATTAGCCGTTTTATCACCGACAATCACGGTAACATTTACACCACGCTTTAAGGCTTTAAGTAAGTCAGCGGTTAAAGATTTAGGCAAATTAAAATACGGGGTAAATACCACTAAGTTTGAATTGGCCACTTGAAACACTTTGCGCGCAGTTAAATTAAGTTTGTTTGCTTTTGGCCCAAGCCCTACCAACGGGATCACACTCAAAGGGACTCTAGCGCTTTCTGTATTTTCGACTTTGTATTCAGAATTCTTAAGTTCAACTTTGAACTTTTTACAGCGTTGTTTAATTACTTTTTTAGAGGGTACATTGGTTTGGTTAATTCGAGGTGCGCAGTTATTACCAACAAAGTACGTTGTTAAATAATTAACAAAGGTATTACTTAAGACCTTACTCTCAAATTTATGGTAACGATCGCAGCGGTACTTATCACCGACATGCAAATAAACATTATTGATACTGGCGCCACTAAATAAGAGAACGTCATCGACAACAAAACCTTTTAGGTGCAACACACCTAAAAACTCACGACTTTTAACCGCTACTCCATAAATATTAATGTCATGTTCATATTGCTCTGACAACGACAAATAGAGTTCTCGATTACCCAACGAAGTACCTTCGCCTATTAACCCTCTTTGCGCTCGATGAAAATCCACAAACAGGCAAACGTCTAATTCTGGATTGGCTTGCTTGGCTTGGTAAATTGCATGCAACACTTCACGCCCTGCATCATCGTCTTGTAAATATAAAGCCGTTAAATAAATTCGCTTTTTAGCCGTTCGAATCAGAGATAATAATTCTTGATGGAACTCTTTAGCCGAATAAAGGACAGAAAGGTTCTCTGGCAAAAGAGGGATTGCATCTTTTAATGACAATGTTGTACTACGGGAAAAAATCATTTGACTATATTATTCGTTATTTATCGTTTGATTATATACAAAATTGCAATTTAAAAGAAAATAAATAACCACATTCTATGTGGATTAAGCTCGAATATGTCGTCAAAGATCGTATTCAACTGATTTAGCGCAAGGATTTACGCTAACTACGTCCTCATCTTCCAGCTAACGCGTTAAAAACAGGTAAAGATTTATATTCGACCTGATAAATCAGAAAAGAAAGTCGCGCTTTTTTGTTATAAAAGCAACGGTCCATCGATCCTACTATTAAAATAGAGATCTATACGCACCAAACTAGGGCAAAACGCCCCAAAATGTAATTATCAAATCAAAAAAGAAAGCAAAAAGAACACAAAACCAGCATTCAGCCCCCTTAATTTGATTTAAAACAACCAAAAAAAGAAATAAAAACAAAAATCCTGTAATTAAATTACATTAGAGTGTTTACTTTAAAGGATCGTCTGGGTATACTACACACAACTCAAACAGCAACACTTTTTTTAAGTTAAATAAATTTTTAGGATATTTTATTATGAAAACTACTACTCTTGCTCTAGCTATCTCTTTATTCTCATTAAGTGCTAACGCAACTTTATCTTCAACACCGGTAAAATTTGTACCAGGTGATTTAAAACCAGCAACCAGCTTATGTGTAATTGCTGCTAAAGAAGGTGTTACAGCGGCTAAGAAAGCTGCAGTTAAACTATTAGGCGATAACGAATACGTTGAGTACTCAACTATTTGTAACGGTATGCCACTAAAAGCATTTGCTAAGCAATACAAAATTGCTCGCAACTCGAAGTAACAGTAAACTTATATAATTACTGAAAATATCCTTGCGTGGGCTTCATACAAACCAGAAGCCCACACAACGATTTAATCAATCCTAAGTATTCACTCTTCTTTTATTTCCTACACAATTTTCTTCTTCGAAATCCCTACCCAAACACTCTCATTTAAGACTCAACCATTGCCCTTTAAGCAAAAGTCATAACCTCAAATCAATAGCACTAACAAATCTAAACTATCTTTTTCGTTATAAACATAAAGACGTGTTCAACGACACGGCATATAGTTGTCATCTTTTGATCATAAAATAGCGTCATCAATTAATAACTTTGCAGCCCTACCTTCACCAAACATTTCAATATTATTAAGCCAGCGCCACATTAAGTTCGTGTCATAACTTAATACAATCAGCAAAGCTACAAAGCTAAAAAACCGAGCCGACATGCTGTGATCATTGTCGATGGTGCCTCATGGCATCAAGCGCATCTCACCGAACAATTCGCAATATTACCTTATTGAAATATTCACCAGAGTTGAATCCAATAGAGCAGGTATGGCAATGGATAAGGCAACATGAATTATCGAACCGTGTATTTAAAAACTATAATGACATTGTTGATTGCTGTTGCGAGGCATTGAATTGGTTTATTTCGGATGTAGATCGGGTAAAGAAAATGTGTTTTCGTGACTGGTTGAAAGTTGAAAGTTGGAAGTTGGAAGTTGGAAGTTGGAAGTTAATTAATGAGATTGGTATTAAAAGGATAGAACGCTGCAAGGTGGCAAGGAAGGAGATCCTCGCCTTCGCGAGGATGACGATATGGTTAACAAGCACCGTCATTGCGGCGAACAACTGCATGGATGCAAGCGGTAGAGTAACGCAGGAGCAGTTGCCGAGGCCGCAACCTCGTTGAGATTTTAGCAGGCTATAGAGCTATAACGCTTAAAGGCTTCAAGGATAAAAGGCTTTAAGGATAGAACGTTACAAGGATGCAAGGAGAGTGTATTAACACGCACCGTCATCCCATCATGTTTTACGACTGCATGGATGCAGGAGGTAGAGCAACGCAGGAGCAGTTGCCGAGGATGGGACCTCCATCGGGTGCGAGGTGGTTGAATGTTTCAAAAGCCTAAAACGAGAAAAGCCCGCTTAAATAAGCGGGCTTTTAGAATAGGAGCCTAGCGATGACCTACTCTCACATGGGAACTCCCACACTACCATCGGCGCTGTTGCGTTTCACTTCTGAGTTCGGCATGGGATCAGGTGGTTCCACAACGCTATTGTCGCTAGACAAAACTTGTTAAACAATTTGAAATCTAATATTAAACGCTACTCAATTCTTACAATGCGTGATGTTTCAGACATACAATCTTTAAAACCTCTTGGGTGTTGTATGGTTAAGCCTCACGGGCAATTAGTATCAGTTAGCTCAAGGCCTCGCAACCCTTACACACCTGACCTATCAACGTCGTAGTCTCCGACGACCCTTTAGGGGACTCAAAGTCCCAGTGAGAACTCATCTCAAAGCCTGCTTCCCGCTTAGATGCTTTCAGCGGTTATCAGTTCCGAACATAGCTACCGGGCAATGCCATTGGCATGACAACCCGAACACCAGCGGTTCGTCCACTCCGGTCCTCTCGTACTAGGAGCAGCCCTCTTCAATTCTCAAACGCCCACGGCAGATAGGGACCGAACTGTCTCACGACGTTCTAAACCCAGCTCGCGTACCACTTTAAATGGCGAACAGCCATACCCTTGGGACCGACTTCAGCCCCAGGATGTGATGAGCCGACATCGAGGTGCCAAACACCGCCGTCGATATGAACTCTTGGGCGGTATCAGCCTGTTATCCCCGGAGTACCTTTTATCCGTTGAGCGATGGCCCTTCCATACAGAACCACCGGATCACTATGACCTACTTTCGTACCTGCTCGACGTGTCTGTCTCGCAGTTAAGCTGGCTTATGCCATTGCACTAACCGTACGATGTCCGACCGTACTTAGCCAACCTTCGTGCTCCTCCGTTACTCTTTGGGAGGAGACCGCCCCAGTCAAACTACCCACCAGACAGTGTCCCCAATCTCGATAAGAGACCTAGGTTAGAACATCACGCATACAAGGGTGGTATTTCAAGATTGGCTCCACAACATCTGGCGACGTTGCTTCAAAGCCTCCCACCTATCCTACACATGTAGGAGCAATGTTCACTGTCAAGCTATAGTAAAGGTTCACGGGGTCTTTCCGTCTAGCCGCGGGTATACGGCATCTTAACCGCAAATTCAATTTCACTGAGTCTCGGGTGGAGACAGTGTGGCCATGATTACGCCATTCGTGCAGGTCGGAACTTACCCGACAAGGAATTTCGCTACCTTAGGACCGTTATAGTTACGGCCGCCGTTTACCGGGGCTTCGATCATGAGCTTCGCTTGCGCTAACCCAATCAATTAACCTTCCGGCACCGGGCAGGCGTCACACCGTATACGTCATCTTTCGATTTTGCACAGTGCTGTGTTTTTAATAAACAGTTCCAGCCACCTGGTTACTTCGACTGACCTCAGCTTAAGGAGCAAGTCCCATCACCAAAGTCAGCGTACCTTCTCCCGAAGTTACGGTACTATTTTGCCTAGTTCCTTCACCCGAGTTCTCTCAAGCGCCTTAGTATTCTCTACCTAACCACCTGTGTCGGTTTGGGGTACGGTTCCTTATAATCTGATGCTTAGAAGCTTTTCCTGGAAGTAGGGCATCAACAACTTCAATTCCGTAGAATCTCGTCTCGTATCTCAGCCTTAAGAAGAACCGGATTTACCTAATTCTTCAGCCTACATACTTTCACATGGACAACCAACGCCATGCTTGCCTAGCCTGCTCCGTCCCTCCTTCGCAATTATAAGAAGTACAGAAATATTAATCTGTTTCCCATCGACTACGCGTTTCCGCCTCGCCTTAGGGGCCGACTTACCCTGCCCTGATTAACATGGGACAGGAAACCTTGGTCTTTCGGCGGGGGAGTTTTTCACTCCCCTTATCGTTACTCATGTCAGCATTCGCACTTCTGATACCTCCAGCATGCTTTACAACACACCTTCAACGGCTTACAGAACGCTCCCCTACCACTTGAACCTAAGTTCAAATCCGCAGCTTCGGTGCATAGTTTAGCCCCGTTACATCTTCCGCGCAGACCGACTCGACTAGTGAGCTATTACGCTTTCTTTAAAGGGTGGCTGCTTCTAAGCCAACCTCCTAGCTGTCTATGCCTTTCCACATCGTTTCCCACTTAACTATGACTTTGGGACCTTAGCTGGCGGTCTGGGTTGTTTCCCTTTCCACAACGGACGTTAGCACCCGCAGTGTGTCTCCCGGATAGTACTCATTGGTATTCGGAGTTTGCAAAGGGTTGGTAAGTCGGGATGACCCCCTAGCCTTAACAGTGCTCTACCCCCAATGGTATTCGTCCGAGGCTCTACCTAAATAGATTTCGGGGAGAACCAGCTATCTCCCGGCTTGATTAGCCTTTCACTCCGACCCACAGGTCATCACCGCATTTTTCAACATACGTGTGTTCGGTCCTCCAGTTGATGTTACTCAACCTTCAACCTGCCCATGGGTAGATCGCCGGGTTTCGGGTCTATGCCCTGCAACTAAACGCGCAGTTAACACTCGCTTTCGCTACGGCTCCCCTATTCGGTTAACCTTGCTACAGAACATAAGTCGCTGACCCATTATACAAAAGGTACGCAGTCACCTAACAAGTAGGCTTCCACTGCTTGTACGTATGCGGTTTCAGGTTCTATTTCACTCCCCTCACAGGGGTTCTTTTCGCCTTTCCCTCACGGTACTGGTTCACTATCGGTCAGTTAGGAGTATTTAGCCTTGGAGGATGGTCCCCCCATATTCAGTCAAGATTTCTCGTGTCCCGACCTACTCGATTTCACGGTAAGTTTATTTTCGTGTACGGGGCTATCACCCTGTATCGCTGCCCTTTCCAGAGCATTCCACTAATTTACAAACCGCTTAAGGGCTAATTCCCGTTCGCTCGCCGCTACTAAGGAAATCTCGGTTGATTTCTTTTCCTCGGGGTACTTAGATGTTTCAGTTCTCCCGGTTCGCCTCATTAAGCTATGTATTCACTTAATGATACCTGCCTTACGACAAGTGGGTTTCCCCATTCGGACATCTGTGCCTATAACGCCTTTTATCGGCTTAACACAGCTTTTCGCAGATTAACACGTCCTTCATCGCCTCTAACTGCCAAGGCATCCACCACATACGCTTAGTCACTTAACCATACAACCCCAAACGGTCTTGCTCGTTACTAGTCGTTTCTACGGCATTGTCTTCTATTTTCTCTCGATTACATAACACGTTATGCGCATTTCGAGAAAACATTGACGGCTTTGTAGAAGCGCCTAATTCCGTCGCAATACAGCCAATTAACTGACCGTATTTGCTTGGACTGTTCGGTGACTAAACCGAACTAATTGTATCGCCTGACATTTTCACGCATTCAATAAGAATGTTTCAAACATGGATGTTTGAATGTCGAATTGTACACGGATGTACTAAATTCGACCCTTGAGTAAGAGATAATCAATAGATTATCAATTTTGAAAACACTAGGAATGTGTTTTCGTTTTGGTGCTTATATCATTTGATAACATCGTGCGACACGTTGTTATCGATACAAACACCGGGTTTAATATCAGCTTTCCAAATTGTTAAAGATGTCATATCTGCACGCATTCGGCAGTTATGTGAGTGAAAACTCAAAGATAAGCATTAGTGCTTATCTTTAAGTTTTCATCAATTGTTATCATGCTATTTGTGTGAACACTCGCAGTACTTTCGTACTCATTAAGTTGTCTACTTAAGGTAAGGAGGTGATCCAACCCCAGGTTCCCCTAGGGTTACCTTGTTACGACTTCACCCCAGTCATGAATCACAAAGTGGTAACCGTCCTCCCGAAGGTTAAACTAGCTACTTCTTTTGCAACCCACTCCCATGGTGTGACGGGCGGTGTGTACAAGGCCCGGGAACGTATTCACCGCGGCATTCTGATCCACGATTACTAGCGATTCCGACTTCATGGAGTCGAGTTGCAGACTCCAATCCGGACTACGACAGACTTTATGGGATTCGCTCCACCTCGCGGTCTTGCTGCCCTTTGTATCTGCCATTGTAGCACGTGTGTAGCCCATCCCGTAAGGGCCATGATGACTTGACGTCGTCCCCACCTTCCTCCGGTTTATCACCGGCAGTCTCCTTAAAGTTCCCACCCGAAGTGCTGGCAAATAAGGATAAGGGTTGCGCTCGTTGCGGGACTTAACCCAACATTTCACAACACGAGCTGACGACAGCCATGCAGCACCTGTCTCAGAGTTCCCGAAGGCACGAAGCTATCTCTAGCGACTTCTCTGGATGTCAAGGGATGGTAAGGTTCTTCGCGTTGCATCGAATTAAACCACATGCTCCACCGCTTGTGCGGGCCCCCGTCAATTCATTTGAGTTTTAACCTTGCGGCCGTACTCCCCAGGCGGTCAACTTATCGCGTTAGCTGCGCTACCCACGTCTTAAAGACACAAACAGCTAGTTGACATCGTTTACGGCGTGGACTACCAGGGTATCTAATCCTGTTTGCTCCCCACGCTTTCGTGCCTCAGCGTCAGTATTTGTCCAGGTGGCCGCCTTCGCCACTGATGTTCCTTCCAATCTCTACGCATTTCACCGCTACACTGGAAATTCCACCACCCTCTACAATACTCTAGACAGCCAGTTCGAAATGCAGTTCCAAGGTTGAGCCCTGGGCTTTCACATCTCGCTTAACAATCCGCCTACGCACGCTTTACGCCCAGTAATTCCGATTAACGCTCGCACCCTCCGTATTACCGCGGCTGCTGGCACGGAGTTAGCCGGTGCTTCTTCTGCGAGTAACGTCACAGCTAGCAGATATTAGCTACTAACCTTTCCTCCTCGCTGAAAGTGCTTTACAACCCGAAGGCCTTCTTCACACACGCGGCATGGCTGCATCAGGGTTTCCCCCATTGTGCAATATTCCCCACTGCTGCCTCCCGTAGGAGTCTGGGCCGTGTCTCAGTCCCAGTGTGGCTGATCATCCTCTCAAACCAGCTAGAGATCGTCGCCATGGTAGGCCTTTACCCCACCATCTAGCTAATCTCACTTGGGCTAATCTAAAGGCGAAAGGTCCGAAGATCCCCTCCTTTGGTCCGTAGACATTATGCGGTATTAGCAGTCGTTTCCAACTGTTGTCCCCCACCTCAAGGCATATTCCCAAGCATTACTCACCCGTCCGCCGCTCGTCATCTTCTAGCAAGCTAGAAATGTTACCGCTCGACTTGCATGTGTTAAGCCTGCCGCCAGCGTTCAATCTGAGCCATGATCAAACTCTTCAATTAAAAAGTTGTTTTTTGATTCCGAAGAATCGACTCAATGAATTTGCTGGTTGTTTTCACTTTAAAAGTAAAAACAAACTTTACATAAAACATATGTATATATTTTGTGTGTCATCATCATTAAGTTAATGCGCTACCGGTATAAATACTTAGTAGCTTTGTAAATCAATCTTAATGTGAGTGCCCACACAAATTGCATGATAACTAATTGTTAAAGATAAGCACTTGGATGTGCCAACATCGAAAGGTTCATGGAAGAACGCTTTGTTTCGATGCGAGGTCAGACGCATTCGCTAACCTTCTTTTTTTGCTTCATACCTTGCCCGAAGCGAGATGCGCATTCTACGCATCTGAAGTTCAAAGTCAACCGTTTTTAAAATCTTTTTTGAAAAAGTTTTTAAAGCAGGATTTGCTTAAAACCCCCTTCACACTTGGCTTGTCAACCTTGTTGCCTAACCCCGTGGAAGTGGATGCGCATTCTAGAGATTTTTAGGATGCCGTCAACTGTTTTTTGCTAAGAAATCGACAAAACTTGCAAAAACACGCTCAACTGCTCAAATTTCACCCAGAAGTTAAAAATAGTTACTTTACAGTTACTAACTATTGACTTAAATCATTGATATTTTATGCAAGTGTTCGCTATATTGAGGTTAAATAAACACCAATTTAATAAGGTTCGTTATGAGGTATTTAATCCTACCCTTCGTTTTGGCTATTTTTGCTGGACCAGGTTTATGTGATGAATATTCTTCGAAAGAAAAATTTCTCTCAAGATTGCTCGACAAACAGGTAGAACAGAATATTTCGATCGAACGTAGTGTGAGTGTTTTATTAAAACGGTACCCAGGTTATGAGGAGTTTATTTTAAATAAAGCTTTTTCTAACTATCCTAAACAATACCGCCAAATTATTCGTGGTGCGTTCAATGCAAATCCAGCCTTAAGCCAAGATATTATTCGTCTTGCTTTAACTCATCAAGTCGATAGCTGTGACAAGGTCATTAAAACTGCGATTAAAGCTGAGCCCGCTTATGCAGACGATATTGTGGTTGTTGCCAGTAAATTACATCCTGACGATCGGCACCATATTGTTCGGATGGCGTTAAAAACCAAACCTGTGATGGCAACTAGCATTGTAAATTCAACGTTAGATACATACCCCAATGACTTTATCGAAATCTTATCAATGGCATTTGATGAGCTCCCTGAAATGTTTTCCACCTTATTAAACAGTGTTTTTCGCAATCATCCTGAGAAAAGTGATGCCGTAATAAAAGTCGCTGTACAAAACGCTGATAAACAACATATCAGAGATATCATCGATTTGGCGGTAGGCTCTGGGTTAGACCAAGATGCCGTATTAGAAAGCGTATTAAAAGCAGGGGCTGATAAAGAACTCGTTGCTAAGTGGGAAGAAAAACACTAACGGGACTATGCACTCTGTTATATAACCCACTATATAAGGTTTATCAATTCAATAAGAAGGGAAGCTCTGCTTCCCTTCTTTGTTGTATATCATTGGTTTTTAAATGGCTTTAAGGTCTCGACTTTATGCGCGCTCGAATATGGTCGCGATGCCTTGCCCTAAACCTATACACATGGTCGCTAAACCTAAGTTCACGTCTTTATGTTCCATTAAGTTAATCAAGGTCGTTGAAATCCGCGCCCCTGAGCAACCTAATGGATGACCTAAAGCAATAGCGCCACCATTAAGGTTTATTTTTTCATCCATCACATCGAGTAAACCTAAAGTTTTAATACAGGCCAGCGCTTGAGCAGCAAAAGCTTCGTTAAACTCGGCTAACTGAATATCTTTAATTGTTAGGCCCGCTCTTTGTAACGCTTTATGCGTTGCCGGTACAGGACCTGCGCCCATAATGGCAGGATCGCAACCCGCTACGCCCATCCCTCGTACCTTCACTCGAGCTTCTAAACCTAATTCTTTGGCCCTGGTTGCTGACATAACAAGCATGGCACTGGCACCATCAGAGATCGCTGAAGAAGTGCCCGCTGTAACCGTTCCATTAGCTGGATCGAAAACCGGTCGAAGTTTAGACAACGAGTCGATACTACAATCGGGGCGAATAACCTCATCTTGTTGAAATACTTTTAGAGCGCCTAACTCATCATGCCCTTCTACCGGCACAATTTCTCGCTGCCATCGTCCTTGCATTTGGGCCTCGAAGGCTTTTTGGTGTGAACGAGAACCAAATTCATCCTGCATTCTGCGACTAATACCGTGTTGACGGCCAAGCATCTCGGCTGTCAGTCCCATATTTCCAGACGCTTTAGCCATATATTTAGCCATCGCCGGAGCAAAATCGACATCGTACATCATAGGTACGTGCCCCATATGCTCGACCCCACCGATAAGAAATACATCCCCTTGGCCTGCCATTATCGACAGTGAGGCATCATGCAAAGCTTGCATTGATGATCCACATAAGCGGTTGACGGTAATCGCTGGTACAGTTTTGGGAATCCCTGCTAATAAAGCAGCATTACGGGCAATATTAAAACCCTGTTCTTTAGTTTGCTTGACGCAGCCCCAGATAACATCATCAATTTCTTTTGGATCTAACTTAGGGTTTCGTAGCAATATTTGCTGCATTAAGGTGGCAGACAATTCTTCCGCTCGCACATTGCGAAACATCCCGCCTTTTGAACGCCCCATAGGAGAGCGGATACAATCAATAATAACGACTTCATTCATAACTCTTTCCGACTCCATTAAGCTGTTGTTTTAACATCGGTAGAAAAATAGGATTGACCAGATTTTGCCATCGCGCGTAAACCGTCGGTGACCTGATAAATTTCGCCTAAGTGTGCATACTTATCGGCCAATGCGATAAATGCTTCTAAACCAAGTGTTTCGAGATAACGAATTGGCCCACCTCTAAATGGAGGGAATCCTAAACCATAAATAAGACCCATGTCGGCTTCAGCGGCGCTATCAACAATGCCCTCCTCCAAACAACGAATGGTTTCATTAATCATTGGGATCATCATTCTTGCAATAATGTCATCTGCTGATAGGTCAACATTATTGGCACACATAGGTTTAAGTAGTGACACACTTGATTCGCTGATGACCTTTTGTGGGCGACCTCGTTTATCTTTAGAATGTTGATAAAAACCGCTACCATTTTTTTGTCCCAAACGATTATCCTGATACAAGGCGTTAATGGGATCATTGTCCATTTTTGCCATGCGAGTTGGATACCCTTGAGCCATAACATCAATACAATGCGCGGCCGTATCGATACCAACAACATCTAATAAGTAAGCAGGCCCCATTGGCCAGCCAAATTCTTTTTCCATGACCTTATCAATATCAGCAAATTTAGCCCCTTCTTTTAACAACAAACTAAAGCCCGCTAAGTAAGGGAATAAAACTCGATTGACATAAAAACCAGGGCAATCGTTAACCACTATGGGCGATTTGCCCATTTTAGCGGCATAGGCAACCACGGTAGCGACTGTGTCATCACTGGTGTCTTTGCCACGAATCACTTCAACCAATGGCATTTTATGAACTGGATTAAAAAAGTGCATCCCACAAAAACGTTCTGGTTGTTGTAGAGATTGCGCTAATAAATTAATAGAAATTGTCGATGTGTTAGACGTTAAGACGGCATCTTTATTGACAACAGACTCGACTTCAGCGAGCACCGATGATTTAACCTTAGGGTTTTCAACTACAGCCTCAACTACGACATCAACATCTTTAATCGTGTCATAACTTAAGCTTGGGGTGATATTGGTTAACGTTGAAGCCATTTTTTTCACGTCAATGCGGCCACGTTCAACAAGTTTGGCTAACAGGCCTGATGCCGTTGTTAAACCTAAATTTAATGCATCTTGGTTAATGTCTTTCATGACAATTGGAGTGCCTTTATAAGCAGACTGATAAGCGATGCCACCGCCCATAATGCCGGCCCCTAATACCGCGGCTTTGTTGATCGGTTTGGTTAATGCTTTCGCCGCTTTTTTGGCTTTACCTTTAACCACCTGATCTGACATAAATATACCCACTTGGGCTGCTGCCGCCGTGGTTTTCGCAAGTGCACCAAAGGCTGAGTTTTCCAATAACATGGCGCCTTTTCTATCGAGGCCAGCTGATTGCTCTAATAAATTAACCATCGACATCGGTGCTGGATAATGTTTGCCAGCTTTGGCAAATACCATTCCTTTGGCTGTACTAATACTCATTAACAGTTCAAGATCTGATAAAGGAATCGGTTGCATTTTGAGCTGTTTACGAGCTTGCCAATCGAGTTCGCCGGCTATCGCATCTTTTAACATGGAAGTGGCGACAGCAAGTAAGTTATCGGGCTCAGCTAAGGCATCAACGGCTCGATAATCGAATGCTTGCGCAGCCTTGTATGCTTTGCCTGTTGTCATCCATTCAAGCGCATTATCTAAACCAATTATTCTGGGTAAACGTACCGTACCACCAAAGCCAGGCATAAGACCAAGCTTCACTTCAGGAAGACCTATGGTGGCCGCCGTACTAGCGACGCGAAAATCACACACTAAGGCGGTTTCACAACCACCACCTAACGCGATACCGTTTATTGCCGCCACCGTTGGTATGTTTAAGTCTTCAAACATGTCAAAGATGTCACTACTGGATTTAAAAACCCCTGCAATTTCATCGTCCGGTGTTTTAAACATTTCGGTAAATTCGGTGATATCAGCGCCAACAATAAAAGTAGGTTTACTTGAAGTGACTAGAACGCCTTTAGCTTGTTCACATTGCGCAATGGCTTGAATTGCTTTTTTATATTCTTGCAAGGTTGCAAGATTGAGCGCATTAACCGACCCTTTCGAATCGAAGCACAACTCAACGATACCCTCGTCGAGTAATTTGGCATAGAGGCTATTGCCTTGAAAAATCATGCCTAACTCCTTCCTTTATTTGAGAAATCTTGTTGTATTGGTTGCAAACGTTTGTTGTTTATTTTTTCTAGTTAATCGTTATTTTTTTGTTAACTACTGAGTTTGCCTTGTCTTTATGAGCAAATCAACCTTTTTTAAACGTACGTTTGAAATCGCTGTTTGATTTTTAAATCCCCCCCTTTACAACCCATAATTTAGGCAAAAAAAAACCTGCCAACAGGCAGGTTTTTTAAGCACATAATCAAGTTAGATTAAAATGCTGGTTTATCTTCTGTGTTTTCGTAACGTGCAACACTTGACGTGATTTCGTCACGAGCAGCTTGAGCATCTGCCCAACCTTCAATTTTAACCCACTTGCTTGGCTCTAAATCTTTGTAGTGCTCGAAGAAGTGAGAAATTTGGTTTAATAATAACTCTGGCATTTCTGTTGCTTCGTTAATACCACGGTAGATAGTAGAAAGCTTGTCTACTGGAACCGCTAAGATTTTAGCATCGGTACCTGACTCATCAGTCATGTTTAGAACACCGATAGGACGACAACGAATTACTGAACCAGGTAATAGTGGAAATGGAGTCGGAACGAGTACGTCAACCGGGTCACCATCTTCAGATAACGTATGAGGAACGTAACCGTAGTTAGTTGGGTAGTGCATACAAGTTGACATGAAACGGTCAACAAAAATAGCGCCAGATTCTTTGTCTACTTCGTATTTAACTGGATCTGCATGTGCTGGGATTTCGATAATTACATTGATTTCTTCTGGTAGATTTTTACCAGCAGGTACACTATTTAGGCTCATTGCTCTTCCTGTGTGGTACGTGAATTTTGAAAGGCGTTATTATAACCGTTTTAAATTTTAATTCGACAATTTCGCTATAAAAACCGTCAATTATTTTCAACTTTGATTATTTGGCAGAAATTGCGCTGTTTTGGTGCTTTCAGCGTTTATCGCAGAATAAATGCAAACCATTAATTTACATACAATAATTAGCAAACATTGCGACCAATCAAAATAAACCACTTAAAATTCATACAGTAACAAATAATAGTCTATATTGTAGTTAGGGTTGTTTTAGATCCTTTTTTTGGTGCTCTAAAATAATGAATTACAACGATAAATCATGGGCCCCTCCCATCATTTGAACAATAATAATTGGGTACTTTATGGAAAACTTACTTTATTTACCCCCTGTATTTGGCATCGCCGGCTTAATTGTCGCGTTTATGCTTTATCGGGTGATCAAATCTTACGATGCTGGTAGTGATGTTTTAAAAAAGATTGCCAGTCAAATTCACATCGGTGCGATGGTCTTTATGCACCGCGAATACAAAATGTTATTTCTTTTTGCGCTGGTTTTATTTGTCTTATTATTTTTCTTTGTTAGTCAAAACACCGCACTAGCTTTTATTGTTGGTGCAATTTCTTCTGCTCTTGCTGGTTACATCGGTATGTTTACGGCCACCAAAGCCAATGTTCGCACCACTAACGCGGCACATACTAAAGGTTCTTCGGTTGCTTTAACCATTGCCTTCTTCGGTGGTTCGATTATGGGTCTATGTGTTGCATCACTAGGTTTAATCGGCTTAGGAAGTTTGTACTGGTATTTTGGTGGTGATCCTCAAACAGCACACTATATTCATGGTTTTGGCATGGGGGCGTCCTGTGTTGCATTATTCTCTCGTGTTGGTGGTGGTATTTATACCAAAAGTGCCGATGTGGGCGCTGATTTAGTCGGTAAAATTGAAGCAGGGATCCCAGAAGATGATCCTCGTAACCCTGGCGTAATTGCCGATAATGTTGGTGATAACGTCGGTGATGTGGCGGGTATGGGGTCTGATATTTTCGAATCCTATTGTGGCTCTATGATCGCGTCTATTGCGATAGCCTCAACCATGGTGATTGATACTTTAGGGTCTCGTTCTTCTCTGATGGCACTGCCATTAATGTTGGCATCCCTTGGTTTAGTTTGTTCTATTTTGGGCATTCTACTGGTCAAAATAATGTCTTCAAGTCGCGCTGAGCTTGCCTTGCGCGCAGGGACCATTGTGGCCGCATTGCTATTTATTGTATCGTCGTACTTCTTGGTAGGCATCTTAGGTGTTAACCATTACGTATGGGGCGCGGTGTTAACGGGTGCCATAGGCGGTATTATTATTGGTTTAGTGACGGAATATTACACCTCAAGTAGCCCGGTTCGAAAAATTGCCAAGTCGGGTGAAACCGGTTCTGCCACGGTGATGATCACAGGTTTATCGGTTGGTATGGAATCGGTTGTAGTTCCTATTTTAACCATTTCTGCCATTATTTATGCCTCTACCGAATTTGCCGGTCTTTATGGTGTCGGCATAGCTGCCGTTGGTATGTTAGCAACCGTTGGCATTACCATGGCCATTGACGCCTACGGCCCTGTTGCCGATAACGCCGGTGGTATTGCCGAAATGGCAGGTCTTGGCGAAGAGACCCGCAATATTACCGACTCGTTAGATGAATTAGGCAATACGACAGCGGCGATTGGTAAAGGCTTTGCGATTGGTGCTGCAGCCCTAGCAGCGCTTGCTATTATTGCCGCTTACGTTGAAACCATGACCTTAAAAATCCCCAACTTTAGCTTACACCTTGGAGATCCTCAGGTGTTAATTGGTTTGTTTATTGGCGGTATGGTGCCATTTTTAATTGCTTCCATTACCATGACAGCGGTGGGTGATGCGGCCTTTGAGATGATCCATGAAATTCGTCGCCAATTTAGAGAAATTGACGGGTTATTAGAAGGTAAAGCTGATCCAGACACCGCTCGCTGTGTAGATATTGCCACGACTGCGGCACTGAAAAAAATGATTTTACCAGGAATTATTGCAGTGGCCGTGCCCGTTGTTGTTGGCTTTGGCATTAGCCCACAAGCCTTAGGCGGTATGTTAGGTGGTGCGTTATTAGGCTGTGTTCTTATGGCCTTAATGATGGCTAACGCTGGTGGTGCATGGGATAACGCCAAAAAATACGTTGAAAAAGGTAACCTTGGTGGCAAAGGCAGTGACACCCATGCCGCAACCGTTGTTGGCGATACCGTAGGCGACCCGTTTAAAGATACTTCTGGCCCATCAATGAACATTTTAATTAATGTGATGGCGATTGTATCTTTGGTTATTGCGCCTGTTTTATAGGCTTTAATTAACTCAAACAGAGCACATTTTAAAAAGGCTTGAAGCCCTATTCTTCAAGCCTTTTTTATTGCCCGTTAACACAGACAATTAAATGCCATCACCGTCTGTGTGTAATCCACATTCTCGCTGTCGCCCACTAAAACGGGTATCTTGTTCATTCATGCTTTGACTTAACGGTTTGGTTGAGTGGGTATCCCCAACCGATACATAGCCTTGCTCCCATAAGGGATGATACGGTAACTGATGTTTTTGCAAATATTGGTGGACGTCTTTATTTGACCAGTCAATTATCGGATGCACCTTAAATCGCCCTCGTAATATTTCGACCACCGACAGCCCTTTGCGGTGTTCTGTTTGGCTGCGACGTACGCCAGAAAACCACGTCTGAACCTGTAAATTGGTTAATCCTTGCTCCAACGGCTGCACTTTATTGAGTTGGTTATATTGTGTAAGCTCAGCATCGCCCATTTCCCATAGGCGGCCGTAACGTGCTCGTTGCCACGCTGGTGAGAGTTCAGCCCGAAAAACGTGTAAATTTAACTTTAAACGCTCTGTTAATTGGTCAACAAAACGATAAGTTTCTTCAAACAAGTAGCCAGTGTCGGTGAGTAATACCGGTATATCGGGCTTTATTTGGGTCATCATATGCAGCATCACCGCTGACTGAATGCCAAAGCTTGATGTTAAGGCAAAATGTTGCGGTAGGTGTTGCATCGCCCATTCAATCCGCTGATCCGCATTCATCGCTTCAAGGCGTTCATTCCATTGCTTGAGCCGACCATCTGACACCGTATCCACAAGGTTATTATTGCATGCAAGGTTAGCCATGAAAGTCTCTCTTACTGACAATAACTTCTGGCACAATGCCTTGGCGAATCACAAAGTCACCAAAGTCTTCACCTGCTTGCCTTTTTTTCGCCCACTGGCCTATTAGTTGATCTAAGGTAGTCAAAATATCGCCAGAGCTTTTATTTTCTAGGTACAACTTAGGTATGCGGGTACCAATTTTATTGCCCCCTAAATACAGATTGTATTTATCTGGCGCACGCCCCACCAAGCCAATTTCAGCGAGCATGGCTCGGCCACAACCATTTGGGCAACCCGTTACCCGAAAAATAACATGCTCATTAGCCACATTATGTTTCACCAATAAGGCTTCAAGTTGGCTAACATAGCCGGGTAAAAAGCGTTCGGCTTCGGCCATCGCCAGCGGACACGTTGGAAACGCCACACAAGCCATTGAATTTTGTCTTTGCTTGGTTTGACTGTCGACGATTAAACCGTGATCTCTGGCAAGAGACTCTATTTGCGCTTTACTTTCTGGCGCGACTTTTGCCACGATTAAGTTTTGATTGGCGGTCATGCGAAAATCACCTCGATGCACTTTGGCGATTTCTCTTAACCCCGTTTTTAATGGCGCTATATCGGTGTCTTTAATGCGACCATTTTCAATAAACAAGGTTAAATGATACTTATCATCAATGCCCTTCACCCAACCTATGTTGTCACCCCTTGAGGTAAATTCATAAGGCATAGATGGGGCAAATGTCGTATTGGCTCTGGCTTCTACTTCGTGTTTAAAGGTGTCAATGCCCACTCTGTCTAAGGTGTATTTGGTTTTAGCATTTTTTCGATTTACCCGGTTGCCCCAATCCCGTTGGGTGGTGACTACCGCTTCAGCAACTTCGAGGGTTTTGTTAAGAGGAATAAAACCAAAATCATCGGCTTTTCTTGGATAAGTTGAGGTATCACCAAAGGTCATGGCTAAGCCACCTCCAACCAAAACATTAAAGCCAATTAACTGTTCACCATCGCTAATGGCAACAAAATTTAAATCATTGGCATGCACATCGACATCGTTATTTGGTGGAATAACCACGGTGGTTTTAAACTTTCTCGGTAAATAGGTTTTGCCTAAAATTGGCTCGATATTGTCTTGCTCTGTTTCTTCTATTTTTTCTCCATCAAGCCAAATTTCAGCATAAGCACGCGCTTTAGGGAGCAAGTGCTCACTTATTTTTACCGCCCATTCATAGGCTTGTTGATGTAGAGCAGATTCAATGGGGTTAGACGTACATAAGACATTGCGATTAACATCGCCCGCAGTTGCGATAGAGTCGATGCCAATTTTATTTAAGGTTTGATGCATCAATTTGATATCAGGTTTTAATACCCCATGAAACTGAAAGGTTTGCCGAGTGGTTAAACGTATCGACCCATATGAGGTATGCTGCTTGGCAAACTCGTCAATAGCCAACCACTGTGTTGGCGTAATGATACCGCCAGGCATGCGAGCCCTAAGCATAACATTGTGCAGTGGCTCTAATTTTTGTTTGCTTCTTTCGGCGCGAATATCGCGGTCATCTTGCTGATACATACCGTGAAAACGGATCAGTTGAAAGTTATCGCTGCTAAAGCCCCCTGTAATAGGGTCAAGCAAGTCTTGCGCAATGCTACCACGTAAAAAATTACTGTTTGCTTTAATGCGTTCGTTATCGGCCAGTTTACCTTTAACCACATATGGGTTCGCACTTGTGCTTTGGTTTGAGTCTTTTACCGCCATTAGTATACGTCCTTTTGATAACGCTTATTGAGCCGAAGGTTTTTAAGGTAGTCTTCTGCTTGTTCAAGGCTTTTATTGCCATGCTTAATAATGATGTTTTGTAATGCGCTATGAACATCTTTAGCCATGTTTGACATGTCGCCACAGATATAAAGGTAAGCTCCTTGCTCTAACCAGTTAAATACTTCTTCACCTGCCGCTTCAAGTTTGTGCTGAACATAGACTTTGTTGGCTTGATCGCGAGAAAAGGCCAAATCAAGACGTGTTAATACACCCGATTTTAAATAAGCTTGCCATTCCACTTGATATAAGAAGTCTTGGGTAAAGGTTTGATCGCCAAAGAACAACCAATTTTTACCCGTTGCACCTGTTGCTTCTCGCTCTTGCATAAAGCTTCGAAATGGCGCAATGCCGGTACCTGGTCCTATCATAATAATGTCTTTAGCGGGATCGTCAGGTAAAGAAAAGTGCGCATTAGGCTCAATAAAAATCTTTACTTTCTCATCAATATCAGCGTGTTCAATTAAAAAGCCAGAGGCACAACCGGTTCTTCTTTCACCATCTTGTAAATAAGATACCAAACCAACGGTTAGGTGCACTTCGTCTTCAACTTCCTTTTGACTTGATGCAATGGAATATAGCCTTGGGGTTAAGCTATCTAGTAAGTCCACCAACTCTTGCGCACAAACCTTTGCTGGATACGCTTTTACCAAATCAATCAGCTGATACGAATTAAGGTATGCTCGCAAAGCGTCACTATCTAAAACCAGTTCATTCAATGCGTTATCTGTGTATTTTGCCCAATGTTCAACCACGCTTTTACTTAACCGTGTGATCTCTAGTTTTTCGCTAAGTGCATACTCTAAAGTAACTTGAGCACCAAGGTGTTGTACTTGCTCAGCTAAAGACAGCCCTAATGCATTGCACAGTTGCTCCACATTTTCAGCACTATTTTTAGGCCAAACCCCCAGAGCATCGCCCGGTTTGTAGCGTAAACCAGAGTCCGTTAAGTCTAGTTCAATGTGCTGCACCACTTTATTTGAATCACGGCCGGTTATTTTTTGATTGTCTAAAACGGTTGCAAGAAAAGGATGCTCTTTATTGTAAAGAGATAGGCTTTGCCCCGTAGAGGCAGAAATAGACACAACCTCTGCTTGATTGTTTTTAAAGTCGGTTTGTAAATAGCTTAACGTGGCCTGTTGCCAGTCATTAGCGTCTTGTTGGTAATCTACATCACAATCAATACGCTCATGCAAAGCGTCAGCGCCAAGCGCTCTTAATCTTTGGTCAAAGTCTTTGCCGGTTTGACAGAAGTATTCATAGCTCGAATCGCCCAAAGCTAATACGGAATATTTTAGGTGGCTAAGCGTAGGCGCCCTTTTTGAACCAAGGTAGTCATGCAACGCCATTGCATCATCGGGTGGTTCGCCTTCGCCATTTGTTGAGGTAACAATAAGAATATGGGTTTCTTTTTGGAGTGATTTGGCTTTGTAATCTGCCATATTGACTAGATTGTTTTTGATCCCCATTTCAGAGGCAGTTTGACTGATTTTTTCGGCAACCGATTTTGCATTACCAGTTTGTGAGCTATATAAAATGGTCAATGTCTGTGCATGAGTTTGCGAGCCAATGTCCACTTGAGCACCTTCGACAGACTCTACAGACTGTTCACTTTTGGCAGCCAAATAACCACTCGCCCACGCCAACTGTAAAGGCGTATATTGATGGATCACTTTTTGTAGTTCAGTTAACTGATCACTGCTAAGACTTGCACCAGCATCATTTGGGGCTTTTACCAACATCAAGAATTTCGCTGTCTAATTATTGAACATATTGACAGCATATACAGCCAAAATTAAAACATAAAAGAATAGAAAAAGATTTTTTATTCCAAAAAGGAATACTTGAAAGGTAATTTAGTTCAACTGGGATCCGTCATTCAATATGAGAATCTCAGTCAATAGAATTAATCAGATATTTGGACCAAGTCGAAGGGTATTCAAATAAGTGAAAAAATCCGTAACCATTTTGGGTTACGGATTCTTTATTATTTGGCTAGGTTACGAATGATTAAACAATGTGAGTTACATTAAGCTTAACCTATGAAGTAAATGAGAATTAAACTTATATGACACTGCTCACTTGTTTCAGACAACTTTTTTCTTTCTTGAAAGAGCAACGCCCGCTAAACCGAAGCCAAGTATAGCAATACTTAGTGGCTCTGGGACAGAGGCTGTAGAAGTAACATTGTCTAATTGAAAAAACGCTGGCCCGGTAAAGTTCTCAGGGATCATCCATTCGAAACTTATGTTAACGGTTTGTCCAACAAATCCACTAAGGTCTACACTGCCCGTCATATTTCCTGTATCAAGATTTATGGTTCCTGCTGCCGCAGACAATATATTAAAGTTCGCAAGATTCGGTCCACCTAGCGAGTTTATGTTCACATCGAATAAACGATTAAGTGTTGAGCCACCAAAATTTAGCATGTCCCATCCAGCTCTATAATCAAATAAAATAGTGGATGAAGAATCAACCGTGATGTTTTGAGATAAACTAATAACGCCAGGGCCTCCTCCATCAAACCCATTCACAGCAGCGAAGTTTCCATCTGTTGGCGATGATAAAAACAAACCAAAACCTGGACTGACTCCACTACCGACAACTTGTACAGGATAAAAAGGAGTACTCAAATCTTGAGTCGTCCATCCATTAAAACTTCCAGTTTCAAAGCTCCCATTATTAATAAATGTCGCGTTTACCGTACCCACAAACATACATAAAATTAAACAAACTAGTTTATTCATTTTATTTCTCGCTCCCTTAATTAAAACATGAAAACTTTTTAAGCATAATCAATGCCAGCTCATCAAAGCCTTACTTTCATTACTCTGCAGCCTTTTGACCAAATTCTATTTACAACAAATGTAAAAAAACTTGACGCAGAAATCCCTACAGAAAATATAATTAAATAGCAAAATACTATATATATTAAACCGTTATCATAACAAGTTGATTTGCATTTAAAGTATTCATATTTTCCGTAAGAAAACAAACAAGCTTTCTTGCCCTATCTCCTATATTGAGTCAATAAAAATAGGTTATTAGATAGACGACTAGAGTCTAAACCTAAGATATACACTTATAACCAAAAAGCATATCATCACCAACAATTAAAACCTTTTAGATATATGCAATGAAGTTAAATTTAATCAACTCAACGATTCTTGTAAGTAGTATTGTTTCAAGTACTGCTTTCGCAACCAATGGCTATTTTCGCCATGGTTATGGTCATAACAGCGCAGCTATGGCTGGTGCAACTACGGCATCGGCGCAAGATGCAATTGCAGGGGCATACAATCCAGGCAGTATTTGGCAACTTAAAGATCAAATCAGTATCGATTTCAGTATTTTTATGCCTGATCGTCAATTTAAGGTTTCGGGTAGCGAACAACAAGATATTCCAATGCAACAAATGCCATTGGCAATTGGTACCACTGAATCGAACAATAGTGCATTTTTGATTCCAAATTTTGGTTATAAAACCACGTTAAATGACAAATGGGCAATCAACATTACGGCCTTTGCCCAAGGTGGTATGAATACAAGCTATGCTCAATCTGTGTTTGGCGCCGGAAGCACTGGGGTTGACCTATCTCAGCTGTTTGTCTCTAGCTCTTTTGCCTATAAAGTGAGTGCAGATACCCAAATAGGATTTGCCCCTATCTTTGTGCATCAAAGATTTGAAGCCAAAGGTGTGGGTAGTTTTGCTAGCTTTTCTTCTAGCCCCCAAGCTCTTTCAAACCAGGGACACGACAACAGCTTTGGTTATGGCTACCGTTTAGGGCTTGTTCACAAACTTACTGAACACTTAACCTTAGGTGCCAGTTTTCAAGACATTGTTGAGTTAAGCAAATTTGACAAATACCAAGGGCTGTTTGCAGAGCAAGGGCGTTTCGACATTCCAACCACATGGAATTTAGGGGTGGCCTGGCAACAAAATGATTGGACACTCACGCTCGATCAGCAAACTATTCAATACTCAAAAGTCGCTTCAATTGGTCAGGGTTTTATGCCTGCATTTGGCAATATTATGATGGGTAATTCAGATTACCTTCTTGGCGCTGATCAAGGCGCGGGGTTTGGTTGGCGTGATATGAGAATCACTAAAGCGGGCGTTGCATATAATTTGGGAAAGAATACTCTTCGTGCGGGGCTTAGTTATGGTAAGCAACCTATACCCAACTCAGAAGTCTTATTTAATATTTTAGCGCCAGGTGTGCAAGAGTGGCATTTTACGGCTGGTTTTGAGCATCAATTGAAAAATGGTGATGCCGTAGCGCTCAGTGTAATGTACTCGCCGAAAAAACAAATTTCGGGTATTCACCCCGTTAGTCAACAACAAGAGATCAGTTTGTCTATGGAACAAATAGAGCTGACACTCGGTTATCGTTTTTAATGACGTAAAATGAGGCGATAAAATATGCGTCCTATTTGCTTCTAGCTTTGTCGTTAAATAACCGATACGCCCCATGAACAAATGACTCTACATATTGGGTGATGCTCATGGCTATATTATTGCTTTTGAGAGTTTTATTTTGCTAGTAACTGACTGAAATAAGATTATTCGATAGCCATACCGAATTAAGCCGATTAAAAAGGCCACAAGATTATAGCTCTTGTGGCCTTATTTTTAGGTGCTTCATTAAGCGTTAGAAATGAATTTCAACGCCCGCAAATAAACCGTCAAAGTTGATGTCTGAATACACATCATCAACATCATCAAGCTCTAAATCAACTCTGCGATAACCCGCTTGCAGGTTTACATCAATGAGCATGTTATCGATAAGCTCGTAAGCGATACCAATTTGGTATTCTGTAAAATTGCTGTCATCAATGGCTAAAAAGTTGCCCTCAGCAATTAAACTTAACCCCGTAAATGGCAGCCCCACTTGAGCTGAGGCGTAAGCCATAGGTATGGCTTCATCTATATCATCGATATTTAAGCCAGAATCAAAGTCACCGCTGAAATCTTTTGCTGTAATACCTAAGTCGATAGAGACTAAATCGTTATCAAATATTTCATAATAAAAGGTGTAATCGGTATAGGTTAAATCGACTTGAGAAAATACGTTTTCAACGCGAAAAGCATCGGTTTCAACCGCTCCAACCCCCTCGGTATTTAACTTATTGCGCACCAATTTAACGTTTGGGATTAATGGGATCGGGTGTTCTAATGCTATATAAAAACGATACTCTGTATCATCTGAAAAGTCATAGTTTTGCAAATCGTTTTTTTCACCAAATGCGCCATCTGCACTAAGCTCCCAAACTTGCCCACCAACATACACGCCAAGCACATCTGCCGAAGCCGAATAACTTGTTAACAATAACGCACTGGCAATTAATGCCGCTTTCTTGTTCATAATTTATCCTTGACTTAAAAGTTCTCGTAAATCGATCAGCGCTGCATTAGCACGTGAAATGTAGTTCGCCATTACAAGAGAATGATTAGCAACAAGTCCAAAGCCACTGCCATTTAAAACCATTGGACTCCAAACCGTAGTTTGAGTGGACTCCAGTTCACGGATAATTTGGCGCAGACTCACCGCTGCATTTTTGTTTTGCAGAACATCTGCAAAATCAATTTCTATCGCTTTTAATAAGTGTAATAGAGCCCACGACGCTCCGCGAGCTTCATAGAAAACATCATCGATTTCCCACCAACTTGTTTTAACTAAAGCACTTGAAGATGTTCGGGTTGATTGATGGGCATCTTTATCTCCGGCTAAGTCGGTATTGAGCTGATCTCGACCAACACTCGCACTTAAACGTTGTGAATAACTGCCTAAACGTTTTTCAACTTGACGCAAGTAGTCACTTAAATTGTCGGCTCGAGCATAAAACTGTGACTCTTGGATACTTGGATCACTAAGCTCTTGACGATATTTGTAAAGATCATCAATAGCCGATTGGTATTGCCCTTCGGCGCTAGGCATTACCCACTTTGTTGAGTCGATATTAAATTTAGGTTGAGCATTTTGTAATAGTTGGTTTTGCACCGATTGAGATTGCGAACGACTAAAAGATTGTCGCATAGACAAGGCCATATCTCGAACCATCTCAAGCACCCCAAACTCCCAATTAGGAATATTGTCTAAAAATACCGACGGAGGTATCACGTCATTAGATAAGTAACCACCCGGTTTATCGAGTAGATGTTCTGCAACATGAATTAAAGCCGTAGAGGTGGCGTAGCCTACAACAGGGTTAACGTTTTCAACTTGTGCATCGTTGATGGTTTTTTCTTTAACGTCAAAGGTATCGGGCTCAAAACTCCAAAATACGCCCAAAAGATAAAATAAAACAAATACTAGAGCGATTACCGACGCCATCGATTTGTACGAAAAATTGAAATTCATCCTACTTCCTTTCTTAGTGATGTGATAACTGTTTTAGGCCTTTAACAGGCAAGGTTATATCCAATGTTTGTCCATTTGAAAAATGCAATGTCATAGCAACATGTTGATTTGCTATAAGTGGGGATTTTAATTCAAAAATCATCACATGATAGCCATGTGGCTGTAACACGGTTTTGTCTTTCGCCTTTATAATAATAGAATCTACCTGCTGCATTTGCATCATTGAATCACGCATTAAATGCTGATGTAATTCAATTCGTTTACTAATGTTTGAAGTAATTGATAACAGCTTAATATCGTCAGCAGATGCGTTAGTAATGGTCATGTAAGCTGAGCTTACTTGAGTCCCCGGAATCGTTTCTCTAATGTATGAATTGGTGATTTCGATATCTTGAGCAAACAATGGGAAGTTTGGCAATATCATTAAAAAAAATACAGATGAAAGTAACTTTATCATGATCATTAACTCTTATCACAGCTTAGGTTGTTGGCTAATAATCTCTTATTTTACCTTATTCGACAATATCTTATTACCCACGGCACGAAAAGACTAAGGTTTTGATTAGTTTTGCAGCACTTGACTTTGACTTAAGCAAAGCCAAATAATCACGAAAAATATCAGTAGCGGTGATAAGAAGCTCGCCCCCAGCAATAACAAAGCCCCCAAAACGCCAGCAACAAAAAACACCACTGTACCAAATATGCAACAAAGTAAGATGCCAATGGCGAATAATATTGCCAGCCCCAACAAAGCCGACATACTAATAAGTTCAAAGCGCTGAACAAAGTATTCGCTTAGCCCAAACTCTAGCGGTACTAAATGAGCAACCCCAGTACCAAAAGTGTAGGTTAAAGCCAAAGTGGCAATAAGCGCGATAATAAAACATTTAAAAAATGACATTGCCCCTCCCCTCACAAGAAAAAATGATAAATGACGTGTTGTACACTAACGGCGGTTGGGCATGACTAAAGCCGCAACACCATAGGCCACAAGTGTGGTTACTGGCATCATAAGACCTAAAATCACCACTGCAGCTCTTACCAAAATTCGTGGTAGCTCAAAATGACGCGCTATACCTGCGCACACACCGGCCAATTTTTTATGCACTAAATCTTTTGCCAAACATGGCTCTGTACTGTATTTGTGGTAGCTCATCGCTCTCTCCTAAAATGGGGTTGTCTGCTGATGTAAGTAAATAAACCATTGATTTTAAAGTTAACTACTCGTCAAATTTACATGCGAAACTGACGCACCAGACTAAAAATACCAGCACCGATAAAAAAGGTAATTACCGGTACTAACCAAAGGGTAAACATTGTGGTTAAAGGAAACATAACCTGTACCTGCCTGTTATGTAAGTTAACTATTCGCCACGTTTTGCTTCATCGCCTGAAGCTCACGTTCAATTGCGTCTTCATTTTCTAGGGCATCAAACTCATTCATCAAATCACTTTTATGGGTGATATCCCAGGCTTCAACTTGTGCTTCAACTTGTTCCACTTTCTGTTGGTAGCGTTCAAATTTTTGCAGACTTTCTTCGACATCTACCGCATGCAGTTGCGACTTAACTTTCAACCGCGTGGTTGCTGATTGCTGACGAAGGCGAATTGATTCTTGACGTCGCTTAGCTTCGGTTAATTTTGTTTGAAGGCGTCCAGCGTCGTCTTGCACTTTATCTAAAATATCATTAAGTGCATCCAACTCCTGCTGGGTATTATTGACTAGGGTCATAGCCTTTTTCTTTTCAACTAAAGCGCTACGAGCTAGGTCTTCACGACCTTTACTCAATGCTATTTCAGCCTTTTGTTGCCAATCAGCAACTTGGCTTTCTGCACTTTTAAGCGTTCGCGTTACCGCTTTTTTGTCGGCAATATTTTTTGCCGCGACAGAGCGCACTTCCACCAATGTTTCTTCCATTTCCTGAACGATCAAACGGATCATTTTTTCAGGGTTTTCTGCTTTCTCTAACAAGCTGTTGATATTGGCATTAATAATGTCGGTAAAACGTGAAAACATACCCATGATTTATCTCCTAATATACGATTTGTTATGTTGTTGTTTTTATTTCAACATCGCGGTTTGACTATTCGCACCGCTTTCTTTGTTGTCAAGCTTGGCAATGTCACGAATGGTTACGGTTGGCACGCCTTGCTGATTCATTAAACTGTCGATATTAAAATTCGCCAGTTCTTGTTGGATGTTTTTCGCAACCTGATTTGATACTTCTTGTAAAACCATTTTGCTTTGTTGACTAAGCATCATATCGATAGCCGTTTCTAATGACACAAGTTGCTCAGCTTTTGCTGCACTGCTAAACATTACTGAACTTGCAATTAAGGTAGCGAATACGGCTGTTTTGCTGGTTAACGTTTTCATGTGAACTCCTGATTAACAATTTATTTAGTTGATACTGCTAACGATTCTTATTTTTACATTAGACATTACAAGTGCTGTGCCAACTTTTAAAAAAAACCTCAAACCCTTGTTTTTACTGGCCTATAAGAAACCAAAGGGTTCTGCGTTACAGTTGTTAATGTTGAGTTAAATTTCATTATTTTGTGAAATTGACCAACCAAGTGGTAAATTTAACCACTTGAAATGTACAGCGAGGTAGAAGAGACAAAAAAAACCTAAAACGGCGGATTTTAGACAAAAAAAATCAGGCTAAAGCCTGATTGGTAAAATCACCTAATGAGAAACTATTTCTCTAAAAATACAATAACAAAACTGCTTGCGAGTAAACAAAATACGGGCAGCAAAAAGATCACAAGGGGGTAGAAAAATGTAAACATAAACTTGCTGCTCCTATTGGTTGGTTGGTCTCACTCGCATCTTGGCGGTTTCAATAGGTTTAGTCGCAACAAAGTAGAAAAAGGTTGGATTTTTTTTAATTTTTTTAAAAAATAACAAAAATGCCCATTTATGCGTTATCGCACAAATGAGCAATTAGTATACATAACAATATGTTAAATTGACTCTTCTAATTGACCGGTCAAAGCAAAGGCTTCTTTAAGGACGTTTGAGTTTGCACCGGCCCTGCCTGCATTTTCGCTTAAGTAACGACGATAACGACGTGCACCAGGCAATCCGTTACACAGCCCAAGCATATGCCTTACCACATGCCATACTTTGCCACCGTTAGCGACATGACGATCTATATACTCTGACATGTGTTCAATAACTTGTTCACGAGTGATCACAGTTTTTTGTTCATGCCAAATGCGCTGATCGGCTTCGGCTAACATATAGGGGTTTTGATACACTTCACGACCAATCATTACACCATCGATATGCTGTAGATGCTCAAGCGATTGTTCGAGTGTGGTGATACCGCCATTGATTGAAATATCTAAGTGCGAAAAATCTTGTTTAATTTGATACACCCGAGAGTAATCCAAAGGTGGTATTTCGCGGTTTTGTTTTGGACTTAAACCACTAAGCCATGCTTTACGGGCATGGACAATAAAATGCTGACAGCCACCTTGACCAACCACATCAATAAATTTATGCAAAAACTCATAACTGTCTTGATCGTCAATGCCAATGCGTGACTTCACGGTAATCGGCACTTTAACCGCGTTTTGCATGCTTTGCACACATTCCGCCACCAATTCTGGCTCTGCCATTAAACACGCACCGAAACGGCCATTTTGTACCCGATCGGAAGGACAGCCAACGTTAATGTTAATCGCATCATAACCAAACTGCTCAGCTTGTATCGCGCATTCTGTTAACGCTTTAGGATCGCTACCACCAAGTTGTAACACCAACGGGTGTTCTTCTTGGTTGTAACCTAGGTAATCGCCTTTACCAAATAAAATAGCGCCCGTGGTAACCATCTCGGTGTACATAACCGTATTTTTTGACAATAAGCGTAAAAAGTAACGGCAATGGCGATCTGTCCAATCGAGCATAGGTGCGACTGAAAGTTTTTCGTTGAATGTATTATTTGTCAATGAACTTAAACCTTATATAAATGCTAGTAACTCGACAAAACGTGAGAGATGTATTCATCGGTAATGGCACAGCATACAACACAAGAAGAAATGTTAGTATTTGTGCTGAACAAGCACTAAAAGCATCAATTGATGCACGTATGAGCGCATTTTACCATAGAAAAGGTAGTTATAAACACCAGTGTTCTCAAGGTTAAGTGTTCTCCCGACTAAACATTAGCTGTAGAGCGTTTTACTCATTTACTTCGACTTAAACTAAAGCTTTCTTGGTGTGGTTAAAATGGGTAAATAAAACACAAAAAAAGCACCGTAAGCAAATACCCACAAGGCTGTTGCCGCTTTTAATACAAAGAGGTAATCAGCAAAGATAAAGCTACCAAAGACTCGAATGACAAAACTCAAAACAATGGCTATTAAGGCAAGTGTCATAAGCTTGCCCACTACAATCATGCGTCCCGTATGGCCTAGGGAAACACGAGAGATCATCGACAAAATCATCGTGCCCATACCACCAACGGTTAATATATGAATGGCTTGAGAATAAGAAAAAATTAATTCCAGCTTTGCTAACCCAAGAGCAATAAGCCCCAGTGCAATGCTTAAGTAACTGATATGCAAAGACCATACAAGTGGGGTTTTAAAGGTCACCCAAATGCGCCAGCGCACAGCGCGTGCAAATTGTGCGCACCCTGCGAGGATAAAAACCGCTGCCACCAGCTCTTTGGGCAAAGGAAATAAATTGGCGCCACAGATAATGGCGAACATCACCGAGCCTAACGCAATTTTTTCAAGCCAAGCTATTGGTTCTACTTTGGTTGTTTTGGTCCCATTGGCGGTAAACATAGGAAACACCCGCCCCCCCATCACACACATCACAAAAGTTATTAACAACACAATAATATGACTGAGATTAGCGATATGCTGTATTTGCTCGGTCAAAACGGCAAAGTGCATTAGGATGTTAAGAATGGCCATCAGCAGTAAAATAGGAATAAAAAATAAGTTACGCCATAATTTGACTTTAATAATGGGGTAAGCAAGCGCACACGCGGATAATGGCAAGAATAAACTGTCAACAACCGCAATAACCAGCAAGGGGACATGGGTTGGCAATAACATGAGTACGCGTCCCATCAGCCAAATGAACATCAGTGCCATCAATGGCTTGCCATGTAAACTTGGTACACGAGTCCAGGTTTGAACGGCGGTTAATAAAAATCCGACCATAATGGCGGGAACAAAACCCAATAACATCTCATGCTTATGCCAGAATAATGAGCCTCCATACATAGTTGCAGACAGCGTTGGTGAAGTTAACGCTACGTTCCAAAGAAGTAGCCCAATCACACTAAACAAGGCTCCAGACAAAAAGAAAGGACGAAAAGCTAAATCAAACGTAGCTTTTATACTTGAATGTTTGGGTTGTTCTGATGGTGGTGGCGAAATGTTGATCATAAAAATTTATCAGAGTGTGCATGAGTGATTCGTTCAATCAGTATAATCGGTTTTTGAACGTTAATAATACATTTTGAAAACGCTAAAAGCGTCATCTGGTTGATTTTTACGACTAAAACGTGTCTACTTTCAATATAAATAAATCAATGGTTACGCTAACACAAGAAATCACCTTGGCGATGCTAAACCGACTATTGAACATAGAGTAATATTATGAACGTCAACAAGTTGTTGCAACAGGCAAAAGATAACTGCAAACGCACTGGTGCGCGTTTTACACCAGCTCGCGAGCAAGTTTTTTTGATCATGGCAAATAACCACGGGCCGATGGGCGCTTATGAGTTGTTAGATGAATTAAAAAAACAAGATACAGCAGCAAAACCTGCAACCGTGTATCGCGCTTTAGATTTTCTTGCTAAACAAGGGTTTGTGCACAAAATCGAATCAATTAATGCCTTTTTGCTCTGTGATCATTTCAGTGAGTGTAATCACCCGGTGCAATTACTTATTTGCGATGATTGTGGGGCTGTTGAAGAGATTCAGTCAAATAATTTAGAATTAGTCATAAAAACCATGGCTGACGCCAGCGGGTTTAAAATAACTCATCAAGTCGTTGAAGCCCATGGCCAATGCCAACAGTGCCAAGCAGCTTAAACGGGCAATCTAATCTACGTTAAAGGCTTCTATCGCCTAACGCATTAATTAACGAACAACGCCCTTTAAGCACCGCAACAATGATTTTATTTTCGCGAAAAGACGGTGGAAATATAATCCGAGAATCGTCTTCTAAGCGCATGTCGGTAAGTACATGTGCTTGGATATTGTCTATATCATCATCTTCATAGTACAACACGGTAACGGTGCTATTATTGTCGACCATAATACCAATCCTTTCTTGCTCAATTAAGCAATTTATTGTTGATTTGGTTAAACTATAGACGAAATTTTTTTCAATTCAAATTATGCACAACAACTTGAATTTAAATGAAAATAATTTAATAAAGATCGGTTTTAACTCTCGCTGTAATGTTACAAAGAAGCTCATAAGGGATCGTTTGAGCACAATCGGCAATTTTCTCAATCGCTAAATTCTTACCCCATAGCTCGGCATAATCCCCAACCTTGATACTATCATCTTCGCCTAAGTCGATGGTGATCATGTCCATTGATACCCGCCCGACTAATGGGAATACTTTGCCATTAACCCAGACCGGGGTGCCATTAATGGCGTGACGTGGATAGCCATCACCATAACCAATAGCAACCACACCAATGCGGGTATCTTTAGCACTCGTCCACGCCCCGCCGTAACCAACACGTTCTCCGGCTTTAATATGCTGAATAGCAATAACACTAGAGTATAAAGTCATAACCGGAGTAATGCTTTTCGGTGGTTGCAACGCCGACGTTAGCGCCATTGGACTCACTCCGTAAAGCATAAGGCCTGGGCGAACCCATTGATAATGAGCGTTTTTAAATGCTAGAACAGCGGCCGAATTAGCTAAGGTTTTGTCATCGGGCAAGTGTTCGGTTAAAGAGCCAAACAACGCCATTTGGCTGTTATTCATCGGATGGCTTACATCATCTGCACAAGCCAAATGGCTCATTAAGACCAAGCCCTTGGCGACATTAGAACAAGCCTTTAACCGTTGATAAAACTGAGCAAACAGCTCTGGTGCGACCCCCAGTCGGTGCATGCCGGTATCGATTTTTAACCAGACTTTAATTGGTGTAGGTAACGACGCTTGCTCTATTGCTTCAAGTTGTTCAATACTATGGATGACAATTTGTAAATCATGTTGGTGGATATCAACTAACTCTTCGGCTTCAAAAAAGCCCTCAAGTAGAACAATAGCATTGTTGATCCCATGGTCTCTAAGCTGCAAAGCTTCATCGATGCGAGCAACGCCAAAGGCATCGGCTTGTGGCAAGCCTTTAGCGATTCGAATAAGCCCATGCCCATAAGCATTTGCCTTAAGAACCGTCAACACCTTTGCCGGTGCTGCCAATTGCTTTAAGGTATTAAAGTTCTCTTTTAATGCCTGAGTATCAATGATTGCCGAGGCACTGCGATGCTTTTTCACCATAGTAAAGATTAATCTTCATCCATAATTCCACCAGGGCCGGCAAAGTTATCAAACCTTGAAAATTGGCCTTGGAAGGTTAGTCGAACACGCCCAATAGGGCCGTTACGCTGTTTACCAATGATGATTTCGGCAGTGCCTTTATCAGGACTGTCATCATGATAAACTTCGTCACGATAAATAAACATGATCAAGTCGGCATCTTGCTCTATCGAGCCCGACTCACGCAAATCTGAGTTAACAGGTCGCTTATCGGCACGTTGTTCCAAACTACGGTTTAGCTGGGACAGCGCGACAACGGGCACTTGTAATTCTTTGGCTAGGGCTTTAAGTGAACGTGAAATTTCGGCAATTTCCAAAGTACGGTTATCACTAAAAGCGGGGACCCGCATTAATTGTAGATAATCCACCATGATCATCGACAAACCGCCGTTATCACGAGCTACCCGTCGGGCGCGAGAACGCACTTCGGTAGGGGTTAGACCGGCAGCATCATCGACAAACATTTTGCCTTTTTCCATCAGTAAGCCCATGGTAGAAGACAAACGTGCCCAATCTTCGTCGCCTAATTGGCCGGTACGAATCTTGGTTTGATCGATGCGACCAAGCGAGGCCAACATACGCATCATGATTTGTTCTGACGGCATCTCTAGAGAGAAAATAAGCGCCGGCTTATCTTGCATCATGGCGGCATTTTCAGCCAAGTTCATGGCAAAGGTGGTTTTACCCATTGATGGACGGGCCGCAACAATAATCAAATCCGACGATTGTAAGCCTGCAGTCATTTTGTCTAAGTCATGAAAGCCAGTCGATACCCCCGTGACACCATCGTGGGGCTGACCATAAAGTTTTTCAATTTTATCCACGGTCTTTTCCATGACCGAGTGGATGTTTTCAGGGCCTTCCGTTTTACTCGCCCGTTGCTCTGCGATTTGAAACACTTTTGACTCGGCAAAATCTAACAATTCACTACTTTGACGGCCTTGTGGATCGTAACTCGCATCAGCTATTTCATTCGCTACTTTAATCAGCTCGCGGGTAACGGCACGTTCACGGACGATATCGGCATAAGCGTAGATATTGGCAGCACTAGGGGTGTTTTTGACCATTTCAGCCAAGTAAACAAAGCCCCCTACGTCATCGATTTGCTGCTGATTTTCCAACCCTTCAGACAAGGTAATAAGATCGACGGGGTTGCCCTTTTCAATAATTTTACCAATACATTCAAAGATAATTCGATGTGCTCGTGAATAAAAATCACTCGCAACCACTCGTTCAGCAACACTGTCCCAAGCTTCGTTATCCAATAACAGACCACCTAACACCGACTGTTCAGCCTCTAAAGAGTGTGGTGTGACCTTTATGCCCTCCACCTGTTTATCGGTGGGTTTATTGCTTTTAAATTGTTTTGTTGCTTGTTGTTGTGCCATTTCAGCTCAAATCCCGAATAAAAAAACTCATCTATTGCCTACCAAATAAAGCAAGCCTGCCCATGCAAAAGCAAGGTTGAACTTGACCGTTAATATCAAAAACCGAAGAATGGAAAAGTGGTTAGAAGCTTGTTGAGCGAACTAACGATGGTAACGACCAGAGTACAGAGTAATGTATCAAAATTCGCAAAAAGTTACATGCCTTTTGCACAATAAGGCGGAATAAAAGAGGGGCGTCTGACAGACTGTATATGTTTATTGCGAGATAACTCGCAATAATTAGGGTTTGCTTAGTGTCTTAACAAGAACATCACAAGCCTAACCGTTGCGAGCTTATTCATTGGTTTAATAGTGTATTTTTACTTTGCCACTCACTGTTGACGCTTTCACACTGGCGCTGCCCTTACCTGTGCTGGTGGTCAACTTTGAGCTTGGACCATATTTGGCTCGCTTAACTTGGTCTTTAGTAACACGATTAATGATTTTACCGTCGGCGTTTGAATACACTTTAAATTCTGCATTAACACCTTCTTGCACCTGTAAGTCGGTATTACCACTTACCGAAGAAAGTTTTACCCGGCCTTGATCTCTTAACACCATGCTTACCTCAATGTGACCACTGATACTAGATAAGTTGGCGTTTTCTATTTGATCCAAGTTTAAGTCAATATTACCCGATATAATGCTGGCTTCAATATCTTGAGCTTTGCTACTTGCATCAATATTGCCACTAACAGCACGATACACCAATTGCCCCTTAGACTCTTTATCATTGATATTGCCACTGACCGTTGATAAAACAACCTCACCCGATAAGTTCTTAGCATCAATATTACCACTGACCGTTTTAAGAGATACCTTGGTGCTAAGATCTGCGGCCTTAATATCACCACTGACGGTTTGAATAAATACCTCACTGTTGATTTCACTTACCTTGACGTCGGTTGAAACCCCAGTAAATTCAACCGCTAAATGGTCTGGTAAAGTAATGGTTAAGTTACTCTCTTCTTCTTCACTGTGCCAAAAAGAACTGTTCATTTGCTTTGGCATTTGTACTTGAATAAGGACTTTATCTAATTCGTGTTTGAAGACAAAATTTTGCGCTTTTTCATCGAGCTTACCGATAACGGAAATCGCCTTAGTGTCGGCGCCATTAATCCTTACTTTGCCTCTAAGATTCTCAATTTTAACCGCAACAATGCCATCGGCACTCAGTTGCTGGTCAATGGTCTTGGCCATTAGGCTAATGCTCGATAACATCATGCCCAACAACATCAATGGGGTCATTATTTTCATCATCATTCCCTCTTAAATGGTTTGCCATTTAGGGTTGTAAAGTTGCTCTAATAAACTTAATTCTTGCTGTTGGGTCCACTTTAATAGGTTCAGCAAATCAACATTATCAGGATCTTCTGCTAATGCCTTCAGCAGTGAGGTTCGAGCACTTTCTAGCTCATTAAATTGCTGTTGGATATTCTCCGGTAGCTTCGTCAAATCCGGTTTACCAAAGCCAACTAACATGGCTTGTTTTTCTTGTTGGTATTCTTGTTCAATCATTTTTACGGGTGAAAACACAATGTCTTGTTGTGGCGTCGGGGTCCCCATATACCAAGTCAACACCACCGCTGCACATACCGAAGCGGCCCAAGCGTAGTAGGCTTTAAAGCCAGATTTTTGCTGTTCGTTACGACCTTTAGCCAGGGTTGCATCGTCGCTATGACTTTGCTGCAAGGCTTGATGTTCGATGGCCCGTTCAATGCCTGTCCATAAATCACGTTCTGGTTTGATTTCTGTTGCCAACGCATCAATACGTTGTTGTAATTCTTGCTCGCTCAATAATTTACTCATCTTGCAGCCACTCTCTTAATAAATTTCGTGCTCTATGGTAATGCGATTTGCTAGACCCTACGGCGATCTCAAGCATCTTAGCAATTTCTTCATGGCGATAGCCTTCTACCGCAAATAACACAAACACCAAACGTGCCTTTTCTGGTAGGCGCATGATCCCCTTGTCGATATCGGACAAGTCGGTGATCCCGTGTGTTTTCGCTTCTAACTCTTGCAGCGATGGTGGCTGCTCTTCTAAGCTAAAGACCTTTTGAATCCAATTTTTTTGTTTGCGAATATGGCTCAATACGGTATTGGTCGTAACCGAATGCAACCAAGTGGAAAACTTACTGTCTCCACGAAAGTTATCTAACTTGGTCCAAACTTGCATAAACACTTCTTGTGACACATCTTCTGCTTGCTCTTTATTTGATAGCATACGCAGACACAAGGCGTACACCTTGCCGATATGTCGCTGATATAAATGATTAAACGCCTGTCGGTCACCACCCTGAGCTTGGCTTATCCATTCCAGCTCTTGTTTATGGGCAAAGACTTGTTGGGCATCAATCACCGAACTCTGTCCCGTCAACTCTCTGTTATCCTGTTCAAATGTTTAGGTCTTTGGTTATTAAGATGCGGTTGTTATTAAAAAGGTTTAAACCGTTAACTCTTTTTTAATTATTTTATTTATTGTGTTTTATCGCACACTTTTAATCGTAATACTACGATAAGGCCAATCATTAGTAAGATGAATATCAACGCTTTAAGGTAAATATGCTCAAGTTGGAAGAAAGACAAGCCACCAAATAAAATAATCGAGCTAAGGGCTACGACTTTGGTTTTGCCACTAATACAATGGTGTTGTTGCCAACGGGTTAAAAATGGGCCAAAAAATCGATTGGTTAACAACCAACGATGCCATCGAGATGAAGACTTAGCAAAGCAGGCTGCCGCTAACAATAAAAAAGGTGTGGTTGGGAGAATAGGCAAAAATGCGCCGATTGTTGCCAAAGCAACAAAGGTAAATCCTAAGGTAAGATAAATTAGGCGCATCATGTCATTGAGAGTAAATTAAAAGTGATATCCTTAAATCACTTTGTGCTCTTATGCTTTTTCTTGTGGTTTAAAATATGGGTCATTATCACGATATTTCACCTGCATGCCGGCAAGGAAATTACGAATGAATTGATCCTTACATTCGCGAAAATGCTTATGATCAGGTTTGCGAAAAAAAGCAGACAACTCAGATTTACCAATGCGTAAGTTTGCCAATTCGATGAGTTCAATCATCCCTACATCGGTTAAATTCAAGGCAATCTTTAGCTTACGTAAAATAATGTTGTTGTTAAGCTTTTTCTCGGCAACGGGTGCCGGACCGTCTTTCTTGCCACGTTTTTCATTGATAAAACCGTTAAGAAAATACGCCAGTTGTTGGTCGGTTAAATTAACGTATTTGGGGTCGTCATCTTTGCGCAACCAATGATGTAGTTGCTCTAATTGAACCGGGTAATCGGCAGAAGCAAATATCGCCATCATTTTGGCGTCATTGTAATCGAAAATATAACGAATACGGCGTAGGATTTGGTTATTTGTCACGGGTTAAACCTGTTTGATGTCTATCATGGCTTCGCGGCTATGACCACTTTGTTGAACTGCGGTCAAATAGTCTTGCCATAGAGTTGCTTTATTGTGAGCGAAATCTAATAACAAGGCGGCGCTATAAATGGCCTGATGGCCATCATCAAAGTGCAGGCGAAAGCCATGTTTGCCCACCGGTTCAAGCGCCAATAGTTGAACCATTTTCTTATGGCTCACTGGCGGCTTTTTTCGGCCCTGCACTTGTGTTTGTTCTAAAGGGGAGTATACACGTAAAAACTCAAAACACAGAGTTTGACGTAAGCCGTCACTGCATTCGAGCAATAATTGCGCCTGTTTACGGTCAATAGTAAATTGGTTAATACTCATATCATCCCCTGTGACAGCGGTTTATAAAATAAACCGACTTAGATCTTCATTCTCAACCAGCATATCTAATTTGCTGTTAACGTAATCTTGGTCGATAACTATCGATTCACCCGACTTGGCATCGGCTTGGAACGATAAATCTTCAATCAAGCGTTCCATCACAGTATGTAAACGACGAGCACCAATATTTTCGGTAGTTTCGTTTACCTGCCATGCCGCATTCGCGATGGCGGCAATACCGTCTTCACTAAATTCAACCTTAACCCCTTCTGTTGCTAACAAGGCAATATACTGTTCGGTTAATGAGGCATTAGGCTCAGTTAAAATACGCACAAAGTCTTCCGTGGTTAATGCTCGTAATTCAACGCGAATCGGTAAGCGACCTTGTAATTCTGGAATTAAATCAGACGGTTTAGCCATCTGAAAAGCACCCGAAGCGATAAATAAGATGTGATCGGTTTTTACCATGCCGTGCTTAGTGCTAACCGTTGAGCCTTCAACTAACGGCAGTAAGTCGCGTTGTACACCTTCTCGAGATACGTCTGGACCGGATGTATCCCCTCGTTTACAGATTTTGTCGATTTCATCGATAAAGACAATGCCATTTTGCTCAACCGCGTCAATCGCTTTTTCTTTTAGCTCATCAGGATTTACCATTTTGCTGGCTTCTTCTTCCTGCAAAGCTTTAAACGCATCTTTGATTTTCATTTTGCGTTTCTTGGTTTTTTCCTGCGACATACTTTGGAACATGCTTTGTAATTGGTTGGTCATGTCTTCCATACCAGGAGGTGCCATGATCTCCATACCAATTTGAGGCATAGCAACGTCTAACTCGATTTCTTTATCATCAAGCTTTCCTTCACGTAGTTTTTTACGAAAAACTTGGCGAGTACTGCTGTTATCTGTGCTTTCTTCTTCCCCAAAGGTATTTCTTGGATTTGGGATCAAGACATCAAGAATACGCTCTTCTGCCGCTTCTTCGGCTAAATGCTTGACTCGTTCCATTTCCATTTCTTTGGTTAACTTCACCGCCACATCGGCCAAGTCACGAATAATCGTTTCGACTTCTTTACCAACATAGCCCACTTCGGTGAACTTGGTTGCTTCCACTTTAATAAATGGGGCATTCGCCAGTTTGGCTAGGCGACGGGCTATTTCGGTTTTACCAACACCTGTTGGTCCGATCATTAAAATATTTTTTGGGGTAACTTCGCTACGCAGCTCGTCGTTAAGCTGCATTCGACGCCAACGGTTACGAAGCGCAATCGCAACGGCTTTCTTAGCGTCGTTTTGGCCAATAATATGGCTATCGAGTTCGTGAACAATTTCACGTGGCGTCATATTAGACATGCGTAATTCCTTACCGATGACAGACATCAACATAGTCTGCCTGAGTTAAACTGATAATTAGATTAAATTTCGTCGATGGTGTGGTTTAAGTTGGTAAACACACAAATATTACCGGCAATGGTCAAAGACTTTTCAACAATCTCTCGCGCCGACAGTTCGGTATTTTCCAATAATGCGGTCGCGGCAGCTTGTGCGTAATTACCACCCGATCCAATGGCGATTAAATCATTTTCTGGTTGAACAACATCCCCATTACCGGTGATGATCAAAGAGGCCGTTTCATCGGCAACCACCAGCATCGCTTCGAGCTTGCGAAGGGCACGATCGCTGCGCCAATCTTTGGCCAGTTCAACGGCTGAACGGGTCAGATGTCCTTGGTGTTGTTCAAGCTTGCTTTCAAAGCGCTCAAATAAGGTAAACGCATCGGCTGTACCACCGGCAAATCCGGCCAAGACTTTGTCATGATACAAACGACGGACTTTGCGCGCGTTGCCTTTCATTACGGTATTGCCAAGAGATACTTGACCATCACCACCAATACATACTTTGCCGTTACGACGAACTGAAACAATAGTAGTCACATTAAACCTCTGAAAATAATTGAACAGGCACCTTTTCGGTGCCTGTAGTCGATACAAGAAGTATCGTTTATGAATCTTAACGTTGATGTGGGATCGATGAGGGTAAATTTCAAGTCCAAGGGTAAATTAGACAGCCATTGATTTTACTGTTGCGTAATCGATGTCGGTCTTTTTCAGCCAAGCGTTTATTTTTGTATGGACCCAATATCACTTTATACCAGACCCCATTACTGCCATTTGAGGGCCTAACTTCTGAGGATAAACCAACGCCAAACGCAATATTCGCTTTTAGTTCATTGGCATCTTGTTGATTACGAAACGACGCACATTGCAATTTGTACGGGCCTTTTTCTTCAACTTCGTATGTCTCTACTTCGACCTTCTTATGTTTTAACCCTTCAACGTAACTCCACGCTTCTTTTGGGGGCTCAGGTAAAGGGTCTTCATCAATGTCTTTCGCCGATTTTGCCGAAGACAAGGTGATCTCAGTTACTTCAACCTTATTGTCGTTATGACTAATAACATAAAGAAAATAGCCAAAACCCGCAACAATGAGCAAGATCAACCCTATGATCAATATAGGTTTTAAGCCACTTTTAGGTGCTGTTTGTTTGCGCTTTGGTTTATAAGGATTATTCTTCTTTTTGGTCGCGCGGGGGCGAGCGACGTAATCTTGATGAGCCATGTTTCAAATACTTGTCCGTATGTTATTGGCAAAGTTTACCCAAGGGTATTTCAATGTACAATAATTGATTGCGCTTATCATGACAAATTGCACAAAATGTCAGCGTCCGTCCTCAATTGGGGGGATCTTCACAACGCAGTTACCAACTCAGCTCTAAAGGATCAATGTCTATTGACCATCGCACCTTTGATTGCAATGGGTGCTGTTCTATCTGTTGCAATATTTGCGTAACCGCTTGGTGCAAGTCACTGCGAGCACTGGCTTGCAACATTAAATGATATCGATACTTACCTGCTTTTTTTTCTTGCGCCGCTGCAATAGGACCACTGACCATACACCCCGAAAAAGCTTGTTGCGACACCTGCCTTAACAAAGCTTCTGGCATCCCCGGTTGATTGGCTTCGGCGCGAAACAGTGCCTGAAAACCAAACGGTGGTACTCGTGCTTGCTCTCGCTCCATAAGGGCATAGCGAGCAAAATGCTCATAACCATTATTGACCAAATCTTGCAATAAAGGATGTTCAGGGTATTGAGTTTGAATCAACACTTTACCCGGTTTGCTTTCTCGTCCGGCACGCCCTGCGACTTGCACTAATAACTGCGCCATGTGTTCGGGCGCTCGAAAGTCAAAGCTAAATAAGGCGCCATCAACCCCCATAACCGCCACTAAGGTGACATCTGGAAAGTGATGCCCTTTGGCTAACATTTGAGTCCCAATAAGCAGTTGATGCTCTTTGTTTGCAACCTCATTTAGCAGCTTTGCAAGCTCGCCTTTTCGCCGCGTACTGTCTCGATCAATTCGAACCGCACTGTATTGCGGAAATAATTCTGACAGCCTCTGCTCAAGTTGCTCAGTGCCCTGCCCCAAGGGTTTAATCCGCACACTGCCACATTGACCACATTGGCGCACGATCCTTTTCTGGCTACTACAATGATGGCACACCAGTAGGCCTTGACCTTGGTGCAATGTATAAGGCTTATTACAACGCTGACATTCGGCTATCCATTGACACTCTTGACAGGAAATCGCCGGAGAATAGCCGCGTCGATTTAAAAAGATTAGCACTTGTTCACCACGTTGTAGGGTTTGCTCAATGGCTTTTTTTAAACTTCCTGACAGGCCAAACTCAACCTGTTGTTGCGCCATATCGATAAGCTCAATACTGGAAATACTGCTTTTGCCTGCACGCTTAGTGAGTTGGTGATATTGATACTTACCACTTAAGGCATTTTGCAAACTTTCTAAAGATGGGGTGGCACTGCCTAAAACAATGGGAATATTGAGCTTTCGAGCTCTTAAGATGGCTAAGTCTCGGGCATGATAACGAAAACCTTCTTGCTGCTTGAGCGAGCCGTCATGTTCTTCATCAACAACGATCAATCCAGGATTTTTTAACGGCGCAAAGACCCCAGAACGAGTGGCAATAATAATCGCCGCCTCACCTTGTTTTGTTGCCTGCCAAGTCTGCAAGCGCTCACTATCATTAAGGCCGGAGTGATGCAACATAACCGGCACGTTAAACCGTGTTTCAAAACGCGATAAGGTCTGTGGGGTTAAACCGATCTCCGGTACTAAAACCAACACTTGTTTATGGCTTTTCAGTACCTGTTCAATGATTTGTAAATAAACTTCGGTTTTACCACTGCCAGTAATGCCATCAATTAAATGGCAACCGTACTGATCGAGCAAGTTATTAACCGCCGACACAATAACCGATTGTTCTAGAGATAAAACAGGTTTATCTTGGTGATTAACGCAGGCTTCTTGAAAGCGAAATTGCTGCGGTGTGAGGACTTCTTCAACAATCAACTTTTTGTTCATTAAAGCGGTTAATTGTTGTTTGTTATAACCGGCCATTCTAATTTGCGGCCATGTTGCATTTGGGGTTTTACTCAAATATTGCGCTAACGCTTTTTGCTTAGCCGCGGACTTAGCAAGATTATCAATGGCATTTTGAAATTGCTCTGCGCTTAAGTCAGGATGACGTTGCCAGCATGGTTGCAACGAGATATCGACAGCCTTGGCTTGTCTTAGAGCCACCGGCAGTGCTTGGGTTATCACATCCCCAAGCGGATGATGATAATATCGGGCGCAAAGGCGCAAAAAATCAATCTGTTCTTGGCTTAATCTTGATTGATCAGATAACCTTTGACTGATGGTTTTAACTTTATGACGGTCAAGATCACATGCAGCGCTTTGGCTCAGCACAATGCCTATCAATTTGCGACTACCAAAAGGGACCAAAACCCGAGTACCAGGCTCAAAGGTTTGTTGAGTAAGAGAACTCGGCACCAAATAGGTAAAGGTTTGTCGCATTGGCACAGGTAACGCCACATTTAGGTAGATCTCAGAGGTACTCATTTTTATCATCAATATCAGGGTTTCCTTGCTATATATTGCCTATTTGACAGCTATTTGCCAAGCCAAAGCCCAAACTTGATAAATATTCAAATTATTGTCTATTTTTTAACAAATTTATATTGAATAACGGACCGCGATCCCGTATTATCCGACACCTTAAATTGAAACTCGTATGGTATCTGGCAAAAGATCAGATGGCGATACGGCCTAATAGAGGTAATCCCCATGAAAGAAGGTATCCACCCTAAGTACGTTGCAATCAAAGCAACTTGTTCTTGTGGCAACGTAATCGAAACTCGTTCAACACTTGGTAAAGACATTTACTTGGACGTATGTTCAGAATGTCACCCATTCTACACTGGTAAGCAAAAAGCTGCTGAAACTGGTGGTCGTGTTGACAAGTTCAACAAACGTTTCGGTATGTTGGGTAAGAAGTAATCTTCTTGTCAGCGTAACGCAAAGTCCTTTAGGGCATAAAAAAACCAGTCGTTTGACTGGTTTTTTTATGCCTAAATTTTCCAAATTTAAAATCATCTAACCTTGACCTATTTACCCTCACGTTAAAAACATCTCGCCAAATAAAGCAAAGATAAAAAAAGGTGTGTAATGGTTAACCATCACACACCTTGATTATGCGCCGAAAATATCAGCGTTAGCTGTTACATTAGTTAAAGCTGTAACGAACACCTAAGTTGTAGCGTGCACCGTATTCAGCAAGACGTAACATTTGCTCTTCGTAACGAACGTAAGTACGTTGGGTTTCTTCGGTAATGTTTAAACCTTCAACAAAGATGGTTAAGTCTTCATTTACCGCGTAATTCACATTTAAGTCTAATTGAGCGTAGGCTTCAGTGAAAATAGGCGAAGAATGTTGATCAAAGCCAGATAAGAACTCATCACGCCAGTTGTATGATAAACGCGCCGATAAACCGTCTTTATCGTAGATGGCAGAGAAGTTAGCTGAGTCTGATAGGCCAGGTAGAGCGAACTCTTGGTCAATCGCATCACGATCGGCTTCTACATCACCGTGTACAAAGGTTGCATTAGCTTGGAAACCAAAACCCGTGTTACCAATCATGTGTTGAGCGGCAAGCTCCCAACCATACATGTTTGCAGTTTCTTTGTTCTCATCACGAGAGACAAAAAACTCAGTGATTGGATCATCTTCGTTTGGCAAGATAGGCGTATTTAATGGCGTGCCTTGGTTTTCGTTAATGCGATCATGAATCGCTTGGTCAGTAGGCTGTTTATTTTCATCGATTAACTGCTGACGCGCTTCTTCAGCACGAGGGCCTGAGTATACATCACGTAAACCATCGATGGTTTCAACCACTGTGGTGTTTACTAAGAAGTTTTCTACACGCTTTTTAAAGTAACCAGCAGACATGTAGCTACCTTCGTCGTAGTAGTACTCTAAAGATAAATCAACGTTATCAGCGATGTAAGGTTTAAGGCTAGGATCGCCTTTGCTCACTTTACGATTACCAACTAATGGGTTGCCATCAAAGCTCGTGTTTGAACGTAATGCACCAATTGCTGGACGAGCCATTGAACGGTAGTATGAGAAACGTGCAATCACATCTTCCATTGGTTCAATGTCAATGTCTAGATTAGGTAAGAACTGCTTGGTTGTACCGTTACCTTCAGAGAAAGACTTCTCATCGGCGTAAATGTATTGCCATTCGTTACCATTGGTCCATTGCATATTAACGGCAGGGCGCTCTAAAGAGTTTGATTTAACTTCGGTTTCTTCATAACGAAGACCTGCAACAATATTAATAGGCATATTGTTAAATTCGTCGTTAAATACAAACTGAGTGTAAGCTGAAGTCGTTGATTCATTTACACGGTTATCATCGTCTAATGGACCCGCTTGGAATTTACCACCAAGCTCTGCCGGCCAACCTGGGTTGTAGATGCCAGGAGCGATGGTGTCATCGATGTTTTCCCAATGGTACAACAGTTCGTCAAAGTCCGCTGTCATGTAGTAGTTGATGGCTTTATCTGAACCACCGCCTTGAAAACCGCTTAATAAATCTGAGGTGTCTACACGCTCGAACATATTGTCGTCAAAGTGAACCGCTGACCACGTCCACCAACCAGCTGGCAAGTTTTCAGAGAATGAACGAGTCGATCTGAAGTCAATTTCGGTACGACCAATACCAAACTCAATCTTAGCTAAGGCACCGTCACCATCGTTTACCCAAGTACCATCAATTTTGTACTCGTTCATTTCGTTTTCATGATAGGTGTAGTCAGCTTGACCAAATAACGAGCCCATATCAGCGCCCGTTAATTCATCTTGTGGGTTGCCATTACCATCAACTAACACCATGTCAAAGATAGGTAATTCAGTGGTGTAGTCAGCAGATTTACTGATCGCTGTTGCTGTATTTGGACCAAATTCTGGACCTGAAGCAACACACCAGTTACAAGATGTATTACCGATAATTAAGAAGCGACTGTTAATGTCTGAGCTAGCGGTTGAATTATGCCCATCAAATTCTAATTCTAAATTGTCGGTTGCTTGCCACTTAATGTTAAAGCCTAAAGACTTGTTTTCATTTTCTGTTTGGCCATTAGCAACGTTGGTCGCATAGTCACCACCAACTTCTTCAACCGCAACGTAAGTACCGTTTTCATTGATTTGTGCACTTGCAACGTTACCACCTTGGTTAAACCAGATCCCCATACCGTTTCTGTCGTAGCCGGTATCAAGTTTTGAGTAAGTGTAGTCTAGGCTTGCTTCTAATCTGTCATTTGGTTGGTATTGGAAAACCACTTGCGCATTAGTACGGTCACGTTGGTGATCGTTAATAAAGTAGTTGATATCTTGCGGGTACCAAGTTGCACCATCGGCACGTTGGTTGTTATCAATCAAGTCAAGATTAGGTGAAGCAGAGATATCTGCGTTTGGTTTCCAGTTATTAACTGCTGAGCTTTGTTCACGGTTGTTACGCTCTTGATAAGAAGCAGACACTAACACACCAAATGTATCATCGGCAAAGGTATTGCTGTATAAACCAGACAATTCAGGGGTAATGCTACTACCTTCTTCAGTGCTGGTGTCATACACTGATTTTGCACCAAACGAAGTGTGTAAACCAGGCGAACTTAATGGCTTCGCCGTAAGCATGTTAATGGTTGCACCAATACCACCAGAGGCTTGATTTGCTTTAGACGTTTTGTAAACTTCCACCCCACTTACACCTTCGGTAGCCAAAGTCGTAAGAACGGCCACCAACAGTTGGCATTTGACGACCATTTAAAGTCACTAGGTTAAATTCAGGGCCAAAACCACGAACGGTAACCTTACTGCCTTCAGAGTTGGTGCGATCAATTGATACACCGGTAATACGTTGTAACGACTCGGCTAAGTTGCTATCAGGGAATTTACCAATGTCTTCAGATGTAATCGCATCGACAACACCATTGGCGCTGCGTTTAACATCCATAGATTTAATTAAACTGCCACGAATACCTGTAACTTCAATAATTTCAATATCTTGAGCAACCTCTTCATTAGCAGTAGCCACTGAAGAAAATGCTGATGTACCTAAAATAAGGGCTAAGCTTGTCGCTATAGAGGATTTCTTGAATTTGTAATTTTGCATAATATCGCCTCAAGGGAGTTGTATTCAGGAACTATTGGGAACGGAACCAATAATTGATAAATGCAGGTCTCTTTTGTTTTATTTGTATTGTTTATATGTTTTATTTTTTATTATGACTTTCATAACAGGGGTTATGGAAAGCGGGTTCATATTAACAAAGCTCAAGCCATTGTTAATATGATAAAACCTAGGGAAAAACAGAATTCAAACCTTAGTTTGAGGTTGGTCAATTTTTTGAAAGTGAAAAGGAAAGCTTTCACAGCACAACTCAAATTTCTGCTAGGCGGCGTCATTGTACTGATATTTTATTAAAAATATAGCTGTAACCCTCCCTTAAAATCAGAATCGCTTTTATAGAGTTTTCCGTTTACTGTTAACTAAACGGAGAACAACAATGAAAAATCAAAAATTCAGCGAAGCACAGATCTTTGCCATTTTAAAAGAAGGTGAAACAGGCGCGATGATCGTGCCAGAACTTTGCCGTAAGCATGGTCTTGGTCAAAGTACCTATTACAAATGGAAATCAAAATATGGCGGTATGGAACGCTCTGAGCTAGCCAAACTCAAAGCGCTAGAGGACGAAAACAAGAAGCTGAAGAAATTATTTGCTGATGTCAGCCTGCAAAATATGGCGCTCAAAGATATGATCGAAAAAAAGCTATAAAGCCATCAGAACGAAAGCAGTTAGCCAAGTATGCCGTATTGCAGCTTGGTCTAGGTGTTGTGTTGGCGTGTAATGCCTTAAGCATCAGCCGTTGTACATATTATTATAAACCCAAAAAACAAGATGACTCGGACATCATAAATGAGTTGGTTTCATTAGCAGAAAAGCACCCTCGTTATGGGTTTCATAAGCTGTTTACCCGGTTCAGGAATTTGGTTTTTTTGTGGAATCACAAGCGTGTTTATCGCATCTATTGTGGCCTAAAGTTAAACCTTCGACGCAAGACTAAAAAGCGGATCCCGTCTCGTAACCCTGAGTCGCTAGCGGTACCTACTAGTATTAATGATTGTTGGTCGATGGACTTCATGCATGATGCTTTGTATCAAGGCAGAACATTTCGAACCTTCAATGTGATTGATGATTTCCAACGTGAAGCGCTGGCCATTGAGATTGGTCATAGTTTACCTTCAGCACATGTTGTTCGTGTACTTGAGCGAATTGCTGCATATCGAGGCTACCCAAAGCGAGTGCGTATTGATAACGGGCCGGAATTTGTATCTCAAAATCTTGAGTTCTGGGCAGAAGAGCATGGTGTTAAGCTTGATTTCATTAAACCAGGAAAGCCAACGCAAAATGCTTTCATAGAGCGATTTAATCGTACTTATCGAAATGAAATATTAGACTGTTATTTGTTTGAATCCTTGACGCAGGTTCGAGAAATGACCGATAGTTGGATTGATGAATACAATTATGAGCGACCACATGAATCGCTCAATGATTTACCACCCAAGATTTACGAGCAGCGATTAAAGGAAAACTCTATCGGGATCTGATCTAAAAAAGGGGGGATTACATAGCCTTTTCAGTAAATATTTGTAACTTAGCTAAATTACAGGCAAAAAAAATCCGCTACCAAGTTAGCGGATTTTTTAATTTGTTTAGTTATTTATGCTAATTAATGCTTATTTAAAGCTGTAACGAGCACCAAGGGTGTAACGCGAACCGAATTGAGCCGCTCTTAAGAACTGCTCTTCAAAACGGCCGTAAATTTCTTCCGTTTCGTTATTCATATTAATGCCTTCAAAGAACACAGTTAAGTTCTCATCTACGTCATAGTTCACACTCATATCCCAAGTTGCAAACTCTTTTGCATATTGTGGTGGTGCATCATTTGAAGCGCCACCTTGGCCTACACCAATCAGGTAAGAGTCACGCCATGCGTAAGTTACCTTTACTGATAAACCGTCTTTATCGTAAAACGCTTGAAAATTAGCAGAATCTGAAAGACCAACTAATGGCGTTTGTGGAGTTACACCTATATCATCGTCAGGATTTGGATCATAGGCGATATTATAAGTATCGTACTCAACATCACCATCAACGATGGTTGCATTTACACCAAAACCAAAGCCTGTATCACCAATAAGGTGCTGTAAAGCAAATTCCCAACCATCAACCACTTTATCGTCTTTTACGTTAAATGCTGAGGTAATATCCCAGATGATTTCAGGATCCGTTGCAGGATCGCCTTTAATAACACCAACACCACCGACTTCAACAAGACCTAAATCACCAGTGTAATTAGCTGCAATCCAATCAAAGATCTCTGATTCAGATGGATTTCCACCTAAAGCAGCACGAGCTTCAGCTGCACGCTGACCATTGTAAGGGTCGTATAAACCGTCAAGTTTTACCTTAGATGAGCCGGTAGCTAAGAAGTTCTTAACATCTTTTCGGTAGTAACCAACAGCGGCATAACTGCCTTCGTCGTAGTACCACTCAAGTGCGATATCAAGGTTAGTGGACTCAAACGGTTGAAGGTTGGCATTACCATTACCACCAGTACGTTGGCCTGGTTTTGGAAACTCACTGACAGATAATGTACCTGCTAAATCGCTAAGATTTGAGCGAGTAATACTTTTACCCCAAGAGAAACGACCAACTAAATCATCGGTAATATCAACGGCAATATCAAGGTTTGGTAAGAAAACATCATGCTCACCTTCAAACTCCGAATATTCTTGTTCATTCTCGTCAATAAGGGTTTTCCACTCACCACCTGGTTGCCAAATCACTTCAGTCGGGACTGATTGTAGAACAGCTGTATTAACGTCTGTTTGCTCGTAACGCATGCCTAAGTTAACTTTAACAGGCATCTCTGCGACTTCAAAATCCCATAATGAGCTAACATAAATACTACTTGTTTGCTCTTCAACTTCATCCCCTGTACCCATAGCACCTTCTTGATATGGATTCGGGTTAAACGCTGGAAAGTAAGCTTGTGAACGAGCAATAGCCTCATCAAGGTCATAATCATAATAGTAGTTAGTAAGAAGATTATTACCACCATTAGAAAATTCATCTAAGAAACCGCTCGTGCTATTGTATTCAAACATGGAGTCAGGGAATACACCAACATATAACGGGCTAAGGCTAGTTTGACCTGTTTGTGAAGCAGCGTTACCTGCGCTTTCACCTGTAACTGCTTGTGTTGTGTGTGCCAATCCAAATTTAACATGCATTAATGGAATATCGTAAGGATTTTCCCAAACACCATCAAATTGAAACTGCTCAACTTCGTTCTTAGCTTGGTCATGAAAAAATTGACCAAAGTTTAAAAGAATATCACTAGGAGAGCCTACAGTTGTGCCATTTGCCCAGTTAATGTACATTTGCGGTAGATCGCCATCACGGAATTCATACACCTTACTATCTAGGTTCTTTGAACCAAAGATCATATTTGCTGTACTACCTAAGCCATCATCGCCGCCGTTGTTTGTTTTACTTTCTGAATTGTGGTAATCGAAAGCAAGTTTTAGCTCTTCGGTTGCTTGCCAGTCAATGTTAAAACCGATTGACTTTTCTTCAACTTCATCCGTTCTGCGACCTCTGGTCCAAGAACCATCTTCATCTTTTGTTTCAACAAAAACGGCAGTACCATTTTCATCGACTTCTAAGTCCAAGATAGCGCCAAGGTTGCTGCCAGCATTGATCCATTGCCCCCAACCTAAGGTATTCGAACCTGTAGTAGCTTCACCCATAGTGTAATCTAAGGTTAAGATTACATCATCAACGGGTGCATATTGAAAGGTAACATTGGCATTAGTACGCTCACGTTCTATATCAGCTATACCGTAGTTCAGATCTCTTGGTAAAAACACCCCTTCATGATTAAATGGACTATTTTCAGGGCGATTGTCTCTGATCATAGAGGCGTCTAAAGCGTCAAGGTCACTCTGTGGAACAAACTGCCAACCATAAATATTGCTACTTTGACTTTGGAAATCACGCTCTTGATGAGAAAACGCAACAGCCACACCGATTGAATCATCAGCAAAAGTATTGCTGTAAAGAGCTGAATATTCTGGTGTAATGTCGTCATTTTTAACGTTTGATTCGTCGTATATACCTTTACCTGATAAAGAATATTTTAGACCAGGGCTTTGTAGCGGCTTAACAGTTACAATGTTGACTGTAGCACCTAGACCACCTGAAGGGTTGTCCGCTTTTGCGGTTTTGTGTACTTCTAGCGCACTTACCGCATCAGAAGATAAGTTTTCTAATGAATAAGCACGAGAATAACCAGTACCTGGCATTTGACGGCCATTTAAGGTGATAAGGTTAAACTGAGGACCCCAACCACGAACGGTAATTTGGCTACCTTCACCGTTACTACGGCTAACGGTTACACCAGTAATACGTTGTAGAGATTCTGCTAAGTTAGTGTCTGGGAATTTACCCATATCTTCAGCCGAAATTACATCTACGACACCATCTTGTGAACGCTTAAGGTCCATTGAGCGAATTAACGCGCTACGAATACCTGTAACCTCAATCACTTCTATTTCATTTTCGTCGATTGCAGCTTGTTCTTCTGCAAAAGCCTGGCCAGTAAATCCTGATGCAATAATAGCAGAGACATACATAGCAATAGGTTTTTTTAGGAATTTTGTATTTTTCATATTAATCCTACATCTTAAAATATTTTGTTAATGGCGACTTTGGATTGGCCTAAGTCGCCCAACTTTGTTTTTTTCTATTACGCGTCAGATTACTGTACCGGCTCGTAAATTTTAACATTATCTAGTCGAATCACAGCGCCATTTCCGGCCCCCCAACTTGGGTGAACCATAAAAATATCAATCTGACTTAAATCAAGAGTATTAGTACTTGCTAAATCTTCTAGTTTAAAGGTATATGTTTGCCATTCACCAACTACTGGATCAACGCCTTCTAAACTGGTATTTAGTGGTACTTCAACATAACGTTGATCATTACCAGACTCAAGTTTTAGTAACCAGATACCTGGTGCCGCTGCCGAATCAGGCTGAGAAACAACTTTCAAATCAAACTCAAGTACACCGTTAGCAAGAATGCCTGTAGCATCAATAGGGTTTCCTGCGGTGCCTACGTTGGCATCTTCTCTACCATACAGACCTACTACGGTACCGCCCCATTCACCAGGAACGATTGTATACTCTGCAACATCAGCACGAGAGGCATCTTCATCTGCAACTACTTCAGGCGTTGTGCCACCACAGCAATCCCATATTTTCCAGCCTTCTAAAGCTTGGTCAATGAATAAAACTGTGCCATTAATCGCTGTCGGATCATAAATTTTAACATTATCAACACGAACAAACGCACCATTTCCAGCTCCCCAACTAGGGTGTACCATAATGATATCGATTTCACTAGGGTTGAAATTTTGGCCAGCAGAAATCAAATCGGCTAGTTTAAAGGTAAATGTTTGCCACTCACCAACAACAGGATCAGCACCTTCCATGCTGGTGTTTAGCGGTACTTCAACAAAAGATTGGTCATTACCTGCTTCAACTTTTAATAACCAGATACCTGGTTCAGCTGCAGAGTCAGGCTGAGACACTACTTTCATTTCAAACTCAATCACACCGTTTTCAGTTATGGTGCTCGCATCAAAAGCTGCTTGTGTATCTCTTGCAAAGAAACCAACTACTGTCCCACCCCATTCACCAGGGACAATATTAAACTCGGCAACATTGCCGTGTGCTTGGTCATCTTCAACCACCATAGGTGTTGTGCCACCACAACAATCCCATAATTCCCACTCAGTTTCTTCATCAGCGAAAATGCTTACACTAGGTGATGCAGTTTCTGCTTCAATTGCCATATTAGAAATTTGGAATTTTGCACCTTTACCAGTGTCCCATGCAGGGAAGATCATCACAACGTCGATTGCGCTTGCATCTAATCCTTTAGCAACCAAATCCGAAATTAGGAAGGTGTATGTTTGGGTTTGACCTACTACTGGCTCAACACCTTCAACGCTATCGGTTAAAGGAAGTTCAACAGGAGTACGACCTGCACTTGCGCTCTCAATCTTAAACATCCAAGTCGAAGCAGGATTAGTTGGCGCCTGAAGCACTTTCATATCGAAAGTCACAAAGCCATCAATGGCTGCAAGAGGTGATGCATCAAATGGCTCTGAGACACCACGAGAATCGAAACCTACTACAGTGGCTGTTTCACCAATTTCAAACTCAACCGCGCCATCTACGATTGTTGGAGTAGTCCCCCCACAACAATCCCATGCTGGCCAGTCTGGGTTTATCTCACCATTAGCAAAAATAGATAATGTTTCAATTGGCGGTAATTTAGGGATTGGTGCTTTTTCATCTATCAACAAAGCATAATCTTCAGGTGTTACACCTTCTTCATAAACTTTATCGTAATTCGTGCGCAGTGTAGAACAGCCTTTACCAGTTTCTGGGTTAGAAGCACATTCATATACACGAACGTAGTCAACTTCCATGGTGTTGCCACCTTCAAAGGCCGCAGCGTCAATACCAAGGCTGTTTTTATTTTCTGCCCAGTTGCCACCAACAGCAAAGTTCAGAATTAAGTGAAAGTCTTGATCAAAAGGCGCATTGCCCCAGTAGGTTGTTAATTCACCTGTGATTGGGTCATAGTTTTCTGAGTACCAACCTTTATGCTCTAAACCAACTGGAACACCATCGGCATTTAAAAGGGGTTTTGCTTTTCGTTGGGTTGAGTATAAGTAGTTATCGACATACCAACGAATCTCTCCCTCTTCCCACTCAATGGCGTATGTGTGAAACTCATCGCCTGGGTTGGAATCTACCGAATATGGACGACCAGGTTCAGATTTGTCATTCCATGCACGGCCGTAATGTAAGGTGCCGTATACACGATTTTCTGCTGAACCGTCTTCAGTCGCTTCACCTAGGTTAACCGCTTCAACGATATCGATTTCACCAGATTTTGGCCACTCACCGTATACTTCGTCACTTGGCATCATCCAAAATGCAGGCCATGCACCTTGACCTTTTGGTAATTTCATACGAGCTTCAATACGACCGTATTTAAAATCACCTTTATTTTGTGTTGTCATACGAGCAGACGTGTATGGTAATGCTGCTTCTAAAGATGGTTTAGCAACAATTTTTAGTGTGCCATCAGATACGAAAGAGTTTTCTTCGCTGTCTGTGTAACATTGCTTTTCTTGGTTTCCACCACCATCACAGTTAACTTCGTGATTCCATTTTTGAGTATCGATAGCATCGCCATCAAACTCATCTGCCCATACCAGTTGCCAATCGCTAACTGGTACAGACGGGTCAATAACATCAGGATTAGTTGAGGTTTCTGCACCTCCACCACACCCAACTAAAGTGGCTGCGGTAGCGCATGCCATTAATTTGGTTATTTTCTTTGCTGCAAACTTCATTTTTATTTTCCGTTCTGACTATTCTTATGTCTGTTAAATCATTCTTATTATTTGAATCAATTAACGAACTACGAAGATGGTTGATTTCCTGCTATTACACATGAATAAGACAGGAATAGCATTTATCATTTGCGATGATGAAGTTTATTACGATTAGTTACAATCTAAACTCGATATAAGGAAAGTTGTTTGCGGTAATCTTTAGCATTAGGGTTAAAACGCGACAAAACGAAACAAAAGCACGACAAGATGTTTATAAAATTAGAGGTAAACACATCATGAAAGTTAACTACAAAAACAGTGTTTCCAAAGTTGATTTACATCAAAATAAATTCATCAATTTATTAATACAAATCAATAAAAGCACCTTCAAAAGCCTCAAAAAACCCAATAAAAACCAATAAATTCAAGCGTTAGAGCCAATAACAGCAAAAAACTGAACAAAAAAGATTAACCCAGCCGTTTTGTAATTTAATTACGATATTTGAAACTTTTTACAGATTTAAACTCATTTGGTCGAGATTGATTGCTTTCAATTTTCAGCCTTTTTATCGAGCGATAAGATGAAAGCTTATCAGGTTAAAATCCAAAGATTTTTTAACCTTATTGCAACTTACGGCAGCCCAATTAATAAACAAACGTAACCTTTTATAGGTATAAAAAGGTAAATTAAAGATGCTTATCTTTAATTAACTGTTGAATCGTAGAGCTGTAATTTCGACTGACCTTGACCTGTACATCTTCGCCCAAATCCAGAATGGCTTCGTTGTTTTTTAAGGTTTGAATACCTTTAATGCAGTGCAAATTAACGAGGGTTGATTTGTGCACACGACAAAACATTCGGCTGTCGAGTTCAGCCTGTAATTTTTTCATCGTGATACGCACCACATGGGTTTCGGTTTTGGTATGGATACACATGTAATCGCCAGCCGCATCAATCCAACGTATATCATTGACATTTAACACAATGCGCTCATGCTCATTGGTTTTAATGACAAACTCTTGTCGAAATGGCGCAGGTAAGGGTAAATCGGTTTCTAGCCAATCTTCTAATTCCGAAATATCTAAACCAGAGGTTTCACCTAAGGCAGACAACAATCGATATTTCTCGTTTTCTGATTGTTTAGGGCTACGGCGTTCATTAATACGATCAATGGTTTTTTGCAATCGACCTAAATTTGCGGGTTTTAAAATATAATCTATCGCATTTAGCTCAAAAGCATCAATGGCGTATTCGCTATAAGCACTGACAAATACCACCATAGGTAAAATATCTGACTGTAACGCCTGAATCACCTCAAGCCCATTGATTCCAGGCAACTGTAGGTCAAGAAATAATACGGTCGGTGACAGTTCTTGACAAAGTTTAATTGCTTCATCGCCATCACTGGCTTCACCGATAACCGTAACTTGAGGTATTTTCTCAAGTCGTAACTTCAGCCCCTCTAGCGCTAAAGGCTCATCATCTACAATGATGGCTGTAATAGGTGGTTCATTTCTCGACATGATTAAACTCCATTGGCGTAGATATGTGAACTCGACTGCCGTTGTTTGGGCTGTCGCCAATATTAACCTCAAAATCACCATTGAACATGGTTTTTAGTCGCTCCTTGGTATTACTAATACCTATGCCAAAGCCTTTTCTAGTTTGATTTTTACCCTGAGCGCCATCGTCATCTACGATAAGATGGAGGCGGTTGTGTTGTTTAAACGCAGAGATAGCTATAACCCCGGCTGTTTTTTTGGGCTCAATTGCGTACTTCACCGCGTTTTCGACCAAGGGTTGTAATAGCATGGTTGGGATCATCGCATGCTTTACCCCTGGTTCAATGTCCATAACGACATTTAACTTGTCTCCAAATCGAACTTTTTCAATCGACAGATACAAGTCCAATAAGGCGACTTCGTTATTTAATGTTGTATAAGGATGTGTCTTTTTATCTAAAGAATAACGAAAAAACTCACACATTTGATCAAGCATTTCATTGGCTTTTTCATTTTCGTTCTTATAAATAAGGGTTGAAATTGCGTTCATCGTGTTAAACATAAAGTGCGGATTTAATTGGTAGCGCAACATTTGTAATTGCGCATCTTTAACCGCATTTTGGGCCAACAACAGCATTTCATGACCTTTTTGTAACTTGCTGTTATATAACATAATAAAGTAAATCGAGGTCCAGACAAACATAGTGGTTATGGAAAACATTAACCAACCACCAAATTCTAAGAGATCCCAAGCCTGATTCCACTGTTGATTGTATACAAGAACCTTGTAAAAACTGAGCTTAAAAATATTGTAAATAAAGCCAAGCAGTGCCGCCGAAAAGAAACTAATGGCCAGCGTTTTCTTTAACGGTAAATGAACAACTTTGCCAATGACTTGCCATTGTATATAGGACAAACCAAAACCACAGAGTGCTTCGGCAATCAAGTTTAAAATTTGTCCACCGAGGTTAAAGCCAGGCGTTTCAAATTGTGGGTGAATAATGGCAAAAAATACCACGAGTGAATACCCTATCCACCCAACAAACTGTAATGTCCAAAATTGCTGTGATTGATTGGAAAATTGATTACTCTCCAGCTCAAGCGTATCTGGGTTTAAAAAAGTATCCATTTGGTAAACCTAAGTGGCCATTAACCTGACGTGTTTCGTTTTAATTTATTTTCGCCTTTTGTTTTACGGTAAAAGCCAAGACCCGACGAGAGGTTGTTTTGCTTTAATTAAGCCATAATCTTTTTGTGTGTTTGCCATATTACCCAAGAAAACGCAGCTTGCAAACGTCTTAACTGCCAATTTTTAAAATTTTTGAGGTCAACTTTGTAACCATACCGTGACAACAACGGTCTCCTTGATGAAAATTTTCCTAGTGGCATAATTTGACCGACATCAGAAAGATGAAAATTTTTATCTTGTCGCCAACTAAAGTCGGGTTATACTTGGATTTGAAATCAAGTGCTTATAGTAAACACCTGTTTACTATAAATTGCAGTCATAGTGGAGATACCTCATGGAATACAACACTTCAGAACTTTGTAACTTATATGCAGATTCAGTCGATGTGTTAGAACCAATGCTCAGCAACTACGGTGGTCGTAGCTCTTTTGGTGGTAGCGTTGTTACGATCAAATGTTTCGAGTCTAATGGCCTTATAAGCGAAATGGTTGAAAAAGATGGTACAGGAAAAGTGTTGGTCGTTGATGGCGGGGGTTCTAGCCGTCGTGCGTTAATAGATATTTACATTGCAGAAACGGCACTAAAGAATAATTGGGAAGGTATTATCTGTTATGGCAGTGTACGAGATGTGGATGCGCTTGAAGATCTTGAGCTTGGTATTCAAGCTTTAGTATCAATTCCTGTTGGCGCTGATGACACCGATGTGGGTGAAATCGATGTGGCGATTAATTTTGCTGGTGTTACCATTTTACCCGATGATCATATTTATGCCGATAACACTGGGGTTATTTTATCCGCCGACCCATTAGATATCGACTAAAACGTAAAAGCGCAAATTCGATTAATTTGCGCTTTTAAACCCCGTTTCCAGCAAACGTCTGTTAACGACGTTTTATCGAATAACCTCACCTTTTTTATACAAAGCACGTAACGGGTTGGCACCAAATTGGTAACAAAGTTGGGCCGGTTGCTCAATATTCCACAAGGCAATATCGGCGTCCATTCCTACCGCTAGCTCGCCTACTTTATGCTCAATACCCAAAGCCCTTGCGGCATGACATGTGACGCCAGCTATCGCTTCTGTAGGTGTTAATCGAAAGAGTGTACACGCCATATTAAGCATCAGCTGAATTGAGTGAATGGGTGACGTACCGGGATTTGCATCCGTGGCGATTGCCATACGCACATTATGGTCACGCAATTGTTGGATTGGTGGTAGCTTGGTCTCTCGAAGAAAATAAAAAGCACCGGGTAACAAAACCGCAACCATGCCCGTAGCTTGCATCGCTTTAATCCCCTGTTCAGACAGGTATTCAAGGTGATCGCTCGATAACGCTTGGTAGTTCGCAGCTAATGCACTGGCGCCTAAATCCGACAATTGCTCAGCATGGACTTTCACTGGCAGTTGATGCGCTTTGGCGGCGGCAAAAACACGTTCAGTTTGGTCTAAGGTAAAACCAATGTTTTCACAAAAGACATCGACGGCATCCGCTAAATTCGCGTCTTTTATCGCCGGGATCATTTTTTCGCAAACCAAAGAAATATAGTCATCGGCTCGGTCTTTGTATTCTGGCGGTAAAGCGTGCGCGCCTAAAAAGGTGTTATAGACATCAATCCCTGAACACTCATTGAGCTTTCGTGCGACCTTTAGCATCTTAATTTCGCTATCTAAATCAAGACCATAACCTGATTTAATCTCGATACTGGTTACCCCTTCATTTATGAGGGCATTAAGTCTTGGCTTGGCACTGGCCAAAAGGCTATCTTCGGACGCTGCTCTTGTCGCTTTAACCGACGACACAATGCCACCACCTTGCGCCGCAATGTCTTCATAGCTCGCGCCCTCTAGGCGCATTTCAAATTCTGTAGCACGATGAGAGCCATAAACCAAATGGGTATGACAATCGATAAAACCAGGGGTTAACCATTGGCCTTTACAATCAATGACCTCGACACTTTGTTGACAAAAATCAGGTAAGGTTTGTTGATTGCCTATCCAAGCGATTTTGCCGCCACTAATAGCTAGGGCACCATCTTCAATGGCCGCATAAGAAGTACCACCTTGTGTCATGGTCGCGATATTGGCATTAATAAAGACACGTTGCCAATGAGCAGGGTTCTGATCCATCTGAGTTTCCGATTATGACTTATTTGGCGGTATTTTAGATGAAGTTCCCCTGTCAATAAAGCCATATATTGGCATAATGGCTTGTCAAAACAGCTCTTATTCGCTTTTATGGGTAATGATTTATCTGCCCTTTTTCCATCATTATGATCAGGTTTTGAGCAAGCAGTGATGACAGCGAAACCAATATAGATTACATTCTATTAGATTTTACTCAATCAAATGGAGGACTGCAGTGGTTGTGTTACAAAAAACGATGGAAAGAAGTCGTTTATATCAAATCGACAAATACGGTGTTAAAAATTATAACTATGGGGTCTTGGCGCTCTTTTCCTTTATGATTTATGCCGTATTAAATTTAAGTCTTGGATATTTTACTTTTTTAGCTGAAACCAGCGTCACTGGCTCCCCAGTGCAAAGCTACGAAGATGGCGTATGGTTAATGGTTATGTCGTCCACCACCATTGGATTTGGTGATGTCTACCCTATTACCAGAGCGGGTCGTATTTTAGTGTTTACGATGTTTGTGCTAGGGGTCGGGATTCTTGGTGGGGTTGGTGCCGTATTTGCCAACAAGATATTTGGCTTTGCTGATACCAACATTAAAAACCGTGAGCTAAGAAAACAAAATAATGACATTTACCACAAGTTAATTGAGTTAGAAAAAAGGCTTAATGCGACTCAGACCGAGCATGAGCAAGAGCAGTCGCTAAAACAGCAGTCCATAGACAAAGAATAAAAAAGGAGCTCGCTTTAACTCGCTCCTTTTTCGTACTACGTGTTTAAGTTATTGCTTAATTTAACACCTTAAATTAAGCTCTTAAACACGAGGTTAGCGGATTAAGCTAAACCCTGATTTTTTTACTTGTTCCGAGCTTGCACCGATAAACAATTCAAACTCTCCCACTTCGACGGTTTCTTTATAATCACGACCAATAAAGCTTAGCTTGTCTTTGGTGATGGTAAAGCTGACGGTTTTTCGCTCACCTGGCTCTAGCTCAACAATCGTAAAATCTTTCAGTAACTTAACCGGTTGAGTTACTGAAGCAACCTTGTCATGCAAGTACATTTGAACCACTTCACGTCCCGCAACTTTTCCCGTATTGGTCACGTCAATGCTTGCCGTTATACTAGCGTCCATCGCCATGGTATTGCTGCTTAAACGAATATCAGAGTATTGGTAATTGGTATAACTTAAACCATAGCCAAATGGGTATAATGGCTCATGCTGTACGTCTCTGTACGTTGTTGAGTATCTATCTTCAGTCACCCCCGAAATAAATGGGTGACTGGTTTTCTTATAGCTATAGAAAATAGGCACCTGGCCTTGGTGATAAGGAAAGGTTACCGGTAACTTACCCTGTGGATTAAACTTACCTGATAATATTTCAGCTACGGCTGTACCACCCGTTGTACCAGGCATCCAAGCCATTAGCATCGCATCCGAGTGTTTTTCAACCTCGGTTAACACATAAGGGCGCCCCGCAACAATCACGGTCACAATAGGTTTACCGCTTGCTGCCACGGCAGCTAATAACTCTTCTTGTAAACCTGGTAAGTGTAAAGAAGCGGTACCACCACCTTCACCACTCATCCAATATTGCTCGCCTAACACCATCACCACAACATCGGCTTGTTCGGCCGCTTTGACAGCTGATGGTATAAGATCAGCGCCCACTTTTTTAAACCGTTCGATACTTACACCTTCGGCAAAACTTAATTCGGCTTTGTCACCAAACTCTGCTTGTAAGCCATCCCAAATGGTCACAACTTCTTCGGCACGACCAAGACCAGGCCACCAACCAATTAAGTCACGATCGGCTTTAACAAAAGGCCCAATAACCGCTACTTTCTTGCCTTCTACTTGCAGTGGCAACAATTGTTGTTGATTTTTTAATAGCACCATACTTTTTAGTGCAATGTCTTTCGTTGCTGCGATATTTTGCTCAGACAACAGTTCTTGTTGTTCAAGCTTAGGGTCAAATCGACCAAACGGATCATCTAACAGACCCGCTTTTTGTTTTAGTCGCAATACTTGACGTACAGCGTCATCCACAACCTGCTCTGACAGCTTACCTTCACGAACTAATTTAGGTAGCAATTCAACATAATTTTTAGACTGCATGTCCATATGAATGTCGTTGTTAATGGCAACAACGGTTGCTTCTTCATCGCTTGCGGTCACCCCAATTTCGGTCATATTCGGAATGGTTTCCCAATCCGTCATGATCAGGCCTTTAAAACCAAGCTCTTTTTGCAGTACATCTTGTACAAGGTATTCATTCGCCGTTAAGGGCACCCCATCGTGTGCGGTATAAGCGACCATGACCGCTGCAACATCGGCATCGACAGCCGCTTTAAACGGTGGTAAATGGACCTCTCTTAACTCACGTTCACTGACATCAATAATGTTATAGTCGCGCCCACCTAATGCCGCCCCATAACCGGCAAAGTGCTTCACCGTACTTAAAATGTTTTGTTTTTCACTACCCGATTGTTGAAAGCCCTTTACCCTTGCAGCAGCAACCAAACCACCTAAATACGGATCTTCACCTGCGGCTTCTAAAATACGTCCCCAACGCGGATCCCGACTCATATCTACCATAGGTGCATAGGTTAACTGAATACCACCAGCGGCGGCTTCACGAGCGGCAATGGCAGCAGAATTTCGAATGGCTTTTAAGTCCCAACTTGCCGCTTCGGCTAATGGAATTGGGGCAATGGTGCGATAGCCATGAATCACATCTTCTTGGAATAAAATAGGTAAGCCAGATGATGACTGTTCAACCGCGATTTGTTGTAATTTAAGGTTTTGTGCAGCACCATTTGATTTTAAAACACTGCCGATTTTACCTTGTCTTATTTGCTCATAGTGCTCTTCGGTGATCTCACCACCAAAGTCGACCAGGTTAAGTTGCCCTGCTTTTTGCTCTAAGGTTAATTTACTTAAAATCGCTTCGATTTGTGCTGCCCCATCATCAGCGTGTACGCCTTGGCTACAAGACACGGTTATCAATGCCGATAAGGCAAGCTTCTTGACCGATTTACCAATCATATTGGTTCCTTATAAATTTTTTGATTTTAATGCTGTAATACATTGTTGCATAACGACAGCCATCTTCTAAGAAGGCGATAAATTATGCTAGGAGATTACGTTTGATGCGGTAAAATTTGCGATAAAATGGAATCGGTTTTTGTCAATTTATGAATTTGATTCCCTGTGCAATGCCATGCCCTTAGGCCAACTTTTACCCTTTAATAATCGAATCAGATAAAATATACCACAAACATTGGTTCATTCGAGCCCAAACACAGCTAAGACTAAAAAGTTGCAAAGCTTGTATATACAGGTAAAATAAATCCAAATTGTATATACAAGTTGATGACGCGCTTTTTAATCATCTCTCGCTCATTTTTTGAGGCTTTATGGCACAACCTAAATTCAACCAAATCAAACAGCATATTCGCGCTCAAATAGAATTGGGGCATTGGCTTGAAAATCATAAAGTGCCGTCAGAAAACGAGCTTGCTAGTGAGTTCGACGTTTCTAGAATGACCGCAAGACGCGCATTACAAGAGTTAACGGACGAAGGGGTTTTAAACCGCTCACAAGGTTCGGGTACCTTTGTCGCAAACTTTAAATCTCAATCATCCTTATTAGAGATCAGAAACATTAAAGAGGAAGTTGAGCAAGCCGGCCATCAGTATTCGGCCAAGCAACTTCGACTAAGTGAAGAGGTAGCAGACTCGGTTATCGCCGCCCAGCTTGAACAAGATCCCGGAAGCACAGTGTTTTTATCTGAGGTGTTGCATTTTCAAAATCATCTGCCCATTCAACTCGAGCAACGCTACGTTAATCCTCATCTAGTGCCCTTGTATATTGAACAAGACTTTTCAACGATAACGCCACACGAATACTTAACCGAAGAAGCGCCGCTTACAGAAGCAAAGCATCAGGTTGAGGCGATTATGGTTGACGACACCATTCAACAGTTACTGGCGATAGACGCCGGTCAACCGTGTTTACGAGTAAAAAGACATACCTGGTCACGAGCTGGGGTTGTCAGTTTTGCCATATTAACGGCACCAGGCGATCGCTATCGCTTGGGCAGCCATTTAAAATTTTAAAAAGTTAGGAGAACAGTGTGACGTTTAAATATGGTATTGATCGTCTCAATCTTGATATTGTAAACGGCATCGCCGACGGTAGTATTAAAACCGAACTTTGTCAGCAAGCTTTAGATAAAATCAACACAAGCCGACAAAATGTCGAGAAAATGGCAAATTCCAATAAAGCCGTTTATGGCATAAATACCGGCTTTGGCCCTTTGTGTGACACCCAAATTTCACCGGCAGAAACCCATTTATTACAAAAGAACTTACTCATAACGCATGCTGTTGGTGTAGGTGAGCCTATTGCCAAAGCCATTTCAAAGCTGATGTTAATCACCAAAGTTCATGCACTTAGTCAGGGCTTTTCAGGCATTCGCTTAGAGGTTATCGAGCGTATGCTGACCTTTATTGAGCTCGACTTAATTCCCGTGGTACCTGAACAAGGTTCGGTTGGCGCATCAGGCGATTTAGCACCATTGTCACACTTGTTTTTACCGCTTATTGGTGAAGGTGAATTTTGGCATGGTGACGATAAAATTGCTGCCGCCACGGCGCTAAGCCAACATGGTTTACCGCCACTTGAACTGCATGCGAAAGAAGGTTTGGCCTTAATTAATGGTACTCAGTTCATTTTGTCTCATGCGATCACCGCATTAACGAAGATGCGTTACTTGCTTGACCTTGCTGATGTTGCTGGTGCGATGAGTATCGAAGGGATGCAAGGTAGCCAATCACCATTTCGTCAAGAATTACACAACACTCGAGCCTTTGTTGGTAACTTAGAAGTCGCATCTAGAATGCGCCGCTTGTTTAAAGACTCACAGAATATGAGCGATCATGAAGAATGTGATCGTGTTCAAGACCCATATTCGTTGCGTTGTATTCCACAAGTGCATGGTGCCTCACGTAATGCGTATTATCACTTACTTGAGTTGGTTGAAATCGAGATGAACTCGGTCACTGACAACCCTATTATCATTAGTAGCGAAGAAGCAATCTCTGGCGGTAGCTTTCACGGTCAACCGTTAGCCATGGTCTTAGATTATGCGTCTATTGCCGCCGCTGAGTTAGGTAACATTGCCGATAGACGTTGCTATTTATTATTAGAAGGTATGCATGGTTTACCGCGTTTGTTAACCACTTCAGGTGGCTTAAATTCCGGTATGATGATCCCACAATACGCAACCGCCGCTTTGGTTACTGAAAACAAATCTCTGTGTTTTCCACCGTCTGCCGACAGTGTGCCGACGTCTATGGGACAAGAAGATCATGTTTCAATGGGCAGTATTTCTGGTCGTAAGTTAAACCAAATCTTAGGTAACTTAGATAAGATTTTTGCCATTGAGCTTATGTACGCAGCCCAAGCGCTGGAGTTTCGACGTCCAAACACCTGTTCTGATTTAATTGAGCAAAACTTTGCTTTGATCAGAACCCGTGTGGCCAAACTTGAAGAAGACAGACTGTTAAAACCAGACATTGATGCAATGATTGATTTGGTTAAATCACAGGCGTTCACCGTAAGTTTTGAGCATTAATCAAGGAGTGACAATAATGACCACTATAAGCGATTTTCAACAACAAATTATCCAAGGTATCCCAACTCAACTGCCTTTGGCTAAGCCATATCCAGCCGATGCAAATCGTGCCCCAAAGCGCAAAGACATCCTGAGCTCAGAAGAAAAACAATTGGCCATTCGCAATGCTTTACGTTACTTCCCTAAAGAATGGCATGAAGAATTAGCGCCAGAATTTGCTCAAGAGCTTAAAGATTTTGGTCGCATTTACATGTACCGTTTTAAGCCGAGCTATGCCTTAAAAGCACGTTCGATAGCGGACTACCCAGCAAAATGCCAACAAGCGGCGGCCATTATGCTGATGATTGACAATAACCTTGACCCAGCTGTCGCCCAGCATCCAGAAGAGCTTATCACTTACGGTGGTAATGGGGCTGTCTTTCAAAATTGGGCACAATATTTACTGACCATGAAATATTTAAGTGAGATGGAAGAAGATCAAACCCTACACTTATATTCGGGTCACCCAATGGGCTTGTTCCCATCCTCTAAAGATGCCCCGCGCGTTGTGGTCACCAACGGTATGATGATCCCGAACTACTCAAAACCGGATGATTGGGAAAAGTTTAATGCCTTAGGTGTTACCCAATACGGTCAAATGACCGCCGGCTCATTTATGTATATCGGTCCACAAGGTATCGTCCATGGCACCACTATTACAGTAATGAATGCATTTCGTAAAGTGTTAAACAAAGGTGAAACACCAAAAGGCAAAGTCTTTCTTACCGCGGGTCTAGGTGGCATGAGTGGTGCACAACCTAAAGCAGGTAATATTGCCAACTGTATTACCGTATGTGCAGAGGTTAACCCAAAAGCAGCAACCAAACGTCACCAGCAAGGTTGGGTAGACGAATTGATTGATAACATGGAAACTTTGGTTGCCCGAGTAAAAGCCGCGATCGCAAATGAAGAAGTCGTATCGATTGCTTATATTGGTAACATTGTTGATGTCTGGGAGTCTTTTGATGAACAGAATATTTTTGTACATTTGGGCTCAGATCAAACCTCATTACACAACCCATGGTCAGGCGGTTACTACCCTGTAGGGATCAGTTATGAAGAATCAAATCGTTTGATTCGCGAACAACCCGAAGTGTTTAAAGACAAAGTTCAGCAAACCTTAAGGCGCCACGCGGCAGCGGTGAATAGACATACGGCCAAAGGCACGTATTTCTTTGATTACGGTAACGCCTTTTTACTCGAAGCATCTCGCGCAGGCGGTGAGGTAATGGCAGAAAACGGTATTGATTTTAAATACCCATCATACGTGCAAGATATTCTTGGACCTATGTGCTTTGACTATGGCTTTGGCCCATTTCGTTGGGTATGTACATCGGGCAAACCAGAAGATTTGGATAAAACCGATGCGATAGCTGCCGAGGTACTTAAACAAATCATGGCGGAATCTCCGGCTGAAATCCAACAGCAAATGCAAGACAACATTACTTGGATTTTAGATGCCAAACAAAACAAATTGGTGGTTGGTTCACAAGCGCGTATTCTTTATGCTGACGCGCAAGGCCGTATGGAAATTGCCAAAGCATTTAACGATGCTATTAACCGTGGCGACATTGGGCCTGTCGTTTTAGGTCGTGACCATCATGATGTAAGTGGTACCGATTCACCATTTCGTGAAACCTCAAACATCTACGATGGCAGTCGCTTTACCTCAGACATGGCCATTCATAATGTGATTGGTGACAGCTTCCGCGGAGCGACATGGGTATCGATTCATAACGGTGGTGGTGTTGGTTGGGGTGAAGTCACCAATGGTGGCTTTGGCATGGTGCTTGACGGTAGTGCTGATGCCCAGCGCCGACTGCAATCTATGCTCTTATTTGATGTTAATAACGGTATTGCTCGTCGCAGTTGGGCCCGTAATGAAGAAGCTAACTTTGCGATTAAGCGGGAAATGCAAAGAACCCCAAAACTGAAGGTGACTTTAGCCAACTTAGTCGATAACGAGTTGCTTAACAAACTGTCATTATAACGAAACTCGCTGTTTTGCTAGATCTTAACTAGCGGTTGGGCGTAGCACGCAAGCCGCTTTAAAAATTAAAACTCTAAGTGTTTTCACTTAGAGTTTTTTATTTTAAAAAATCTGTTGCCATCTCTTATTGTGATCTTTACCAACATTTTTATCAACAAGACCCGCCACTGACGCCCACAGGTGACAGTAGTAGGCTTTTTTACTTCGCTAAAACCTTAATAAACCCCGTATTCATCTGCACTTTAGGGCCAAGCCTTTAAGGTCAACAAAAACCAGCCTCCCATTAATCAACTGAATTATTTAGCTTTTTAGCCAAAATAAAGGTGGATTTTTGCTTTGACATATTATGTCTTGTTTGCTACGGTGAATGATGATTATTTAAACAATGACAATAACCACATTGTGTTGCCCTAGTTTGGCTCAGCCCTTATCGCAGCAATCGCCACCATTATTAGGAGTTAGATTATGGAGTTTTTTAGCAATGCACCATTAGTTTGGGCTTCTGTAGGGGTATTTTTAATGCTCGCCGAATTATTAATTCCTGGCGGTATAGTGGTGTTCTTAGGTATATCAGCATTACTCGTTGCAGGCGCCTTGCAGCTTGGCTTAATTGACAGTCAAATAAATGCCTTTTCGTTATTTTTTATCAGCTCGCTTATTTTATTGTTAATGTTTCGAAAACTTGGCCAGCAGATGGTAGGTGGTGACAGCCACATTGATAATACCGACGAAGAACTCGACGTCTTTGGTCAACAGGTTGAAGTTATTGAGACCATAGGCCCTGGCAATAAAAAGGGCCGGATCCGCTTTCAAGGCACAGAATGGACAGCACTAGGAGATGGTAATGTGCTGGAAAAAGGCAGCACGGTACAAATTGTTTGTCGAGATAACATTTCTTATGTTGTTGAAAAAATATCTCCTCCAACGCCCGATTAGGTAAAGGGTGTTGAGGCTTGGCCAAATAAAAATATTTATTAATCTACAAAGCATTTAGCGTTACTAAGGAGAGTCATGTGTTAGCCGTATTAACCATTATTATTTTAGGCATATTATTTATTGTCTATAAATTAATTTTAATTGTCGAAATGCGTGAGGTGTGCGTCATTGAACGACTAGGAAAATTTCGTGCCGTGATGGAACCTGGGTTTCATTTTTTGATCCCATTTTTTGATCGCGTTGCATATCGCCATGATACGCGAGAGCAGGTGTTAGATATTCCAGCTCAAAGCTGTATCTCTAAGGATAATATTCAAATAGATGTTGATGGCTTGGTTTACATTAAAGTAATGGACGGCGCTAAAGCCAGTTACGGTATTGAAGATTATCGTCGTGCCAGCGTTAACTTAGCACAAACCACCATGCGTTCTGAAATTGGTAAACTCGACTTAAGCCAAACATTTTCAGAGCGCGACGCGCTTAATGAAACCATCGTTCGAGAGATTGACAAAGCCTCCGACCCTTGGGGCATTAAAGTACTTCGATACGAAGTCAAAAATATCACGCCATCGGTCGAAGTTATTCATACCTTAGAAAAGCAAATGGAGGCTGAGCGCCAAAAAAGAGCTGAAATTACCCTAGCCAACGCCGCTCGTGATTCGATGATTAATTTATCCGAGGGTGAACGCCAAGAAGCAATTAACTTGTCGGAAGGTGATAAACAACGGCAAATCAATGAAGCCGAAGGTCGTGCAAAGGAAATTGAAATTATTGCTGAGGCTACCGCTCAAGGGATGAAACTGATTGCTGATGCGGCCAAAAAGCCTTGTGGCGATGACGCCATTAGAATGCGCTTAATGAATGAATTTATCCAACAAGCCGGTGAGGTTATTGATAAAGCCGATGTGTCGGTGCTACCGAGCGAAATCGCCAAGCTTGAAGGATTTTTTGACGGCATGGATAAAGTTACCAGCAGTGTACAGGGAGCAAAATAATGGACTTTTTAAATCAATATAACCCTATGGATCTTTTTGTCTTCTTTGTATGGGGGAGCATATTTTTAATTTTTATTACCAAGCTATTTCAGTCTATTTGTTTGGTTCCAACCAAGTCGGCTTATGTCGTTGAACGGTTGGGCAAATATCATAAAACCCTCGATGCTGGTTTTCATGCCCTCTTCCCATTTATCGACCGAGTTGCTTATGTACAAGATTTAAAAGAAGAAACCATTGATGTACCACCACAAGAATGTTTTTCAAAAGACGAAGTCAACGTAGAAGTTGATGGGGTTATCTATATCTCGGTGACCGAACCCATTCGAGCCAGCTATGGCATAGTAAATTATCGTTTTGCGGCGATGCAACTGGCTCAAACCACCACCCGCTCAGTTATTGGCACTTTGGATTTAGATCGAACATTTGAAGAGCGTGATTTGATCAGCGCCAAAGTAGTGGAAGTATTAGATAAAGCCGGAGAAGCATGGGGGATTAGAGTACATCGTTATGAAATCAAGAACATCACCCCACCGCAAACTGTCAGGTTAGCGATGGAAATGCAGGTAAATGCCGAGCGTGAGCGCCGAGCAATTATGGCGAAAAGTGAAGGCGATAAGCAAAGTGTTATTAACCGCAGTGAAGGTTTAAAGCGCGAGATGATTAATATTTCAGAAGGTGAAAAGCAGCGTCGTATTAATGCCGCTGAAGGTAAAGCTGCCGAAATTTTATCTTTGGCGAAAGCGACTTCTGATTCGATCATTAAAGTTGCAGATGTGATTAATCAAGACGGTGGTAAAGAAGCGTTAAATATGCAACTTTCTGAGCAATATTTAAAACAACTCAAAGGCTTGAGTAAAAAAGATCGCAAAATCATATTGCCCGCTAACTTGCTCGACTATCAACAATGGATGAACAACCTTGGCTTAACTACAAACAAATAGGCTGGTACAAAAAAGCGGGTTAATGGTGATTATACTCATTTTGATTAGGGAATGACCATTACCTGCAATCAATAACTTGCCTAAAAACTTTTATTTCTTGCTAAGTGCGCAAAACTTAGTGGGATTGGTATTAAATTGGCCAATAATAAAAAGCAGATTGATTAAATCAATCTGCTTTTTTTATCTCTAAGTTTTAACCAAGCGAGGGTTTTACGAACCTTCTTTTGCGCTTTGTTGTCGAATAAAGTCATACGCTTGTTCGGACAAACACGATTTAGACAAGTATTGCCGACCTTTATTGTCTAAATGCAGTAACAAGCCTTTTTCGGTTGATTCAACATCGCTGATTTGGTGCCACAATAATTGGTTTTGAGAATATGGCGATTTAATCAAAATGCCTTCATCATCAATACGCAACTCAATCATTGAGTTAGAAACCCGCGAAAGCATTTGTCGCGTTACCCACCAAGAGCGAGCAAAGATAATGCTTAACACTTCAATTAACGAAAGAAATATAAAAAAGTTGGCTAAATAAGTGAGCATTCGATCGGCACTTATTTGGTGAATAACCACCCCGATAACAATAAAAATCAGTGGTTTTAACCAGCTTTTGAAATTGCTTTGCTGATTTTTAGACTGGTCAAAGCATTCTTGAAAATGCGGTTTATCAAGTTTAAACGATGTTTCATATACTGGCATTAGATTTAATTCTGCTTATCAAGGTAACGTATGATCTGATTGATCAAATAAAAACACACAACCGAAAAAGCGGCAATGATCATATGGGTCAATATAGTCTCAAATTGCAGGCTCTGTGAAAAGAAAAACCTCGGCCCATCTCGCACCACAATGAATAAATCCAGAACCGTAATATGGAGCCATAAAAGCAGAAACAAAATACCGGCTTTGCTTAGTGTTAAGTTCATACCTCGTTGTTTTTTATTGCTCATAATGACTCAACCACTGGCTTAAATTGGGGTAAAGAAACGAATAACCAAGCGCCTTTAGAATAGGCGCTTGCACACATTTCCCCTGTTGCTCTTGTTGTGCTGAAAATTCCGCTGCAGGGGCTTGTAACGAAGCCATGGCGGCTTGATAAAAGTCTCGGCGTTTAGGATGATCTGGACAAACCGCATTAATAATTTGACACTTTGACGGTAATTGCTGAGCTTGGCTTAGCGCTAAGATCTTAGTGATGACCCCAACCACATCGTCACGATGAATAAAATTAACCACTGATTCTGGGTTTGGAACAGGCCGTCCCGAACTGAAAAAACGCCCTGGATGACGGTTATACCCAATCAACCCACCCAAGCGTAATACAACTTTTGTATCGATATTCGAAGTTAACAGGGTTTGCTCTGCTTGTTGCAAATGCTTGACCTTGCTTGCATTAACATTTAATTCAGTTGATTCATCAACATCCCCTTGCAAGCCATTGTAGACCGCGGTGGAACTTAACAAAATGACGTGTTTAATTTGGCTGTCGGCTTGGGAAAAAATATCGACCAGGTGTTTTATTTTTAGCGCATAGTCACTCTGCCCTTGCTTAAGCTTGGGTGGAATACAAATAACCACACTGTCATTTTGTTTGAGCTTAGCGACTGTATCGACATTTATATTTTCATTGAGCACATCATCGGGTAATTTAAATTGGCAGGCTTGAAAACCCTGCGCTTGCAATTGCGCTTTGCCTGCTGATGTGGTCGCGGTTAATAGCAATGAAAATTGCTGTCGTGGTAACGCCTGCGCTAATGCTTTACCAACCCACCCTGCGCCAATAATCGCTAGACGCGTGCTTTTTAATAAAGGCTTACTCATCAAAAAGTGTTTAACCTCATCAAAGAGGGTATGTGACGCTCTGATCAATTGATACCCTTGCTTTTGATAAAAAGGCAAAGCGATTTCTCTGGCATTAAGCTCCATTTTACTCAAGCCAAGGTCGATGGCATTTTGCTCTAGCGCTTGCAATAGCATTTGACCTAGCCCCAATCCCTGATAATCAGGATCTACAGCCATATACCGCACTTGCCCAACATTTTGCTGCATTTTATGCAAGCGAGCGACCGCGACAACGTCGCCTTTTTCATTGTAAATCATTTTATGAATAGCGTCGTTTTCTAGTTCGTCACGTTCACTGTCTTTGGGCTGTTGCCAAGGCTTACGAAGGACTTGGTATCTGAGTTGATAATACTGCTCAAATTCTGCCGAGGTTTTCGGGCTGGTTAAGGTAAAGTTTGATAAAGACATCTGGATTAAATCTTTAAACGAAAAGTAACGGGACCATCATTGGTCAGAGTAACGTTCATATCTGCGCCAAAAATTCCCGTTGGCGCGCTAAACCCTAGCGCTCTTAATTGTTCGGTAAAATATTGATATAACGAATTACCAAGCTCGGGGTCGGCAGAGCGAGAAAAACTCGGACGCATGCCTCGGGTTGTATCGGCGGCGAGAGTAAATTGAGAAACCACTAAGATGTCACCGCCTGCTTGGCCAACATTTAAGTTCATTTTCCCTTGCTCATCACTAAACATTCGATAGCCCGCAACTCGTTGCGCTAAACGTTTAGCTTTGGCTTCGTTATCCTCGGGTTCAACCGCCAAAAGTACTAAAATACCTTGTTCAATACTGCCTGTTACTTGCCCGTCGACAGTCACGGATGCCGAGCTTACTCTTTGCATTAACGCGATCATAATTTACTGTTTTTGTTTTGAAATAATAAAGTCAGCCATCTTATCTGCGGCTTTACACATGGCGTCAATAATCCCTGCTTCAAAGCCAGAGTGACCGGCTTTAGGAATGATTTGTAATTGCGCATTGTCCCAGTTTTTTGCTAACAACCATGCCTGTTTTAACTGACACACCATATCATATCGACCATGCACTATGTAGGCCGGCAAGTGAGATATTTTGGTCAGGTTATCAATCAGATAGTTAGGCTCTAAAAAGCACTGATGACTAAAATAATGATTTTCTAAGCACGCCATTGCGATCGCTTGATGAGTATCATCCTTTGACTCTAAAGACATATCTTTAACATGCAACGCTGAGATTTTCGACTCCCACAATGACCAAGCTTTAGCTGCCGCCACCCGAGCTATTTCATTATGACCAAACAACAAATGATGATATGCAGGAACAATATCTAAGAACGATTTGTCGTTTAAAGGGTGTAAAAATTCTTGATAGTATTCCGGAAAAACACCGGCAGCGCCTTGCGGACCGTATAACCAGTCTATTTCTTCTTGTGTGCCTAAAAATATGCCTCGTAAAATAAAGCCTAAGACATGATGAGGATAGCGAATGCCATAGGCTAAAGCTAACGTGGTGCCCCAAGAGCCACCCGCAACAAGCCAATGTGAAATAGCAAAATGCTCACGAATTTCTTCAATGTCTTCAACCAAATCCCAAGTTGAATTATTTTCGACACTAGCATGCGGGGTTGATTTACCACAGCCTCGTTGATCGAACACAATAATGCGATATTTTTGTGGGTCAAAATAACGACGATGATCTTCACTACTGCCCCCGCCAGGACCACCATGCAAATAGATGACCGCAATCCCATGGGGGTTACCACTTTCTTCAACGTAAATTTGATGCCCATCTCGTTCAATAAAGGCGGTACTATTAGGGCTTATTTTAGGGTATAAAGGTTGCATTATTGGCCCTCAGTTGAGTGTCCATCTTTGTCTGTAATAT